>JBFWKZ010000068.1:0-13036 GCA_050252415.1 Oscillospiraceae bacterium | reverse complement strand
ACAGGCAGTAATTTCGCCCGTCGTGATGGACGGCGGTGCAGCGCAGATCACCAAGCCTGTCCACATACCACTCGTTGTAGTTGCAATCGAGTAGAGGCAATCCCGGATATTGCCGCTGCCAATCATTTTGTAAGCGGAAAAACGGCCGTTCAAAAGGCCGAGATCGGCAATGATAATAATGCTCCGCGGCAACTGAATATTGAGATTCATCCTTTCATCGGACAGATATTCGCCGTTGATTTCGTGCATGAGTTGGAGACATTGTCCGGGTATTCGCTCTCCAGATCGGACCTCCAATCTTCATAATTCAGATTAGGAGGCACTACGGAGAGAATTGCTGTTATCCCATAGCCGGATTTGGTTGCGTTTTCGCTTGCCAGCGTACCGGAACCGTTGTCGCCAAGCGTGACGTCTTCCGCGCTCAGCGATGCGTCGGAAGCGAATGTAAAACTGATTGAATGGGCCGAGGTGATATTACTGAAGGTAGATACTGCCCCGGCAGGATTTCCGTCAATCTTTCCACTGGAAATTTTGTATCCACTGTCCGGCGTGATAGAAAACGTTTTCTGGGCTGATTGCTGTATTCAACAACCAGCAAGGTATATGGTAACCATAAAATCAAAGTTGAGCTTCTTAAAAGAGGAAAACGCATATCCAGAAGAAGAATCTGTCGCACCATGAAACAAAAAAGCCTTGAATCTGCTTATTCTAAATCGGAAACCTTATTTGTTCAGGGAATACAGCATTACACCCGAAAATATGGCAGCCTCGTAAACGCGGTTTCCAGCTTTTTCTTCGCTTCATCAAATAACATTTCGTTTCTGGATGTCACTTCTTCCTCTCCAAAGTAGCGTTCCTCAATATATTTCGTATATCGAAGCTCTATCAATACGCCCTCGAACCGTTCCTGAAAGATTTCGCGGTAATGATGAATGGTGTGCCCGCCCATAATGGCATTGTTCAGGACACTGTAGCCCTCCGATGAAAAGCCTTCATGAAGTGTTTTCAGGGTCTGTTCGGAAGACGTGGCGCCGCATCTGTTCGATAGGTAGACATCCTGACTTCCGCCTTCGACAAAATTGAGAAAAAAGCTGTGTAAATCCAATAAGAGAACCGATGGATATACCTGTAATTTAGCTCGCAACAGTTTTTCAAGCGCCTGATGATAGGGCTGATAGTATCGGATAACCCGCTCGTTGATTTCCTTCTCATCAAGCGGCGGAGAATACAGAGAGTTACCCTGCGTGTTCTCCTGATAGACGACTGTTTTACGATAATCTCCGCTTTTCGCACCGCCGATCGGGCGGTTCACATCCACCACATATCGGCTCAGGTTATTGATGATCGTGGTGCATCCCATGGCTGGCAGAAAGCCATAAAGCTCCGGAAGGAACCAATCCGAATTGGACAGACACGCGCTATCAAGGAGGCGACCACGGATATCCCGGGGAACAAGCACTCCGCTGTGCGGCAAGTCGATTACTACCGGAAAGTGGTGCTCATTCTCATTAAAAATGGTATAGGGTTCCATGTGTTTTCAACCGACCTTATTGAAAATGACCGTCTGTTCCTTAAGAGAAATCTTTCCGACCTGATATCCTGCAATCTTATGTATCTCATCAAAAGACAACTTCATGGACGGACTGCCATTCTTCCGAATATATTCCCATAGAGCGTTATATTTATTCATAACCTTTACCCCCTACGAATTCCGACCTGCTCGACAAATTGGGATTGGCCAGCCGCGAGTTGGATCATAACACTCGCTTAGCAGAGAACAGAAAATGAGGCATATCCATTCCTCGGTAATGTTTGATAAACTTATCAACATAAGTCATACCATTTCGTTTTGCCACGTTTTGTGACGGAATGTTAGTATACCGGATAATGGAATATACCTCTTCAGCGATTAATTCATCAAAAGCGTAATCTTTGCATGTAATTGCGGCTTCAGTCGCGTATCCTTGATGCCAGTATTCTTTTTGAAAAAGATAACCAACCTCCAATATCTTGCTATCTTTGTAATTCTGCATAGTCAGCCCGCATTGTCCTATCATCCTGCCTGTTTCTTTTAAGACAACTGACCACAAGCCAAAACCGTATTCTTTATAGTTAGCAAGCTGCTTGTCAAGCCAATTTTGGACTTCTTCATCGCTAAATGCACCTTCATAAGCGTACATCACTTCGTCATTCTGCAAAATCTTACAGAGAGACGGAAAATCTGCTTGTGTCATTTCTCTCAAAACTAATCTTTTTGTTTCTAAAACCATGCTTCGCAATCTCCAGTAAATATATAAATGCCTATAAGCCAAAACATCGGGTGAATTACGGTTCCCCACCGCCGTATGCAGGAACTGCCCGTGATCCTTGAGATGTGAAAAATCAGCATATAGCAGCCATCATAAACTGCCCGGTGCTGTGCAAAGCAGGATCATAACTTAATCCAGATTCATTCTGGTATCTTCCTTAAAACTCTTCCGTGAGGGGTTCCCCTCAGCCCTCCAGATCTGCTTCCGCTTGAGGTCGTAGACAACGGACCAGACGGTATCGGCATTTTGTCTGCGGTCGTACTGGCACATAAATCCGTATTTTCCGGAAAGAACGTCCTCCGCAAAAGCCACGGTGTAACCGCCTTTGCTCTGTTCCAGCGCGTTCCGCGCGGTTTGATACCGTTCGTCCGAGCGCCAGTCGTCGATGTCCGGGTTGCGGTAAGGCCGCATCTTTTCGGAACTGAAATTGTTGGCGGTCGCGACAAATCGCTCACCGGTACGCGGCCGGATAACTTCCATTTCTTTTGGATTGCATTCCACAACCACAATTTCGCCGCTTTTGTCCGCAATGGTCAGCGTCTGCGCCGACGCAATTGGGAGCCTGCGCAGCGCCTCTATCGCTTCGGCGGTCGTCAGGCATTTCTCCAGGAGATACCGCAGAAGCATCCCGGCGTTGAGCCCCGGCTTTTGCAGATGCGGATAGACAAAGGTCAGCCCGACCGCCAGCCCGTGCCGGTTGACACCGTCCTCCATCTCCACAAAGGCGGTCGTATTTCCGTTGAATGCATAAGCACCTTCCAGACGATACAGGCAGTTCATGTAGAGCTTCTCAAGGCTAACGAGAAAATCGCTGTTTCGGGCAAAGACAATCTCCTCGTCTGTGCTGAAGGCAAAGCAGGTGCATTTGTGATCAGGCTCGAAGCAGTACATACAGAATAGCAGTGCCCGAAGGGTTTCCACAGGCACCTCGTTTCCATCTGCGATTCCCAGTATTTCCTCTAAAATCTCGGGGAAATAGACTTGATATTCTTTGACGCATTCTCCGGCAAAGACATATTTGTCCTTCGTCAGTCCGAAAGTCGGGCAATGGTCGAGCTTTTTCCCGTTTTTAAGCAGCAGGCGCCCCCATTTGTATCCGGCCTCATAGTGGGATCCGGTAAACCTTCCATGATACATTTTTTAACTCTCCGTTTGTTGAATTGAGAGCTGACGTCTCATCTCTTGACTTAAGCGTAGCCGAATAAAAATTTTATGTCAAGCACTATATTAATTTCGGGAAAAACAGTCATACGGCTGCCAAATATGTTATTTGCGGTGTCTTGATATTGTCTCATCCATGGCTGATGTTAACCGTGTGCTTCTCCTCGTCCAAATGGTGGATCGGATAGCAGGCAGTCCGGCTGGGAAGCCGGACTGCCTGCAACTTCTGATTGTTCTCAAATGGAGAATCATTTAAGCATATAGCTTGTCGATTTCTCCGTTGATAATATCCGGTAGGAACCGCCGAATTTTATCAACAGGCCAGTTCCACCACTCGATCTGCCGCAATTTCCGAACGGTTTCTTCATCAAAACGTTTCTTGATTTCTTTCCCGGGAACACCGCCGACCACGGTATACGGCGGGACATCCTTTGTCACGACCGCTCTTGCCCCTATGACCGCGCCGTCGCCGATACGGACGCCGGACAGGATCACCGCTTCAAAGCCAATCCAGACGTCGTTGCCGATGACAATATCGCCTTTGTTGTCCCATGCGGACGCAACATCCTTTTTGTTTAGACCCCATTCTTCAAAAAAAATTGGGAACGGATAGGTTGAAAGTGATTTCTGCGTGTGGTTGGCACTCGTAAACAGGAATTTTGCTCCACAGGCGATGGAACAGAACCTGCCGATAATCAGACGGTCATGATTGACTGGATAATGATACAGCACGTTGTTCTTTTCGAAAAGCCTCGGGTCGGAAACAAAATCATTATACATCGTATAATCGCCGATGACGATATTGGGGTCCGTAATCACGCTTTTCAGGTATACGGTTTCAAGGTCATTGGTTCGCGGATATATTTTATCAGCCGGAATAGTCATAATAAACCTCCAAAATTCATTTTTATTCAGCTATCCCGGCAACTGCAATGCACCTTTTCACTTTCTCACCAACCTCGAATAATATCAATATTTTGCGCCCTTTAATCATTTGGACTAGACCTGTATCCGGCGCTCGATCCACCCCGGCCTCAATAATTTTCTCGTTGTCGAACCGGTTTCTTTTTTGCCTTTATCAATTCAAAAATATCATCAAGGTCATTCTTTTCAATTACCCTGTAATGAATCCAACCGCCTTGCTCGCCGCAGGGATAGCGGTTCTGCCAAAGCCGGTTTGTCTTTTTTGAAAGGGTCGGCAGCATTTTTTGGACAGCGGAGACACAAGGGTCGCCGAGCTGCAGCGTTACGGTGAATGCTCCCGATTCAAAGAAAGCATAGCACAGATGGCTGGACTTGTGGCTGTATTTGTATCCCCAGCCGTAACTGTTGCCGAAGGGAAACTTCAGCTCTTTCTTCAAGTCGTAGTGATTGTTCAAGAATATCTCCAATTGAAGCAAAAAGCCATAACCTTCAGTGCCGAGGTACTCCTTTAAAAAATCATCGTCAGGAGGAACGCTTTTTTCAAGCAGGCGTTCATACATCAGTTTTACCCCCCATTTTGAAACCCGGCCTCATTTTACTTTCAACGTCCGAAGATACGCCTTTGTTTCATCACTGATCCGATAACTCTCAATCGCTTTCTGAATAGTTTTGTTGTGCGTCCATTTCTTCAGGCGTTTTTCCCGTATGTACGGCAGGGTAGTAAAGTACTGTTTGGCCAGCGCCGTTGCGAAATACCAGGCGATCATCATGTTGATGTAATACTCATTTGAGCGTATGCCTGCCACAAGCTCGGGTATCTCCGGTCTGAAATTATCGTCGAGGTAGAAGCTCATGAGCATTTCGATTCCAAATCGCACCGTGTAGGTCCGATCGGATTTCAGCCAGACTTTGATCTTCTCATAGAGCTCCGGCAGGTGCTTTTTGAAGACCTTTGGCGAAATCAGGTCACAGGTTGCCCAGTTGTCGATAAACGGCAGAAACGCGTCGACGGCGTTACTGGCGGTGTCATAATCTCTGATCGTTTCAATCAGAAAGCCGTGCAGGTTGTTTTCCTCATAATACCTGTGCGGCAGGATTTTGAGAAAATCCGAAGCCTCCGGCGTTTTTGAATATTCCTTTGCAAGCTTCCGCAGATCGGGCGTGCGGACGCCGATGACGGTCTCCGGGTTCACCGTCGGCATGAGTTTGCATTGGAATTCTTTGTATTTCAGATCCTGCAACTCAAATAACCTATGCTGAATCTCTTCTTCTGTACGGCTCATATTGGTATACCCCTCCAGGCGGAAAGATTTTATTACTTTTCATTTTCGCGTTTCGGGTTTATATTCTTTGTCTTTCCAATACCACCATTTCAATTTTTCAGGGGCGCATGTTTCATTTTCCGCATAATAAACGGCCAGCCTGAAAACATAGAGCAGGCATTTATCCTCCTGACAGCCTTTATAAAGGCTATCTTTCAGATACATATCTTCCGGGCTTTGACCGACCAGCGAGGCGATGCTGTCATAGCCTATGTTTAATAAATCCTGCTCTATGCTCTTACCGATACCCGGGATTTGTCTTAAATCACTCATCATGCGGCTCCCTTTTAAAGACATATCTGGCTTCGTTCAGCGGCTTGCCTCCGATCACGGACTGCATAATATCTCCGTTAAACCGGAACCCGCTTTTTTCATAGAATCGGTGCGCGGAGCAATTATCCTCCAGTACCCACAGATAAAGACTGCCGTATCCCATGGTAAACAGCCCGTTCATGGAGGCACGCAGCAGCTTCGTTCCGATACCCTGATGAAAATACTCCGGGAGCAGATAAATTGATATGATTTCGCCCCAGCCGCCGTATTTTTCGTCTCTCGCCGGCGCGTAAGTCGATGACCCGATAATCCGTTTTCCGTCGCTGACAACCCATAAATTTGAAAGCTCACCCAACAGAATTTTCGACCACCGGTCTTCGGGAATGCTGTCCAGATAATCCTGCGGGACAATGCCGCGGTATGCCGATTTCCAGCTTTGGGCATAAACGTGGCTGACATCGTCAATGTTGTCTGTTCCTGAAAATCTCCGGATTTCCATATTGCATCGCCCTGTCATATTCCAAATTTTTAGTATTTTTATTATACATGTATTTTCATCAAATAGCAACTCGGACTCAGCGTTCCCTTGAAGGTAGAGCCCTTAGAAGTTTGAGGATGTTTTCTCCTTATCGGCGCGAGAGCTTATATGCACTAACGTGCATAGGCTCGCACCGTTTTTGCACTGGCCTCAATTTCCTCATGATAACCATTTTCCTTAGCATTGCGTCCGTTGTTTTTTTCTGTAGCTTTAGATATCTTGGTTTTATCCTCAAAACCTTTCGTACAAATCGTCCCTCTTTCTAATCTTTCTGCTTTTTATATACGAAGGAAATCAGCAGTACGCTGAACATGGGGAGCCCGGCTGCGATCGGGGTGATAATTTGTGATGCCTGCAATGAGATCACCTCCATATTTTTTGTAAAAAGACTCCCAGATGATTTTTTTGCATGTGCTGTATGTCAACTATTATTTATCGCATTACGATAAACAATAGTTGACATACGAATAATAATTGACTATAATTGTGCATATCAGTACAAGGAAGTGTCGGAAAGAAGGTATTGCCTGTGAATCAGTCCTCTTTATCAAAGTGGCTGAAATGCATTATTATCGTCGTCGGATTATGCGGATTGCTTGTCTATGCATGGGTAATCCCGTCCCTTGGGCAGTCGCTGGCGGCAAACTATCCGGAATTTGCGTATTGTTATTTGCCTTGGATGATTTTGATATGGGTCACGGGCATTCCCTGTTATGTCGTGCTGGCATTTGGGTGGAGGATTGCCGGGAACATCGGGAGAAATCGCTCTTTTTCCTTAGAAAACGCAAAGCTGCTGAAACGGATCGCGGTATTGGCTGTAGCCGACACCGGCTTTTTCTTTGCCATGAACATCGTGTATTGGCTCTTTAATATGAACCATCCGGGGATCATACTGATGTCCCTGATCGTGCTTGTCATCGGAATCGCCATTTCCGCTGTTTCGGCCGCTCTGTCCCATCTCGTGAGGAAAGCCGCAGACCTTCAGGAACAAAGTGACCTGACGATATGAGGAGAAACTCATGGAAGATGAAATCATTTTCAATATCGACGTCATGCTTGCCAAACGAAAAATGAGCGTCACAGAGTTGGCGGAACGCGTCGGCATTACGATCACCAATATCTCCATCCTGAAAAACGGGAAAGCAAAGGCGCTGAAGATCTCAACTCTGGCAAAGCTGTGTGCCGCGCTTGACTGCCAGCCTGGAGACATCTTGGAATACAGGAAGAAAGAGCGCGATGAAGAGGCTGACTAAAATATTGGCAGTGATACTGAGCGCGGGTATTCTTTGTTCGCTCTGTGGCTGCGCGGACATTATTGATAAAGAATTCTCTCCGTCCGAAATTAAGGATGGATTCAGCGGCGAATGGCTTAAAACTTTGAGCAATGAATACAGCATCACCATCCCGGGATCCGCAGTCTACCAAAAAGGATATTACGAGCCGGGGCAGGACTTCAGCGTTCATATGCTGTTTACTGTGGATGCCGCCGATTTTGACGGCATGATCGGCAACGGCTGGTCGGAAGACGCGAAGGGCCATACCTTTGGCGACGAGTGGTACACGGACCTGACGGACTCGGAGCTCTCGCATTACTATGTCTATACCAAGCAGTATACCGTGCTCTTTTACTCGGACGCGGACGAGGATAATAAAATCACTTGCGTTTTCGTGGGTTGGAGACCTTAGAAAGCCTGCGTGCCCGTAAAAAACCGCCGGAGAGTTTTTCAGGCTCTTCGGCGGTTTTCTCATGTATGATTTCTGTTTTCTACTTTTCTGTGATAGTTATCGCACTCTCATACAATTCCTTTCCTTTGCCGCGGCGACAGCGTCCTCCCATGCAATGTCGCGGGGATCGGCGGAATAGGCGATCATGCGGCAGTGCGGATGATGGCCCTCATTGTGAAAAGCTGTCGGAATAGCCTGTCAACTGTGCCATATTTTTCTCGGTCATGGCATCCGGTACGGCAGACCATTCATCCTCCGGTCAGAGTCGGAATCCTTCCTTCGAAAGTTCTCTTGCCCATTGGACGTGCCTATGCGGAGTGGCAGAGGAGAAGGCTCCACTGGGAAACGTATATTTTTCCGAATGATTTACCACCTCCTCTAGATAGGAAGTGACATCCTTCAGCTTGACCCGAAAGTTGAGGGACTTCTTGCCAATGTCTTAACAGGGAATGTAGCCATTCTTCAGCATGTAGCTGGTTTTGCGTTTGCTGATGTGTAAAATCGCGCGCATTTCATCCAGTGTCAAGTCCTCAGGATGCTGTCGCTTCAAATCAGCATACTTGCTCATTTTTTGGAGCCCCGTCCGGACTCCTGCTTTTTGCACTGATATAACACCATGCCCCTGTGGTGGCCGTCACCGGAGGAGACGAGGGACGCCAGCAGCTTTTCCCGGCACATGGGCGTCAGCAGTACCTTGCGGCAGTATGGGGGGTGGATACCCCCAATGTCCTTGAGATTTCAGAAGCGGTGCATGGCTCCTTGACACAGTGCATTTGAATTTCCTTGCGCTGGTCGGTCGGTGAGATGTACGCAGTCGGGATATTTTTTGTACTGCTGTTCCAGCTTTTTACGGAGTTGTTC
Organism: Oscillospiraceae bacterium; assembly: GCA_050252415.1. Lineage (GTDB taxonomy): Bacteria > Bacillota > Clostridia > Oscillospirales > Oscillospiraceae > Heteroscillospira. The sequence continues at coordinate 3,923 of JBFWKZ010000068.1, read as the reverse complement.
CTATGTCATTAATTCATCCTTCTGTTGTTTGCCGACGGCAGAAAGAATGAATTTCGGTTTTTATCGGTCTATTCTATCTTGCGGTTTTCTTGCACTTTTGCAGAAGACCAGCAAAACGGGGCATTTTTGCTTGGAATCCAGATGACAAACCGGAACGCTCATGAGTCCTTGTTCTATCGGGGCTTTCTGGCTCCAATCCTTGGAAACGCGGGGCTTTGCCTGCATTTTTCCCGTGATGAACCTGACATTCTGGGAAGTACCACGCCGTTTTCTCAACGGCTCAAAATCAGTTTGCGGGCAAATTGCACGTGGCTTCGGGTTCCTCACTAACAATAAAGGGCACTGCAATTGCAGCGCCCCATGAAAAACGGACATTGAATGAAAAGAGCCTCCTACTGTAGGATAGAAGCTACAACAGGAGGGAAATTTTAGAGGAACAGTCCGGCAGCTGACATGGAAATCAGCATTGAAATAACACCAGGCATCCACATAGGCTTTACCGGGAACGCAACAGTACCGGTCTGCGGCAGATTGCCATCGGGCTCGACTGCGATGTAGCCGGTATCCGGAAACTTGCCGCCAGCTTCGCTGTCACTGATATCGATGTCGGAATCGCCGATGCCAGAATTGCCGCCGCCGGGATCACTGCCGCCGGGGGTAGGCGTCTCTTCAATCGATACATCGGCTGTGTAGTGGACGATAACGACCACATCGGAATTGAGCTGACCGCTCAGATCGCTTCGGTTTCATCAGATGTAGGAGAAATTTTATATTTTGTTTTCATTGCTGATTTTTCATTTTAATAAGCCGGTTTTATGCTGCTTAAGGGAATATTTTATGAGAGGCGGTCAATAACATTTGTGGCGACAATTGCCAGAAGAGGCATAAAACGCTGATCAGAACTTGAATATATTATGGCCGGTGATATATTGGTAACAAGATAATTATTAAACTATCCGCTTTATTCTGCTCCCAATGCGCTGTCAATGAGCTTGATCAGCTCAAGAGCACTGCGAAAGGCAACGACCTTGTGCCCATCGGTCCATGTAATTGTGCCCTGCCAAGTGGCGTTTTGTGTATCGATGATCTGGATAAGAAAAGCACTGCCGTTTTCAGGCGATTTTGCCATTATCACCACTTCCTTTCCTACTGTTAAATACAGAATAGCTTGCGCTGGTAACATTTTGGTAATTTATAATAAAAAAGGGACTTTTTTGGGCGTTTAGAATTCGACCTTATTCAATGCCACTGATAAGTATTCAGAAAGCATGTGAGAGCAGCGGTGACGAAGATGAAAACACGCTGTCGGAATGAGCAAATCCGGGTCTGAACCCGCGACGGACCCGGCATGCACATATGCATAACTCCTTTGGCAGTCTGGCCGCCATAAGGAGTGAATGCTTTTTGGATAGTACCCCTTGAGCCATGCTTCTCGATTGGCTGTATACCGTTTTCGGATGAAAGTTGAGTGGATAGATAAGGCATTTTCCGACATTACCGGCGATCGTCGATCCGAGAAGCAACCATGAACGGAAGCGCCAACATGAGCCAAACAATGCCGGCGCTTGACAGGAACGACAGATAGTTGATACCAAACTTGCCGATGAGACCGGCTTTGGTATCGCCGACAGGACGGCCGCTGCCCGTGCGGAGTCGGAGAGATCAAAAAGGTTAGAGAAATGTGACTGTAAATATCGGCTTTTTCAACAGCAATTCACTGCTCAAAACATGGCGGTCCCTATCATTTTCACGAAAATCCAAATAATTGTAAGGGCTTCGCCTCCTGCCTTGCCATTATCAACGATTTCAGCTATAATTACATGGGAAGACATCTGACCGGGAGAATGGATATGGAACAGAGAATCTACAGCACAAAAGAACTGATACGAAGATTTGTACCCTATTACGGCAAGCATAAATGGACCATGATAATCGACCTTATTTGTGCCGGCCTGACAACTGCATGCGAAATTGTATTGCCGCTTATCATGAGCGATATAACCAATACCGTGCAGTATAATCACGCGGCACTTACCATACAATATATCGGTGCGCTTGCGCTTATCTATCTTGCGCTTCGAATAGTGGATTGTTTTGCAGGCTATTATATGGCAAATGCCGGCCATGTTATGGGTGCGGCAATCGAAACGGATATGCGCCGCGATGCCTACCAGCATCTGCAAAAGCTCTCGAATACCTATTTTAATAACACGAAAGTCGGACAAATCATGGGCCGCATTACAAACGACCTGTTTGATGTCACGGAATTTGCCCATCACTGTCCGGAAGAATTTTTTATTGCGGCAGTCAAAGGCGTTGCGGCCTTTGTCATCCTAGCAATGATCAATTTGCCGCTTACGCTGGCGATATTTGTGATGATCCCCATCATGCTGGTGGTATGCATCAGAATCAACCGACGTATGCGCGGCGCATTCAGAAAACAGCGTCAGCAAATTGGTGAACTGAATGCACGAATTGAGGATAGCCTTCTGGGGCAAAAGGTCGTCAAGGCTTTTACCGGCGAGGACACAGAGATCGACCGATTTGAGGGGGATAACCAGACTTTCTTCGATATCAAGCGCGAGACCTACCGCTATATGGCGCAGTTTCAAACCAGCACCAAGGTTTTTGAAGGCGCTATGTATCTGATCGTCATACTATTTGGCGGTTATTTAGCTGTCCAAGGCAGGCTGACAGCCGGCGACCTGGTTGCCTATATTATGTATGTCACGACACTCATAACCACGATACGCCGAATCATAGAATTTGCCGAGCAGTTTCAGCGCGGTATGACCGGGATTGAGCGCTTCCTCGGCATTGTGGATGCCGATATCGAAATATTTGACGAGCCGGGCGCTGTCGACCTCACAGATCCACATGGTAATATTGCATTTGAGGACGTTACCTTTGAGTATACCGACGATCACAATGAGGTGTTCCATCATCTTAACCTCAAGATATCCGCCGGCGAGAAAGTTGCTATTGTCGGGCCGTCCGGAGGCGGAAAGACGACGCTGTGCAACCTGATTCCGAGATTTTATGATGTAAGCCAGGGCCGTGTTACAGTGGACGGCAAAGACGTCCGGGATTATACCTTAAAGAGCCTGCGCGCCAGTATAGGAATCGTCCAGCAGGATGTATACCTTTTTGCCGGCACGGTATATGATAATATTGCCTACGGCCGACAGGGCGCCACAAGGGAAGAGGTCATCGATGCGGCGAAAAAGGCGGGCGCGCACGAATTTATCATGAACCTGCATAATGGTTACGATACCAATGTCGGCGAACGGGGCGTCAAGCTCTCGGGAGGACAGAAACAGCGCATCAGCATTGCACGGGTTTTTCTGAAAAACCCACCGATCATCATACTTGACGAGGCCACCAGCGCGCTGGATAACGAAAGCGAGTATATCGTGGCAAAGGCCCTAAATAAACTTGCCGAGAGCAGGACGACGATCACGATTGCCCATAGGCTTTCAACCATTCGTTCTGCCGACCGCATTCTTGTCCTGACCGAAGACGGCATTACCGAAGAGGGCAGCCACGAAGAGCTGCTGGCAATACACGGTGTTTATTATAAATTGCATAAGACCGCAAACGCGTTGAATTAAAAATTTCCCAATAACAGTCATATTATTAAATTTTTTGCATATACTAAAGATATCTGCGTATGCGGGAGGTGACAATATGGACGTTGACGATCTCATTTTCGGTGATCTTGAGACGATACCCAGTGAAAGATAATATGAAATAGATTTAATATTATTATCAAAAGCGGTATCCTCATGGATACAGATGTTTTCGGTAAAATGAAAGTATCGCAAAAGGTCTCGAAAAAGTTAGCACCCCAGATGGCATAAAAGTGAGCCATTGTCAGCACCTGAAATAACCGCTACCCTTAGAATTGTCAAGAGACTAAGGAG
>JBFWKZ010000067.1:0-13167 GCA_050252415.1 Oscillospiraceae bacterium | reverse complement strand
TTATCCCACCAAGTATCTCATACATTGTTTATTCGGCCGCTACCGGCGTTTCGCCGTCTAATTTATTCATCGCCGGTATCATCCCAGGCTTACTAATCGGCGTCAGCCTGATGATTTATAGCTACATCTATTGCAGGCGGAAGGGCGAGGACAAGGAAAAGCTGCTTGAGAACTATAAAGCAATCCGAAAAAAAGGGTTTATCAAGCTGTTTATTGAAAGCTTTTGGGCACTTCTCACGCCGGTAATTATTCTCGGATCAATATACGGCGGGATCGCTTCCCCCACCGAAGCGGCGGTCATTTCAGTCTTTTACGGACTGTTCGTGTGTCTTTTCATTTACAGAACGATTCCGTTAAAAGATATCGGCAAAGTATTTGTCGAGGGCGCAAAGACATATGTCAATATTCTTTTTGTCATTGCGGCCGCAACGGCGTTTGCACGCTGCCTCACCATGCTGAGATATCCCCAGGTCATCACCTCCGGCGTTTTATCCGTCTTCTCGAGTAAAGTCGCCATCTTGCTGATCATGAATGTGATTATGCTCATCTGCGGTATGATTATCGATAACATCCCCAACATCATGATCCTCACGCCGATCCTGCTGCCGATAGCGACCGCTATTGGTGTGGACCCTGTCCACTTTGGCGTCATTATGACGGCAAACCTGGCAATCGGAATGGTCACGCCGCCCATGGGCATCAATCTGTTCGTCGCAAGCGGTATGACGGATATCCCGGTATTTAAACTGGCCAAAGCCACGGTTCCATTCCTTATCGCATTTATTCTCTCGCTCCTCTTAATCACCTTTATCCCGCAGATTTCCCTGTTCCTGCCGGGACTTAGCCACTAAGCGGCAATAGGGGTCAATCAATTAGTTTTTATAGTTTTTTAATAAAACTAAAAAATGGAAGGAGTATTTAAAGATGAAAAAAATTCTTGCGTTCGCGCTGGCCCTCATGATGATCCTCGCCCTCGTCGGATGCGGAGGCAGCCAAGCCAAAGAGTCCACTGTCCCAGAATCCACCGCCCCAGAGTCCACCGCCCCAGAAACCTCTCCCCCGGAGTCATCGGCGCCCGATGCCGGTATCAGTGAAACCTATAACTGGACAGCTGCAATGACTGTCGCTGAAACCACCACCAACTACAAGATCGTTGATAAATTTGCCACGTTGATCAATGAAAGAAGCGGCGGCAAGATCACGGTTGACATCTACCCGGCAGGTCAGCTCGGCAACACCTCCGAATTTACCCAGGCGGTTGTCGCAGGTTCCGTCGATATTGGAACCGGAATGACCACCGATCTCGTGGACTTCGTCCCGGAGGAAGCCATTTTCGATCTGCCCAACCTCTTCCCCAGCATTGATGTTATGCGCAAGGTCCTCTCCAGCGACTTTATTGATGTTATGAACACCTATAACAAAGAGGGCGGCATTATGATGCTCGGTTATGCCGACGCCGGCTTCCGCCAGCTCACCAGCAACAAGCCGGTCCATTCCGTTGCGGATCTCGCCGGTCAGAAGATCCGTACCATGACCAATCCATACCATGTGGCTTACTGGAACGCTCTGGGCGCAAACGCAACGCCGATGCAGTTTACCGAAGTCTTTATGAGCCTGCAGCAGGGTACAATCGACGGTGAGGAAAATCCCTACATGAACATTGTCGGCAACAACTTCCAGGAAGTTCAGAAGTATATTATCGAGACAAACCATATCGGCCACATTATTACGTTCTTTATGAACAACGCCCTCTATGAGGGTCTGCCCGACAACGTGAGAGCCCTTGTTGACGAGTGTGCGGCAGAGGCCGTCCAATACGGCAACAGCATGTCGGACGAGAGTATTGCCGAAGATAAGCAAACCTGTATCGACGCGGGCTGCGAGATCATCACGCTGTCGGAAGATGAGCTTGCCAACTTCCAGGATAAGGCCCAGGTTGTTTATGACATGGTCCGGGGTGACCTCGGCGACGAGCTCGTCGACAAGGCCCTTGATGCGGTCAAAGCGGCATCCTGAAATCCCTGAATAAAATAATTGAGCAGGACAATGGGGGGGCTTACCCCCCCATTGTCCTTACGAAACGGCAGAGAGGAAGTCTTTCTTGAGTGCATTAATGATTAAAAATGGGAAAGTGTATGACCCTGCCAGAAAAGCGTTTTACTTTGGCGATGTATACATAACCGATGACAGAAAAGCATCATTTGATAACGATACAAATTACACTGAAATCAATGCCGAAGGGTGCTATGTCACCCCCGGTTTTATCGACTATCATGTCCACTATTTTAACGGCGGCGCGGACAACGGCGTCAATCCCGACGCAACGTCGTTCTGCTGCGGGATAACGACGGCGGTGGATGGCGGGACTTGCGGCGTGTCAACTTATGAGCAGTTTGAAAAAAGCATCATATCCGGCGCAGATGTCCGCCTGAAAAGCCTGCTGCATGTCGCATCGGGCGGTCAGCTGACGGACGGGTATTATGAAAATCTGGACCCCGCCAATTTTGATGCCGACCGCATAGAAAAGCTGTTTGAAAAATATCCGGAGCAGCTTGTCGGATTAAAAACGCGGATATCAAACGGCATCGTTGCGCCGGAGTTGGCGGAACATTCGCTGAAAAAAACGATTGAAATTGCCGATCAAGTGGGCTGCAATGTTGTGGTACACTGCACAGATCCCGCTATGGATCTGGAAAAGCTCTGCAGCATCCTGCGCCGCGGCGATGTGTTATGTCACATGTATCAGAACAAGGGGAAGGAAAACATTCTGACGTCCGATGGGTCTGTGCGGCCCGGGGTCCTGGAAGCGCGCGAACGCGGCGTGCTGTTTGACGCTTGCAACGGCCGCAATAATTTTGATCTTCTTGTCGCCGGAAGCGCCATCAGACACGGATTTTTCCCGGACATCATAAGTTCGGATTTAAATATGACCTCCCTATTTTTAGAGCCTCTTCACAGTCTGCCAAGAGTGCTGTCAAAATATCTGACCTTCGGTATGCCCCTAAACCAGATCTTGGATGCGGTGGTTCTGATGCCGGCAAAGCTGATTCACATGGAATCGCTGGCCTCAATGGCAGAAGATACGCCCGCCGACATCACGATATTCAAGATAAAAGAGCAGCCTGTCAAATATTACGATCACACGTCTGTCAATGAACTTCTAGGCAATGCGATCATTGTCCCCCAAATGACGATCAAAAACGGAAAAATCATGTATTGCCAGGCGGATTTCAATTAGGCTTTTTTCTTATCTTTATATTTCTATACTGCTACCCGATTTGCAGGTATTTTACCCTCAGATTGGTCAGTGCTTTGTTTGGTACTGACCTATCTGAGGGTAAAATTATGGATTAAAGCGGAACGCTTTCGGCATAAGAAAAGGTCCGGCCAGCGGAGGGCTTATTCTGAAACGGAAAATGTCCTTCACAATAAATTTAACAGTCGGGGACAGCGCATACGAGCTGTCTCAAACGACATCCATTTTTGATTTATTCGCGAAATGGTCGTCAAAATTGAAAACGGAAGACAAGATTGAAGAGATACTGCCGACAATTTGAGAAGAGGCAAAATCAGGAGAAGCGACAAGAAGCACCTGAAAAGAGTGTACAGGAGAAAGAGGATAGGCATGTACAGTCGATGTGAAGTTGTTGACAGCAGATTTTGGCAAGATGGAAACTCCGAACCCGGAACAGACCAACGAGATAGCGGCGGCATGATTGCTTACTTCACATACCGCGCGCGGAATGAATTTATGATCTTTGAGGATTTGCTGCTCAATCAGTCGATATGAGCTGTTTCCCGGACTCAAAATCAATTGGCGGTCCCCAACCAGCTGCAAAACGGATCCGTTGGGGTTAAACTCATCTGAAGAGTCCCCTGCAGGAACTGCCAAAACATATTCGTCCTCCAACAGCATGCAATCATCTGCCGTTGCAGCGCTCTCCTGTGTGCAAAGAATAACGGCAATATCGGCTTTTCTCCCGGATATAGCAGCCTGAGCACTTTCAGCATTTCCTGAAGAAATTTGTATATCGATCTCAGGAAGCCGCGCATGAAACGCCAGACGTAAATCCTCAGAATAAGATGAATATTCCACAGGATCCAAAACCAAGCGCAGAAGATGTTTATTTTCAGGCTGCATCGTTCTCAACTGTTTTTCCATCTGATAGTAGGTGTGAAGGATCGCGCGGGCACTGTTCAAATAAATCTTTCCGGGATCGGTTAAAACCATTTCGTTGTGGTTTCGAGTAAATAATTTAGACCCCACTGATTTTTCCACCTTAGCAAGGCAGCGTGAAAGCGCCGGCTGCGAAAGATAGAATCGCTCGGCAGCGCGCGAAATACTTTTTTGCTCTGCTATTTCAATCAAATATTCCATTACCTTAATATCCATAATGCACGCCCTCCTTGCCTGTCGGAAGTAGCGGAACATTTTCAAATTCATCTACAATAGCGTTTAAATCTGGACCAAAGCAGAAGTGGTAGCAGGAATTCTCAATGCAGGATTTCATAAACAGATAAACCAAATAACGCATTTGAGGAATATAGGTATGCCCTCTGCGGGTGATAAAGCAAGTACAAAAGGGTGACGGCGTTTGCAGCCGATAATAAGAGACTTCATCCGCAGGAACAGCATACTGTCCGGGAATAAGTCCAACGCCTGCCCCGGAACGAATCATCGCATCGACAAACATGACATTGCTGGAACAGTAGACAATCGTGGGTGAAAAGCCGGCTTCTTTGCAGCATTTCAAGCTCAATTGTCCCAGCGTCGTGTTCTTTCCCATCATGACGAAAGGCATGCTTTGAAAGTCTGCAAGATCGACTAAAGGGGCCTTTCCGTCTATGGATTTTCCCGAATGGGGAGCCGGGATGAAGGTCGGCACAGATAGCAGGACATCCTCTTCGCAGATGGGGAGGAATTCCAGATCATCAGATGTTTTTTCGTTCTCTAAAAATGTGGATAAAGAATAGTCTGTTTCTCCGCTTAATACATAGCTCATGAGCTGGTCGGCATATCCCTCTTTAATGATGAGTTCTGTCTGGGGAAACATTTTGTTGAATTGCGGGTAAAGTGAGGCCATGAGCCGCGCGCCGCGGTGCGGCGTTACGCCGATGCGAAGCTGATGGTAGGCGCCCTGCTGCAGCATTTGAATCGATGCGGCTGCCTGTGCCTGCAATTCGAGTATCTTGCAAGCGGCGGCAATATAGATCTGTCCGGCCGGAGTGGGATAAAGCTGCTTGTTTTGCCTTGTAAAAAATTCAACGCCATATTGAGCATGTAAATCCGCCAAATAATTGCTCAAAGCCGGCTGCGAAATATTGAGCTGAGCCGCCGCAGCGGAAAGACTCCCCTTGTTGGCAATCGCAACGATATAAGGCAATTGCTTGGTATTCATCGGCGTTTCCTTCCCTTCGGCTCAAAGTAAGCCGAATACCGCTATGCTTAAACTTCTGCTAACTATACATAAAAATTATAAATCAAGAAAAAATTTATATAATTTTTATGCATATCATATATAAGAAACTGGCGATTGTCAAGCGGATTAAAGGTGGGATATACTAATATATGTTGCAGGACAAATCATTTTATGTAATACATTGCTCTGAAATATTATAATTTTACACATTATTCCATAACAAAATCAAAATGAAGTGTCTTGTGAAATACACGAAAATTGAGAAAGGGAGAAATCAAAATGAAAAAAGTCCTTGGCATTCTCTGCACTGCCATCCTCACGATTGCCATGTTGGCAGGTTGTTCCTCCGGAACGGCTCCCAGCACATCCGAATCCACCCCCGCTTCTGCTACGGAGTCTGCCGGTGAAAGTTCTGCGGTAACAGCCACCTCAGATTGGCCGTCGCAAAATATAACCGTTCATTGCGCTAGTAAAGCCGGCGGCGGAACCGATATGCACACCCGGTATATTACCAACGCCTGGACTAAGCTTGTTGACACCAACATCGTCGTTCAGAACTACGACAGTTCCGCCGTTGCTTTCACCACTATAGCAAACAGTAAGCCTAATGGCTATAACCTTTTGGCCATGCACACCGGAATTGTCTGCTCCTACCTGACCGGCGGCACCGAAGTTAACCCGACGGAAGACTTGGCTGTCGTCGCCTGCATGGAAGATTTTGGTGTCCAGGCGATCATTGCCGGCCCCGACGCACCGTATGATACCTTTGATGAGATGATTCAATATGCTAAAGAGCATCCGGGCGAACTCTCCTGCGCCATTGCGACAAACGGCAGCACCGAGTTCCTGTGGGGCGAGATTGAGCAGGTTTCCGGCGCGGACTTTAAAATGGTGGAAGCCGCAAACGAAACCGAAAAGCTGACCAACGTCGCCGGCGGCTTTATCAGCCTTGGCAACTGCAGCCTGAACAATGCGATTTCTTATGAGACTGATGGAAAGATCAAGGTTCTGGGTATCATTGATGACAAAAAGGGCGTTGCGCCCCAATACAAGACGCTGGCCAGCCAGGGCTACAATGTTGAGTTCCCTATCTATCTGTACATTTTTGCACCCGCCGGTACCGATGAAGCCACGCTGGAAGCGATGAATGCCTCGCTGTCCGGGGTGATGAACGATCAGGACTATCTGGACGGCATGGATGCTCTTGGCGCTGCAGCAAACTGCATGAACCTTGAGGACAGCCGCGCGGCTCTCCAGTCCGCATATGACACCATGAAATCCGTAGGCGATACCCTGGGTATCACAAAAGTCGCTTAACAAAGGCTTGAACACCACTGGGTAAGAACAGCTATTTGGTAAGCAATTATCCATGGCAGCCAGCTTTTCGAAGATATTTCGGGTAACTGGCTGCTATTGAATTTTTAAAGATTTCTGAAAGCAGGTGTACTATTGAGAAACATCAACAGGACAAAGGTCATCGGCATATTCTTTGCACTGGTTGCCGTTTTGTTCTTTATCATGACGTTCTCCATTGAGGTTCGGCCGAATCTGAGCGAGCCTGGTCCGCGGATATTTCCTTTTTTTGCGGAAGCACTCATATTTGTCTGTGCCCTGGTCGTTATCTTTGGGAAAAAAAATAAGCAAAATGACGGTTCGTCTGCAGAGAGAAAACCGTGGCTGACAACTCATGGCTGGAAACTCTTAGGGCTTTTTGGGGCTGAGCTTCTTGTCTATGCGTTTCTTTTGCAAACGGTTGGTTTTATTATTGCATCACTACTTATGATGATGGCTTTCATCTATACACTGCACGGCCAAGAGAAGATCAGGCCTTTGGTCGCCATTTTAATTTCCATTTTTATTACATTAATCGTTTATTATATGTTTACGAGGGCGTTTGGCATCATGCTCCCCAGTGGCATGCTTTTCATGTGAGGAGTGACGTGATATGAGTGCTTTCTTATCTGCATTATTGGTATGTTTGCAACCGATGCATCTACTGCTGATCTTAGGGTCAGCCATCCTCGGCATCATATTTGGTGCCATTCCGGGTCTGTCAGGCGGTCTCGGCATGATCCTGTTGCTGCCGCTTACCTTCGGCATGGATACTGCGACCGGCTTCTGCATGCTTCTTGGCATGTATGTTGGTGGCGTATCCGGTTCTTTTATTGCTGCTGTTCTGGTTGGTATACCCGGCTCCGCGTCGTCGATCGCTACCTGCTTTGACGGTTATCCCATGAGTCAAAAGGGCGAAACCTCCCGTGCACTCGGCCTTGGCATTATCGGCTCATTTATCGGTACATTTTTTTCCGTATTGATTGCGATTTTTCTGAGCAGGCCGATTGCGGATCTTGCGCTGAAGCTTGGTCCATGGGAATATTTCAGTCTATGCTTCCTCGCCATTACGCTCGTTGCATCACTTTCCAAGGGCAGCACCGCAAAAGGTCTGCTTGCAGCCGGCGTCGGCCTTCTGGCCGCGAGCATTGGCATGGATCCTGTTACCGCTTCGATCCGTTTTACCTTTGGCAGCGTCAATTTTATGGGCGGCATTAATATGATAAGCGCCATGCTTGGTGTGTATGCGCTGCAGCAGGTGGCCAGTAATCTTGCCCACGGCAGTCAGTCTATGCCGGATGTGACCGCATCCAATGTAAAAGGCATTGGCGTTAGGCGTTCTGATTTCACCGAGAATGCCGGCTTAATTATTCAGTCATTTCTTGTCGGTTTGTGGATTGGCTTTCTGCCGGGCATGGGCAGTGGGCTTTCCAACATGGTTTCTTATGCCTACGCAAAATCCAGCAGCAAGCATCCAGAAGAATTTGGCACAGGTTGTCCGGCCGGCATTTTGGCTTCAGAGGTCTCCAATAATGCCTCCATCGGCGGTGCGCTTATCCCAATGATCTCCCTAGGTATTCCTGGCGACGTACCCACAGCGCTGCTCATCTCTGGGCTCATTATACATGGCCTGCAGCCGGGTCCCCTTCTCTTTACCAGTAATCCGGAAATCGTGTATCTGGTTTTTGCCTGCGTCCTGGTAGCCACGGTGTTGGTGCTTGGCTTTCAGCTATTTAGCAAACGCTGGTTCCCCTATTTGCTTAAAGCGCCATATCATTACCTCTATAGCGCAATCCTTTTAATGTGCTTTGTCGGGGCGTATACAGCCAGCACCAGCATGTTTAACGTGTGGCTCATGATTGCATTCGGTATCATCGGCCTGATGTTCGAAATGGCTGAGATTCCCGTGAGCCCGATGATTCTTGCGTTTATTCTGGCGGGCAATCTGGAGTCCTATTTCCGCAAAGGCATGAGTTATGCCGACAACGGTATTCTTGCTTTTGTCACCCGCCCGATCTCGCTGCTATTTCTCACCATTGCCGTCGTCAGTGTGATCTGGCCATACTTAAAGTCTCTGTTTATCAAACAAAAAGCATAACTGTCATAATTCCGCCGTACCAAATCAGAAATGTGAATACAATCAACTCTAAATCAAGAAGGAGCAAGCGATCATGCCATTATCTCAAGAAAGACGGACGCAGATTATCGAAAGTCTTAAGGGAACCGCGCGGTTTCATGGCGCTTTTGTTTATCCAAAAGAGTGCTATGAATTTTCAAAATTAGCCGAAAAAAGGACCATTGGATTACCCGCCGTTGACGGGTATGTCTGTACCATATATATTTTTGAAGCCAACAATCGGGTTGCCAACTGCCCGGTACATATCAATATTCACGGCGGCGGATGGATTCATCCGCACCACATCAACGACGAACTATTCAGCGCATGGCTGGCTGATGCCATTCAAGGTATTGTCGTTGATGTGGATTACACGCTCTCCGGCACGGCACCTTGGCCGGTTGCGTTTAACCAGTGCTATGAAGTGGGCAAATATGTGTATGCCCATTGCAAGGAATGGGACTGCAATGAAAAAAGAATCTCCATGGGCGGTTACAGCGCTGGCGGTTCTTTGACTACCGGGGTTGCGCTTAAAGCCGTTATGACCAAGGAGTTTCCCCTTTGCCTTATTGTAAACGGTTACGGCCCTCTGGATATGCGCGACGGAGTGATAAACAAAAATACCGGGGATGATTTTCTGCTGGTCAAGGGCAAGCTCTATAACGAACTGTATCTGGACGGCAACGACGCTTTAAAAGGCGATTTCTATGTTTCACCTGCCTGCGCAACAGACGACATGCTGGCCAAAATGCCGCGTACGCTTATCTGTTCAGCTGGAGAATGCCCTTTCCGTTTTGAAAACGAAGCATTTGGGTACCGCCTTGCCAGCCTCGGCGTAGAAGTGACTATGCGTCGCTTTTTAGGTGCCTGTCACGGCTTTATCCCGCACTTTATGGCGCATTGGGAGGAAGGTGCCGACTTGATTGCCCGTTCCATACGCGACGCCAGTTTATAAGGCAGTCATTGTTCTACGCCTCTGCGAATAAGCTTCTCTGCCCTAAACGGCAGAACATGCAGCGGTCCCTTAGTTAATAAAACTGCCGAGCCCAGTTTACCGAAAAAGTCTCGCAGAGTTTTTGCCAAGGGCAGAATTAAATGAGAATTCGTTTTTCCGGCGACATGTGCCCGCCGCGAGTGCGGCGTAAATTCGGAGCGAAGCGGAGAATTTTTACAGGGCAAATTTATTCCGTCCGTAAGTTATAAAATGATGGTTCCCCACTACGCATAGCGTAGTGGAAAAAAACACCCCGACCCGCCACAAAAGCGGCGAAACCGGGGTGTTTGTGAGGGGTATAGGATACCCCTCACAAAGCGTGTCGGCTTTTTCGACAGGCTCAAGCCCTGTAGTTAATCAAACTACAGGGCTTTTAATTTTATCAAACACATCATAAACCTCACTTCGGCTTACCGGAGTCTTGCCCCGCCGTGTCCGTGACTCTCCAGCGTACTGTTCTGATTTTCGTAGGTTATTCCCAGAGCATCGGCCACCGCCTCCATAATACCGTTGCTGCTGAAGGTCGCGCCTGTTACGGTATCCACATCCACGCTTTGTTCTTCCAGGATGTTGGCGATAACCGTACTCTCCGCCCGCTCAAAATACTGCGCATCATCACGATAGGACTCGACGGTTATATCGGTGATCTCCCCGCCGCTTACGGTTACCGATACGGTGGTTTCCCCGCGAAATCCCGTCCCTGTTCCGGTGTATACGCCGTCGCTGAGCTCGGTGACAGTAACTGATTTCGCCGTCGCGTCGCTGGTTACGTCGGATTCGGAGACATCCTGGACAGCGGTAGTCTCAGACGTGGAGAGGCTGCTCTCGCCGGAATCGCCGAGCGCGTTTTTCACCGCATTGATAATGGCGTCGCTGCTGAAGGTCGCGCCCGTCACGGTATCCGCCTGCGTGGATTGCGAGGAGAGAATGTCGTTTATGACCGTCGTTTCGGCCTTACTGAAAAAAGCCTCGTCATCACCCGTGGAAAGCACGGTGATATCAGAAATATAGCCGTTTTCAACCGTGACTTGCACCGTTGTCTCCCCTTTAAATCCGGAGGCGCTCCCCGTGTATACGCCGTCCTCATACTGCCCGTCTGCCACAGTCGCAGCTAAGGTGACAGCTGCTGTCCCCGTACCGGATGCTCCGGTATCGCCTAAGATCTGAGGCATGAGACTGCCTGCGTAACAAAGGCCCGTCATGGCGGCCACAGATACGGCAGCGGCAATGGGCGGCGCCGGATTTGCGGTTACATTATGGCGTGGGCAGCCCGATAAACAGGCAAAGCAGTCGATGCACTCTCCGGAAGTAACCACGTCGTCCTGATAAAGCGGAATACCCATCGAACAGTGTCTCGTACACAGCCGGCACGAGCCGCAGCTAGACCGTGGCTTTTTGATTTGAAACAGGCGGAATTTGGAAATCAGTGCAAAGACTGCACCGAGCGGGCAAAAATACCGGCAGAAAAACCGTTCGATAAGCATTGAGCCGACGATAATTAAAAGGAGTAGAAGTCCCCCAACAGACAGCAGGTAGCCTGCCGACGGCCATCCCGTTACGGAGGCATACATGCCAAAGATGGTCCATGGGCTCATCGTGCTGTCAACGCTTAAGGAAAGCGTCCAGCCAAAAACGACAACCAGCAGCAACACCGCATATTTCAGATACTTGAGTGAGCAGTCGGCCTTCTCGCCTATCCGAATCCGTTTTTTAAATAGCTTTTGAGAAATCGCCCAGAAGAAGTCTCCCATGGAGCCGAACGCGCAGAGAAAACCGCAGAAAAAGCGCCCCCATAAAATCGTTATTGGGATGACCGCAAGCAGGATAAAAAGAGGCTGGGCCAGCGCAGTCACACTGAAGCTGCCGGTTAAAACGGCGGTATAGACTTCTCTAATAGCCGAAAAGATCGTGATAAACAGCCCGGGGAAAAGGACAAATGCCGCGATCTGACTGGCTCGCCTTAGATGACCTATATTAAATATTTTCTTTTTTCCAGTGCTCACAAAACTCACCTCTCTTACTGTTTCAGCAGGGAAAATTTATTTTGAACCCCCGCTGTTGTGAGAACGTCAAGGCTTTCCGCAACAAAAATTCCTTCCATACCACACCGCTCAAGCAGCGGCAGGCTTTTTGATATGCCGAGCACAAAGACGGCGGTGGCCGCGGCATCCAGCGCCATTGCGTTTTCGCCGATCAACGTGATGCTCATGAGGCCCGAATTTGCCGGGCTGCCTGTGCGCGGATCGAGAATATGATGATATCGGACCTTGTCCTTGATAAAATATTTTTCATTGGCTCCTGACGTCACAGCCGCCGTATTGGTGACAGACAGCGTCCCCATCGGTGTTCCGGTCTGTGCCATGGGGTGCTGTATCCCCAATTTTATGGGCATCCCAAGGGCGATCACCGTTCCGCCGAGATTGATAAGTGCCTCCATCACGCTATTTTTCAATAATATCCGCCTGACTTCGTCAGCGGCGTAGCCCTTCGCTATCCCCCCCAGGTCAAGCGCCTGATAAGGTTTTTTGAGCATAACGGCGCAGGCCGAATGGTCAAGTAAGATATCTTTGTATCCAACCAGTTCTCTTGTGCGGATTATTTTCTCCCGGGTGGGGATATAGTCTCCTTTTTTACCTATGCCCCACAGCGCGGTGATCGGCCTTGATGTGATATCAAACGCGCCGTCTGAGAGCTCCGAGAAACGGATGGCTGTCTCAATAATACGAAATGTATCCGGATGCACCTTTATAAATTCCCTGCCCGCCGCACAGTTGATGCGGGAGATTTCACTGTCCGGCTTAAATACTGAGAGCCTGTCATCAAGCGCCAGAACACGCTCCTTCGCCATCTGAAGCGCGTATTGAGAACCGTCTCCCCATATGGTGATGGTGTTGACGGTCCCCAGCGCAAAGAATGTTTTTTGAACGGATTTCATTCTGATATCCCTCTTTGCTTTGAATATGTCTGTATATTAAAGCAGGAAGATTAAAATAAAATTAGAAATCGCCTATTAATTGTAAACAAATTAAAAACCCGCAGCCCAAGAGGCCGAGGGTTTATCAACCGTAAAACGGAGAAAAAATACTGCCGTCAAAGCAATTTCATACTGGGAGCACAAACGAGAAGTCGCTGCCTTTGTTGAGCTCACTTCTTACCGAAACGCGGCCGCCGTGAGCTTCGGTAATCCACTTCACCATAGACAATCCGAGCCCAACTCCCTCCGAATTTGAGGCTCTGGAGGGGTCGGCCTGATAAAAGCGCTCCCAGATTTTATCGATATCCGCAGGTGCAATGCCGCTTCCGTC
>JBFWKZ010000066.1:0-13203 GCA_050252415.1 Oscillospiraceae bacterium | reverse complement strand
TTCCGATCTCAGCCTTTGATTGCCGGTTTAAACAGTCTGAGCAGCGCGGCAAACAGGATGAGCACCCATAAATACCAAAACTGGATGATGATATCAAACATCTTAAACCGTCTCCTTCAAAAATTGTCACTTAGTACATAATCTATGATTTACTATACGCCAGTTTTCAACATTTTCCCATATATTACATTCGTGAAAACCATAAAATCGTATACTCTTTTCGAAAAAGCCTCACCTACAGTTAAAACTGCCGGTGAGGCTTTTTCTGATAACGGCATCAGATTTTTAGAACTACAGGGCCTAAAAGCAAGTGCCGCTAATCTCTCAGCTCAGGGCTGCGCTACTCAACATACGTTCCGCCCGTGTTGTCCTTGTTCAGCGTGCCCTGAACTTCAATCAGCAAGCACTTTACCAAAGATTTGCATACCGGCCGGTGCCTCGTTCCTTTTGGGATAATAATAAAATCGCCCTCCTGCAAATGAGTAAGACCATCGTCAAATTCAAGGTCAAACTCACCCTCAATACAGTAAAACATTTCATCTGAGCTCTCATGGACATGAAAATCGAGAGTTCGGTTTTCAGCGCGCAGGACATTGAGCATATGATTATTCAGAGTTCCTACTCTCAGATAGGAAAACAAAGAATCAATCGAATTTACCTTTTCTTTTAAATTAACCTTTTTTCCCATTGTTTTTTCTCCCGCTGCGTCTCAATTTTCATATGACGCCTCTGATTAAATCGTGCTTATAAGATCTCCTGAACCCGGCCGACCTGGCCGTCGGTCAGCATGACTTTGATGCCATGGGGATGAAAGCTGCTTTTCGTCAGCAGTCTCGCCACCGTTCCCTCCGTGAGTTTTCCGGTTCTCTGGTCAGCTTTTAGAACGATTTTCACTTTTGCGCCGATTTTGACATCCGCTCTGTTTTGTCCGTTCATGATTTCTCCTCAAATAGGTTTTCCTTTAAAAAATGCCCCGGCTGTCGAGGCCGACCGCTGGGAATTTAATATTATAATGCCGCAAAAACGACGTCGGCCGCCTGCGCGGTCTCTTCGATCTGCGCCTGCGTATGCGCTGCCGATACAAACATTGCCTCGAACTGCGCCGGGGCAAGCGCAATGCCGCGCCACATCATGCCCGCAAAATACCGGGCGTAGGCAAGAAGGTCGCTTCCCTTGGCATCAATAAACGTGCTGACGTCCGTCGGCACAAAAAACGGCGAGAGCAGCGATGCAATCTGGTTCACCGCAACCGGAACACCGTGCTTTTCAGCCAACGCTTTCATCTTATCCGCCAGATAAGCGGCCTTACCGGCAATGTCCGTATACACCTCGGGGTGCGCCTTAAGATAGCCGAGTTGGGCAAGCCCCGCCGCCATCGCCACCGGATTTCCCGAAAGCGTTCCCGCCTGATAGACCGGCCCGCAGGGGGCGACCTGCTCCATGAGCGTGCGGGAAGCACAGTAGGCCCCGACAGGCATACCGCCGCCGATGATCTTGCCAAAAGTGACGATGTCTGCCTTTACACCAAAATACGCCTGTGCGCCGCCGAGGCCGAGGCGAAAGCCCGTGATGACCTCGTCGAAAATGAGCAGCGCGCCGTAGTCGTCGCAGAGCTTGCGCAGTCCCGGTAAAAAATCTTCGTTCGGACAGACGACGCCCATATTGGCCGCTACCGGTTCGACGATAACGGCGGCGACGGTATCCGGATGCGCAGTCAGCAATGTCTTGACACTCTCAAGATCGTTAAACTGAGCGGTGAGCGTGTGTTTGGCGATATCTTCCGGCACGCCGGCGGAACTGGGGTGCCCGCCCGCCAGTGCTGATGAGCCCGCGTTTACCAAAAGGCAGTCGCTGTGGCCATGATAGCAGCCCTCAAATTTGATGAGCTCATCTCTGCCCGTCACGCCCCTTGCAAGGCGCACGGCGGACATGACGGCCTCGGTGCCCGAAGACACCATGCGCACCATCTCGATGTTTGGTACGCTGTCGACCATGAGCTCGGCGATCTCAACCTCGCGCTCCGTCGGCGCGCCGAAGGATAGCCCGTCTTTTATGGCCTTCTCAACCGCCTCGCGGATAACGGGGTGGTTATGCCCCAGAATCATGGGTCCCCATGAGCAGATATAATCGATATAGCGCCTGCCGTCTTCATCCCAGACATAGGCTCCGTCGGCCCGGGCAATAAAGCGCGGTGCCATATTGACGGCGCGGTAGGCGCGCACAGGCGAGTTTACTCCGCCAGGCAGAACCTTTTTGGCGCGCTCAAAGAGCGTTTCGGATCTGTCCATCAGCCGATATCCCCTTTCCGCATCGCCGCCGACAGCTCCTTGGCATAGTATGTGATCAGCATGTCGGCGCCCGCGCGGAAGATCGAAACGGCGCTCTCGCACATCACGCGGTATTCATCGATAAGCCCCCGCGCGGCGGCCGCCTTGATCATGGCGTACTCGCCGGAGACGGAATAGGCGCAAAGGGGTTTGTCAAAGGTGTCCCGGCAGTCGCGGATAACGTCGAGATAGGATAGGGCCGGCTTTACCATGATGATGTCCGCACCCTCCTCAACGTCGAGGGCGGTCTCATAAATCGCCTCACGGCGGTTGTGATAGTCCATTTGATAGCCGCATCTGTCGCCAAACGAGGGCGCAGAGCCGGCAGCGGCTCTAAACGGCCCATAAAATGCGGAGGCATATTTGGCGGAATAGGCCATGATTGGGATAGCCTCAAACCCGTTTTGATCCAGCGCCTTTCGGATACAGCCGATCCTGCCGTCCATCATATCGGAGGGCGCGACCATATCACAGCCCGCCTGGGCGTGGGATACGGCAACGCGGGCCAACAGCTCCAGCGTGCTGTCGTTATCGACAGTACGCCCTTTGAGCAGTCCGCAGTGACCGTGGTCTGTATATTCGCAGAGGCAGACGTCGGTGATAACGTAAAAATTCGGATACGCCTTTTTGATAACGCGTATTGCCTCCTGTATCACACCATTATTATCGTATGCGCCCGAACCGCAGCTGTCCTTGTCCTTGGGAATACCAAACAGGATGCAGCTGTGCACACCGGCGGCAACACACTCGGCGATGGCATCGGTCACACAGTCGATGCCATAGTGGTATTGACCGTCAAGCGATTCGATGGGCGATTTTCCCCATAGGGTCTCATCAATAAAAATTGGGTAGATAAGACTGTCGGGTGAAAGTCTTGTCTCGCGGCACAGCCGCCGGACGGTCTCACAGGAGCGCAGTCTGCGCGGGCGGTTTGTCAGCTCCATTTCAGGTCACCTCAAATTCAATTTGTTTCCACGGCGAGCGCTGTAAGCGCATCGATCGTGGCTTTTTTTGCGACGGTGACGGGTATGCCATATTTTTTCGCCTCGTCGGCAGTCTGTCTGCCGATGCACAGCCCGGTGATCTGTGAAAAGTCCGCGTCTGCACCCACAGAGTGCACAAATCCGCGCACGGTAGAGGCGGAGGTAAAGGTGACAAACTGCAGCTCTCCCCCGTCCAGCGCCGCGCGCAGCATATCTGAGCGCGGATTTTCATAAATGGTCCGATATACCGCAACATCGCTAAATTCTATCTTAGCGCGACGAAGCGCATCTGTCAACGCGCCAGAGCCAATATCCGCCCTCAAAATCAGCACTTTTCCTTTTGCTTTTGCGGCAAGCGCCTCGCCTAAGTGTTCCGCATCATACACCTCCGGGATGAGGTCGGGCAAAAGGCCGCACTGATTGAGCGCTTTTTCGGTACCGGAACCGATAACGGCGAGCTTTACGCCGCCGAGAGCGCGCGCGTCTTTTCCCGCCTGACGAAGATCGTTCCAGAAGTATTCCACCCCTGCCGGGCTTGTAAAACACAGCCACTCATAGTCGGAAATATGGGCGATTCCCGCACGCATCTCCGGGCAGGGGGTGAGCGGTTCGGTCGTGATACAGGGGTATTCGCAAACGTCCGCACCAAGCGCGCGGAGCCGCTCTGAAAGCGTTCCGGCACGCGTCTTCGGGCGCGTCACAAGAATGCGTTTTCCCTTGAGCGGGAGCCTGTCAAACCAGCAGAAGTCCTCTGCCAGCGAGCAGACACGCCCGACGATGATGACGGCGGGGCTCCCGATCCCCATCGCTGCGGCACGTTCCGGCAGAGTCGAAAGCGTCGCGTCCACCCGCCGCTGCTGAGGCGTTGTGCCGCGCTCAACCATAGCCGCGGACATATCGGGCGGCATGCCCGCCTTTAAAAGCCCATCGACGATTTTCGGCATGGCGGACACGCCCATGAGAAACACCAGCGTACCCTTCGTGCGCACCAGCGCTTCAAAATCAATGGTGAGGGGAGCGCCCGCCCGCGCGTGTCCCGTTATGATGTGCAGAGATGAACAAAAGTCCCTGTGCGTCACGGGGATACCGCCGTATGCGGCGGCGGCAATAGCGGAGGTGATACCGGGTACGACCTCGAACGGAATATCATTCTCTGTCAGGAGTTCCAGCTCCTCGCCGCCGCGGCCGAAGACAAAGGGGTCGCCGCCCTTGAGGCGGACAACACGTTTTCCCTCCAGCGCCTTATTCAGCAGGATGCGGTTTATCTCCTCCTGCGGCACCTTGTGGTTCGCCGCCTGCTTGCCGACATCGATGGTCTCGGCATGCTCCGGGATGCGCGCGAGTATCTCGGGCCCGACCAGGCGGTCAAACACAACAACCTCGGCATTCTGGAGCGCTTCCAGTCCCTTTATGGTGAGCAGACCCGGATCTCCGGGCCCCGCACCAACCAGTATGACCTTACCTTTCATCACAATCCCTGCCTTCCAGCATGATTTTTCCCAGCGCGTCGCCAAGCGCGGCCGCGTCCTCCGACCCGCCGCTGATCTCGGCAAAGCGGCCGGTTTCGTCCATGCCGCGCAGATGCAGCATACCGTCGTGTACCGTCGCATGCGCCGCAACGGGAGACGAACAGCCCCCGTCCAGTCTGCGGACAAAGGCACGTTCGGCAAGCGCGCAGGCCCTTCCCTCGGCATCGTCAAACTCGGAGAGAAACAGGGTGTCCTCCCCGGCCCTGGCCTGTGCGGCCAAAATGCCCTGCCCCGCCGCCGGAAGAATCTCGTCTTCGGAAAAAAAGCGGCTTATCCGGCCGTCCATCCCCAAGCGTTTAAGGCCCGCTGCAGCGAGTACAAGGGCGGAAAACTCTCCGCTGTTGAGCTTGCGCAGCCTTGTCTGAAGATTGCCGCGCACAGGCGCGACCGCCGCCTGCGGAAAAATTTTCTTGAGCTGAATAATCCGCCGTTTGCTTGAGCAGCCGATCGGCTTTGCGAAATCGAGCTCGCTCTTCCCTTCGGGCAGCACCAGCACATCGCGGGGATCTTCCCGCCGTGAGAACGCGACGATGGGTAAAAGCGGGTTTTCGTCCATGGGCAGGTCTTTACAGCTGTGGACGGTCACGTCCACGCGTCTATCCTTTAAAGCGGCATCCAGCTCTTTGACAAAAAGCCCCTTGCCGCCGATTTTATCCAAGGTTCGGTCGAGGATCTTATCCCCGGTGGTTTTCATGGTAACGAGTTCGAGCGAAACCTCGGGATGATGCCGCCTTATGCAGGCCATCAATATCTCCGACTGGATAACCGCAAGACGGCTCTCGCGGCTGCCGATCCTGATTTTCATGACAGGTCCTCCAATACACGGCGGATTTCTCTTGCCGCTCGGGCCGTTTTGTGGTGGTCTTCCCCATCGGAGACGACCCCGGCCACCAGATTTTCAGCTATGCACACGGCTGGAAAGAAGAAGCCGCACTCTTCTTGATTGTCCGCAACGCTTATGGGAATGCGCAGTCTTTCCGCCTCTTCATAAACGGCATGGTTCACCGCGCGGTCGTTTGTCGCGGCAACGCAGAGAAAAGCCTCCTCGAGGTCGCCAGGTTCATATCCTCTGTATATGCGGTAAAAGCCCTCGCCGCCTGGAGCGGGATCGATCACCGTCACCTGAGCGCCAAAATCGCGCAGAACGCGCGCGCGGCGCATGCCTATTTTACCGCCGCCGATGACCACCGCCCTTTTGCCGGACAGGTCGACAAACATGGGAAAACGCAAATTTTTCATTTTGTTTTTCCTCCTTATCGCGTCCGGGCGCGTATCCCCTCCGCGCAAAGACGCAGCTTCTCCGGGCTGAGGCAGCCGGAGAGTCCCCCGGTCAGCAGGTCGACGGCGCAAACCGCCGCAGACTCCGCCGTCTCCTCGGGATCCGCCGACAGGTCCAGGTGGGTCTTAACCCGTTCGAGCACAGCCTCTTTCAGCTCCTCGATGGCGGGCATGCATTCGCGATAGTTGCTCCAGCGGTAAAACCGCGCCATGTATTCCTCAGCAATCGCCTCAACCTGCCGCAGCGTCTCGGGGTCGGCCCCCACCGAACGGTCAAAGCTGTCGATATTGTACAGCGTCACAATCTCGCCGACTTCCGGTTCGATATCGCGCGGGATGGCGAGGTCAACAAGGACCTCGGGCTTTGCCGCGAGGCGGGCAAACGCCTCCGCCGAGACGGTATAGTGTGGACTTGTGGTCGCGGAGATAAGCATATCGGCGTTTTCCATAGCCGCATAGCGCTCATCATAAGGAACAACGTTGCACCCCGCGGGCACAACGGCGATTCCATGATGGTAAGACCTAAGCGTCACGGTGACGCCACAGTCCCTTTCCCGGAGAAGGCCGGCAGAGAGTCTTCCCATCTCGCCGTTTCCGATGACGACGGCGCTTTTTCCGGCAAGCGAGCCAAAATGGCGCTCAAGCGCCGACACCGCACTTTGCGCCGCACTGCTGTCTTGCCCCGTCAGGCGCAGAGAGGTCTTCACCGCCTTGCCGCAGGAAGAGGCCGTACGGAAGAGCGTCTCAAGCGTCGCGTCGGCGGCGTGTCCCTCTCTCGCGAGCACAGCGGCGGTTTTCACCTGTGTTAAAATCTGGTCCTCACCCAAAATCTGAGATTTCAGTCCGCAGGCGACCGCCATGAGATGCCGGATACAAGTCTCTCCCCGCCTTGTGACAAAAGCGCCTGCAAAGCTTTGGTACTCGACCCCCGCGGCTTCACAGAGGCACCGCCCCGGATCGATTTCCGTGCCGTCTGCGCAGGAGAGATAAATTTCCGTACGGTTGCAGGTGGACAGCAGCACCGCGCCAAGGACATCGTCTTTCTGCACAATGATGGAAACGATGTCCAAAACGCCCGTTTTCGTAAACGAGAGCTGCTCGCGCAGGGCAATTTTCGCCTTTTCGTAATCGAGTCCCGACATACAAACGTTCATTTCTCACTCTCCTCTCTTTTGACAATCACAACGGAGAAATAGCCGCTGCCTTCCGGCGCCTCCGCAAAATTTTTATATATCTGTTCGTTTTCCATGCCGCAGTTTTCAACCATTTCGGCCCCCGCCAGCATATCGTGCTCTGCCAGCTTGTCCTGCAAGACGCCAAGCTCTCTGCCCGCCTTCATAAACACGAGGTTGGCATCCACGCTGAGGCAGTCTTCGATATCCTTATGCGAGGCCGGAACGATGAGAAGCCTCTCGGATTTTTCGCACAGCGAGGTGCCAAGCTTTGCCGCAACGGCGCAGAAGGAAGTGACCCCGGGCACAAGGTACGCGTCATATCCGCGCGCGATTACCCGTTTGTGGAGATAGATATAGGTAGAATATACGGCCGGGTCGCCGAGCGTAATGAAGGCAACGGTTTTTCCCGCGTCGAGCAGGGCGCAGAGCCTGTCCGTTATCTCCTCAAAGCAGCGGGCAAGTACCTGCTCGTCGCGTACCATGGGCGTCGGGCAATAGATCAGCGTCTTGCCCTCGACATACTCGCGTACGATGTTCAGCGCGGTTTTTTCGCCGCTGCCCTTGTCCGGCACAGCGACAACATCCGCCGAATGCAGCAGCCGCACTGCCTTCACCGTCAAAAGCTCCGGGTCGCCCGGGCCCACGCCGATTCCGTATAAAACACCTTTTTTCACCATGTTAACCATTCCTCTCCGCTGCACTTTTTGCTGCTGTATAACCATAAAAAGTAGGGTCACGCTCTGCGTCCGGATCGTCCGCCTTTTTCAAAGATTTTGGGATTATTGAGAAGCTTGCTCCCGCAGCAGCCGCAAAATCTCTCTTCTTGCGGCGCTGATGGTTGCGGCGGAACGGTCGACGGGAAGGCCGTCGACATCCGCCAGAATTTCCATGAGATGGGCGATCCGCGGAAGGCGCAGGTGATTTTCTCTCAGCCCTTCCGGCGTTCCGAAAAGTTCCTCCGGCGTTCCCTCCTGCACCATCTCCCCGCCGCTCAAGAGGTAGACCCGGTCACAGTAGAGCGGTACGATGTCCATATCGTGCGTGGCAAGAATGATCGTAATCCCCAGCCTGTCGCGCAGGTCGGCAAGTAGGCGCATGATGTCGCTGACGCCCTGTGGGTCAAGCCCCGCCGTCGGCTCATCAAGGATTATGACCTTGGGCCCCATCGCAAGCACACCGGCAATCGCCACACGCTTTTTCTGACCATAGGACAGCGCATGCGTCGGCTTGTCACGCAGGGCCGAAACGCCCGTCTGCGCCATAGCGGCCTCCACCCGAGACCGGACCTCGTCCTCCGAAAGGCCCAGATTCACAGGACCGAATGAGATATCGCGGTAGACATCGGCGGAGAAGAGCTGGTCATCCGGATCCTGAAAGACGATACCCACCTCACGGCGCAGCATGAGCAGATCCGCGTGCCGGTATGAAACCCTTGTATCGTCCAGATACACCTCGCCGCCCTGGGGGGTAAGCACACCGTTGAGGTTTAGAAACAGCGTGGACTTTCCCGCGCCGTTGGCCCCAAGGATCCCCGTGACCTTGCCCTTCTCGGCCCTGAACGATATCTTGTTTAAGGCGAGCGTACCGTCCTCATATCGGAAGGTCAGTTCTCTGGTCTCGATGGCATATGTCACGGTAAAAGTCTCCTTTCGAGAAGCAGCACAGCAAGCTGCAGCAGCGCGATTCCCACGGCAAAGGCGTAGAGGCGGTTTCCCTTTTCATAGATCTGCGGCAGGGTTTTAAGACTGCCGGTATATCCCCGGCTCTCCAACGCAGACCAGACACGATCTCCACGCTTCCAAGCGCGGAGAAACACCATTGAGGCGAGAACGCCCAGCGAATTAATGCCGTGCTTAAAGCCTGTGTAGCCGAGCCGTGACTCCTGCGCCGTATGGATACGCTCCGCCGCCTCGGAGAGCACAAAAATAAAGCGGTAAATGAGCTCCATGAGTTCGATCATCAGACGCGGCATATGAAGGCGCTCCAGCGCCGCGATAAGATCGGTCATCGGCGTGTTCAGGGAGAGAAAATACATGGCGGAGATCGTCCCCATCGCTTTAAAAAGCACCATGGCCCCCATATACAGGTAATCCGGCGTCACACCCCAGAGCCAGCGGGAGAAGAGGCGGACGCTAAACAGGGCGCCGTCCTCCCCTGATATTGGCCTGAACACGATGGTAATGCACCCGATGACAAGAAAAACCACCGGGATTTTGAGGAAACGCAACACCACACCGGGCCGCTGTCCACCCAGAAAAACGCTGAGCGCACTCAGGAAAACCAACGTAAAAACGCCAACCGATATGCTCTCACAGAAAAGGCACACCAGTAGAGCGGATATCGACAGCCAGAATTTTGGTATCGGATCTGTCCGCCTCAGGCGGGACAGATAGGCATAGCGGTCGGTCCCCATCGTCTATGACTTCTTCGCGGTGATCCGTCCCAGAGCGAAGCAAACGACACCGGAACCGATCGCCGCCTGGAGCGCAAAGAAGAAGGATTCGACCTCGCCGCTGGCGGGTTCAAAAAGGGGTTGGAACCAGGGCTGATAATCGGGATGGGTCTCGGTAATCAAGGCATCGGCGCCGTCGTCCGCTCCGCCGAATTCCGCACCCCGGTTAAGCCAGAGTGGCAGCGCCGTCAGAAGAATCACCAAAGCAATAAGAATCAGGTTTTTTTGCCAAACTTTCATTTTTTATGTCCTCCTTAATCCACAACGGCGAGCTCACGCAGCTCGGCTCCGGAATATTTCTCAAGTACGTTAAATACCACAACCGTGAGCAGCCCCTCCGCAATGGCGAGAGGAATCTGCGTCACCGCGAAAATGGAAAGATACTGCAAGGTGTTGCCCCAAACAACGCCCAGCTGAAACGCCGTTGTAACATAGGTACACAAGTCGCCCAGCATAGCCGCAAAGAACACGGCAACCGCAGGCTTTGCCTTGGCCTTTTTGAGTCCCATGTAAACTGCCCAGGAGACGATGGGACCGACGATGGCCATGGAAAACACGTTTGCGCCAAGCGTCGTAATGCCGCCGTGGGCCAGCAGCAGCGCCTGAAAAATCAGAACGATGAGACCAAGTACGGTAGTCGCTGTGGGTCCGAAAAGGATGGCGCCAAGACCGACGCCCGTGGGGTGCGAGCAGGAGCCGGTGAAGGCCGGCATTTTCAGAGCTGAGAGCACGAAGGCAAACGCACCGCACATGGCGAGAAGGATTTTTGCTTTTGGGGTTATCTCGACTTTTTTCTTAATAGAGTAGAAGCCGGAGACCACAAAGGGTATGCATACGGCCATCCAGCCGAAAGCCCAGGGCTTTGGCAGCATCCCCTCTGCGATATGCATGGCAAATGCACTGGTTGAAAGAATACTCATGGCCGTGACGATCATCGCAGCGCGGACAGCGGTTTTACGTTTCATATTAATCTTCCTTTCTGACTCTATTTAATGACGGATGAAAACGCTTACCGGCTATCCGGATCTCAATCGACAAATTTTCACAGCCCACCTCCCTATCACGCGTAGAGTTGTGTGTGTCGACGGTTTTCCGGCATGAGACGGCAGCGGGTATTCCGACTCAGGTTCGTCGCATGCCCTGCGCCTTCCCGGCTTTCTCCAGTGGCATTTTGCAGGGTACTCCCCATCACGGCAGCGGGACTGTGCGGGATTTTCACCCGGCTTCCGACCACTGCTGTCTCAACCTATCTATTGCTAATTGGCCATAGCCGCAAAGCAAACTTTTATTCCGCCTCTCGGGCGTGCTTTACAAATATTTTTCTTATTCCGGAGTTTTCGCCGAGGCCTCGGAGCACACAGGTTACCCTGTAGCCCTCCTTTTCCAAAAGCGACTTCCAGGAATCCCCATTTTCCCCCGCGAGGTCGTTTTTCGCGTGGTCGCCCGCGACGACCATCAGCGGGTAGAGCACAACATTTTGCGCTTTCTTGCGCTCGCGCAGCCTGCGCAGGATCTCATCAAAGGCGGGATAGCCCTCGACCGTACCGATATAGATGTCCGTCCTGCCCATATCATGAAAGACATATTCCAGCATGGCATAGACCGCGTTGGCATGGTGCTCTGTGCCATGCCCCATAAAAACAAGCGACGTGTCGTTCCTTTTCTCCGGCAGCTCGGTGAGCATCGCTTTTGCCACCTCGTGGTAATCGATCACGTCCGTCAGCAGGGGGGTTCCGACGGCAAAGTGTTCAAACCTAGTCTCAAAGGGGTGGGCGAGATGGCACAGCTTGTCATACTCGTCGCCGTTTAAAACATGCGTCGGCTGCATGACAAGGTCGGTATAGCCCTCAGCCAGCAGCTTTTCCAGCGCCTCGGAAACATTTAGTACCATGACGCCATCGCGCTCGCGCAGCTTTTTGATGATCATACCGCTGGTAAATGCCCGGACAAGCATCCTGCCCGGCAGTGCCGTGGCTATGTCGTTTTCGATCGCGGTGATGTTTTTTTCCAAGGTGTCGTGGTAGCTTGTGCCGAAGGAAACGACAAGCAGCGCCTTTTTCATCGGGATCCCTCCAAATGGATTATCAGTTATTCAAGGGCCGGTGCAGCGGTAAAACCGCTGCACATTCAGAACCCGTCATCTGCAAATTGAATCATTGTTTGGTTTACATAATGCTTAAAATGTTGTCTGTCCCTTCGCAAGTGCGGCAGAAATTCAGAACTGCTTTTTCTCTTGTTACCGGGCGCGGTTTCTCCACCTACCCGGCAGCCGTGGATGTTGTTCACTTTTTTGTCCCGCCAAAAAAACGAACCGAAAAAACGCGGCATAAGGGCTTTGCCCTTATGTATCCTCCGCAAAAGAGTGGGAACGCCAGCGTCTATATCCGGCGCACTGAAATAGGTATACTCTCAAGCATCCACTGCCGCGCACCTCGCTTCGCTACGCGCTGGTCTGCTTGGTTATGTTAACTTATTTGTCTCCGTTGGAGCGCCTACCAAATAGCATAAATTAGCTTGACCAGGCGTGTTCTTGGGGCGCTTACACCAAAAATCAATCCGGTTTTCCGTAGTATTTCATATGTTAAGCCCGTTGGGCTACAGGCGTCAATCCGCAGCACAGCACAGAATTTTATACGGCAATGCGCCCCACATTCTCTTTTGTCTTGTTCGCCGCAAGTACGGCGCAAATTCGGAACGCAGCGGAGAATTTTCGAGCAGGCGGGATTCACTCCCGCTGTTGCGGGTAAAGTCATGTGGGGTCCCCGTATGCTGAGCACATGGGGCGCTAACGTGTCGCCCGGTGTGAGAGAAAAGGCGCTTTCGCATATCGTAAACCCAAGCTTCTATTTGCCGGCGTCCTATATCGCATTGGCTCTGTCCCACGCCGCTGCCGCTCATGCCTATGTGACTTTCGGTGCAAGCACCCCAAGTACACGCCTGGTCAGGCATCAATATGGTACCCGGCAGGCGCCCCGACGAAAGGAAATAAGTTTACATAACATATTGCACCAGCGCGTAGCGAAGCGGGGTGCGCGGCAGTGGATGCGGAGACTATACGGTCCTTCTCGCGCCGGAGCGAGAAGCAGGGATTTCCCCGTCTTGCGAGGGGATACATAAGGGATCTCCCTTATGCCGCGTTTTTTCGGTTCACTTTTTTTGGCGGGGCAAAAAAGTGAACTACTTCCCGTTTTTATCTGTGCAATCGGGTGCCCCCTATAAAAATACCCTATTCTCTTTGGTTATCTGATGCCGCGTACAGCATCGCATTGCAGATCGCAGCCGCAATGTTGCTGCCGTCCCACCGAATGTCCCATTCGTCGGGTTCCCTTTATTTTATCCGTCTCGGCGAATGCATCCGCCGAGACTCAAAAAGGCGGCAACCGCGTTTAAATGCTATTCTCTTTGGATCTCAGAAGCCCCCGACAGCAACCCAGTCCCCTGCGCAGCCGCATTGTTCCG
>JBFWKZ010000065.1:0-13335 GCA_050252415.1 Oscillospiraceae bacterium | reverse complement strand
GCCTCGGCTGCGGGCGGGAAGTCATGGGTCCACGCGGAAAATATGAAAAAAACACAAAATCTGTGGAAAAAAAGTCATAGCTGAATGTGGCAGACAGCAGAGGGAGAAAAAGCCGGTGTGGTTAGTACTAACCACACCGGCTTTTTCCCCAAGTAGTTCAGTGAGAGCTGGGCTGTTTCCATAAACTAGTTCTTAATGCTGTCGGCAAAAATTTTCCCCCAGTCGCCGAGTGACAGCGCATCACTGTCTGAGGTCTGATAGAACATCACACGCATCACCCTGTTGCCCTCTTGCAGGATCAGTGTTGGAAGGGTGGCGTTATAGGCCAGCGCGCAGTCGACACCCAAATCCGGTAATTGGAGCGCTTCGTAGTAGGAAGCGTGTTTGTCCGTCACCCAATATTCTCTTGCCGCTTCGCGCGCAAGCCATGGGGCGGCGGTCTCATAGTAATCAATATACAGCCCGCCCTGCACATATCGCCCGTCGGGAAGCGTTACCGTGGCATTTTCATGCAATGTGATGATCGTCGGTGCCAGCCAATCCGAGCTGACCGTGACGGTATTGCTGTATTTAAGATCATTTAGTCTGAAGGTACCCTCGGGAGCAAGGTCGGCGATGGTGGCGAACGGAAGCTCTCCGGCATAGTTGGTCAGTGCCTGTTCATTTACCGCCATGACGTTATCACGCCAGATGTGCAGCAGTGCTCCGGTCCACATCAAAACAAAGAGCAAAAAAAGAAGCGTACTTATATGGAAAAACCGGGATTTTTTCTGCCAGTTTTTCTTATGGTTGATCCCATTGCCGGAGACCAGCTGCTTCCGCAGCTTACGGAAATGAAATGCGCGCATGATGCTGCCGGAAAGAGTTGCCCAAAGCACGAGTAACAGCGTTGCAAGCATAAACCCGGTTCCAAGGGCGAAGGCGGCCAGAAGCAGTCTGCCATGCAGCAGAATGACAGGATAAATGAGGAGCCAGACCAGACTGATGATCATACTGGTGCGCTCCCGCTTTCGTACCATATCAAGTGCCAGTGCCTGTACCTTCGGATCCGTATTCAATTCACGGCTGTCGGGAGCTTCGGCACAATAGATATAGAACTGGCCTCTGGTGGTAATGTATTTCCAGCCGTATGCGGCAACCAGCTCTTTGGCCTCGTCATCCGGGGCCCCGCCGTTGGCGCTCAGCCATGTGACGGCCTTCGGCAAGGCCTCCAGACGATAACGCGCGTGATGCGGCTCGGTTTGATCAAAAATGGCAAATCCGGCAAAAAAGCCGTCGGCGCTCAGCGTTAAGCCCTTTGCGGCCATGTCGGCAAGCCAGCTCTCCGTACCCTCAATATCATAGGCAGGGCAGGGGGGAAAACGGTAGGCCTGCTTTGCTTCCCTTTCTGAGGTCATTTTCATGGCGTATCTCCATAAATCTCTTTCTCACTCTCCGCGTCGTCAACACAGTGCCGAAGACGGATAAACTCCATCTGATAGGCTTTTTTGCCCTCTGCCGTAATGGCATAGGTGCGCTTGCGGCCGGATACCGCCGTCTCACGGATATATTTTTCTTTTTCAAACTTTCCCAGAATCGTATATAACGTTGCCGGTCCCATAAGTATCCGCCCATGCGTTTTCATGTCAATGAAGTCCGCCACACCAATACCGCACATTGGACCATGACAAAAGGCCATCAGTACATAAAACATCGATTCCGTCAGATTCTCAAGCGATTTTTTTGGCATACGTCTGCCTCCATAATCGGCCATGCCTGCAATATCATCAAATGATATCATATAATGATATTGTACCTTGCGCCGATCCGGTTGTCAATAGTCAATGTAGTACAGCGTCATTTACCTGATAGGATTACCGATAAAGAAAGTGCATTGCAGCATCAAAAACGAGTAAACCCGCAGGCCGTAGGACTGCGGGTTTTCAGCTCGTAGACTTTTGAATCCAAGTTGAGAATAATTTGCCTGGCGCTGCGAATGCGTTGCAGACATTATGCTATTTCATCGGAAAGGAACTTCCATAAGAGCCTTCTTGCATTCTGCCTGCACGAGCCGAAACTTTTATGTCATTCAGCATTTACTGAAAATTTAAATGCAAAACATCTTTGATCAAATGCTGAGCCAAAATGGTCGGGCTTGGAATTTTTATTCCAACAGACAGCAGTATCGACAACAAGAGTGCCGCAAGAAATATGGCGAGATAAACGCCAAGCTCTAACCAATACTTATTTTTGATCAGCCCAGGTAAATCCAGCAAAGCAATGATGATAAATGAAGGAATAATGAATACGATCATGACGTTTAACCTTTTTTAATCAGCAATTTTTTTGTTATGCATACGGCCAGAGTCATTACGGGTAATAAAATTTCAAAAAACGAGGAATACACTGCAGCAACGTTCGCCCCCCAATAAGCGATGTTTGGAGCAGTGGCCAACGACCTCAAGGAAAACACAACGGTCAAGACGCCGACGCTGGGCGTTAATATTTTGTATGAATGCAGATTAAATATTTGTGCGATCCCCTTGACAGTGGCATACAAAATGATGGTTACTTTGAAAAAAAGCAGTATAATTAAAATGCATGCGAAAATAACCTCCATCCGGGTGAGAATGTTTCCAATATCGATCATACGGATCGCCGCATAGGTAGGATAACTTAAAATCGCAATGAGGGGTCCCACCATTAGAATCGTTTTCAAAATGGAAATGAAAATCGTTATTGCACCGATGAGAACGCCTTTTATCAATGCGCCATAAATTTTATTTTTATCCTTAATCTCGGGGAAAAGCATAAAAAAGGTAAATACTTCGCAGTATGGAAGCAGGGCGATCGTGTAGGAGCTTTGAAAATATTTCATTGCCGGCAATGAAAAAATCGGGAAAATATTGCTTGTTTTCAAGTCCTTGATCGATAAAACCGTTGTAATAAGCAGCGCACCAAAGGTTATAAAAACGAATAAAGCGCTGTATCTGGTGATATTTTCAATTCCACTACGGACAGCCCATACGCATACAAATATAAACATGAGATAAAAGACAACCGTCGGTGTTTCGGGCATAATAAATCCATTCATAAAATTGCCAAGAATCTCTGTGTTTAAGAATGTCAGTGAAAAAAAGTAATAGATATAGATGAGCGATAGGATCCGCCCCAGAACTTTTCCAAAAACGCGAATTGTTATTTCGATGATATTCATGCCGGGAAACTGTTTAATAAGCAGGAAATAGATCCCAAATATAGGGGCGGCAATTAAAAGACCGAGTATAGCCGCTATCCAAGAATCCTGTTTCGTCGTTGCGGTTGCAAAGTTTAATATCAGTGACGATCCCTGAATAAAACAACCGACAGATAACATGAGCTGTTTTGCGGATATCTGTTCTTTTTCTGTATTCATTTTTCAGCTCCTCTCAGGAACCATGAGTTTTTGTAATTTATCGACACAGCAAGTTTAAGCCGTTTTTCTGGCGTTATACTGATTTATGAGATATTATAAAACAATAAAATGGAAACCCGCAGTCCAAAGGCCTGTGGGTTTTATGCAATATTTGTATTCATCCAGCTAGGCTTATTTTCCTTCTTTAATATCCGGATTCTTCAGGCCGTAAACAGCCCTGGCGCTCTCCGCGCTGGGGTCGTGCTTGATATGCTTGGAACGAAATTTCCCATCGTTCTTTTTATGGTTACTTGTGCTTTTCATTTTATTATCGTTCCCCATTGAAAACTCCTACTCATATATTATTTTAAATCCGGCGTTCTCAATGCAGTTTTTGATATCATTTTCCGTTGCCGGTTCATTGTATTGGATTTCTATTGTACTCGTTGCCAAATTAACTCCGACTGCATTGACCCCATCAATCTTGTTTAACGCATTCTTTATTTGGGTTTTGGATTCCTTATTTTGGATACCGTTAACGCCACACAGCATGGTGATCATTTTTTGTCCTCCATCATTTTTTCGTGTCCGCCGTTATGCAGGCCTATTTTCTGACCGTCAATAATACCGGCATCCGCGTTTTCTCTGGGCTTCATTTTCCGAAGCTCCGGGCTGCTTTTTGGCCTGTCTTTTTTCCTGCTCTTGTTGTTGTGCATAATTTCCCCTTCGTGCATATACGATGACTATTTTGATCTTTAATTTTATTATTAGCCGTTGCGTGAGTATCATGCATATAATTTGACGTGATCCGCAGGAATGGCTGATAATTAAAAAAACTTATTAAATTGATATGATCGAGAGAAAACCGATAGAATCAACCCCAAAAAGGCGGTATATGCCAATATTTTGCGACACTTATAAAAACATACCCCGGTGAGCAAAAAGCAGATTTCCCTGAGGCAACATTCCTCAGAGAAATCTGCTTTGCTGCGCTGTCAATCTACCGGGGCCCTATTTGCAGAACTTATTTGGTAATGTGTACCACTGCCGCGTGAATAAGGCGTGTTTGCCTATTTTGCCGCTTCGGCATAGCTGTTATCGATAAGCGCATTGAAATCGACCCATTCGCTGTGCTCAAGTACGCCGGCCGTCTCCATAACCGTTTCGAGCCGCTCCAGGGACTCCTGTTTCATGACGGGCGTGGCGTTCCAGGCATCAATGTCTTTATAGCGCTGAACAACGTTCGTCAAAACGTCTACGGAGGTGTCCGGGAACTGGTTTGCAATGACTTCCGCCACTTCAGCGGCGGTGTGCTCCTGCACCCATTTCTGCCCTTTGGCAATGGCGTTGGTAAAGCTTTGAATGGTATCGGAATTATCCTTGATATAGCTTTGAGAGGCAAAGTAGGCCGTATATGGAATTTCGCCGCTCTCTTTTCCGATGGATGTCAAGATGAACCCCTTCCCCGCCTGTTCCACTTCGGTGGCGGTGGGCTCAAACAGCGTCACGTAGTCGCCGCTTCCGCCGGTGAAGGCTCCGGCCATCATATTAAACTGTACCGAGGTATCAACGGTGGCGTCCTCTCCCGGAATGATTCCATTTAGCCGCATGACATATTCCAGAGTCATCTCAGGAACACCGCCAGCCCGGCCGCCGATGATGGTCGTGCCTTTCAAATTCTCCCAGGAAAACGGCTCGTCGGAGCGGCCGATCAGGAAGGAACCATCGCGTTTCGTGAGCTGCGCAAAGACAACCGGAGAATCTTCTTTTCCCTGATTATAGACGTAGATACACGATTCCGGTCCGGCAAATCCGATGTCGGACTGTCCGGTGATGACGGCAGTCATTACCTTGTCCGCCCCACCGCCGTTTGTCAATTCGATGTTTATGTTCTCTTCTTCAAAGAAGCCCTTTTCCAGCGCAACATACTGCGGCGCATAGAAAACAGAATGTGTAACCTCGTTCAGGCGTACGGTGGTTGCCTGCTTTGTTTCTCCGCAGCCGCAGCATACGGCCAGCAGAAGAAATGCTGTCAGTAACATGCTAAGTACTTTTTTCATAAAATCACTCCTAAACGTTTTTTCAATATTTTTTCCAACCACAGGATGCCCTGATACATGATGACAGCGGCGACAGCCAGAATTAAAACGGATGCCATGACGAGATCCATATTAAATACCTGCGAACCGTAGACGATCAGATATCCGAGACCTGCTTTTGAAACTAAAAATTCACCCATGATGACGCCGACCCAGGATAGTCCTACGTTCACCTTAAGGGTATTGAACAGCGTGGCATAGTTGGCCGGAAAGACCAGCATCCACAAAAGCTGTCTGCGTGTGGCTCCAAACGTGCGCATGAGCTGAATTTTGTCTTTATCTGTGGATAAAAAGCCCATGTGCATATTCAGAATGGTTACAATAATTGAGATGGCGAGCGTCATGACGATGATCGAAGCCGTTCCCGCCCCGATCCAGACGATAAAAATCGGACCGAGCGCGGTCTTTGGCAAGGCGTTCAGGACGACCAGATAGGGGTCCAGAATGCGGGATATGAAATCGCTCCACCAAAGCAGAATCGCAATGAGTGTACCGAGCAGGGTACCGATAGTGAATCCGATTACCGTTTCCAGACAGGAGGTGCCGATATGGAGCCAGAGGTCGCCCGAATGGTATAAATTGCTCAGCGTGGCAACGACCCGGGAAGGGCAGCTTACCACAAAGGCGTCGATCCAGCCAAGTCTGGCGGAGAGCTCCCAAAAACCCAGGAAAAAGACCAACAGAAATATCTGCAGGAAGCGAACAGCGGTTTTCCGCCGCTTTCGGGCGCGCAGATAGGCAAGCCGCTGGACGGAAGGAGTTTCGTTAGGCATTGATATCCAGCTCCTTCCAAATCAAATTGAAGAATGTCCTGAAGTCCGGCGCATTCCGCCGTTCCAAGGGGGAAAGCGCGTGAAATTTATCCAGATTGTGAATGGATTTGACAATGGCCGGGCGCTGTGTCAATACGACGACCCGGTCGGAAAGGCTGATTGCCTCTGAAATATCGTGTGTGACCAGTAGTGCGGTTTTGTGCTCTTGACGAATGATATCGTAGATGTCTGCGGAGACGGAGAGCCTTGTCTGATAGTCGAGTGCGGAAAACGGCTCATCCAACAGAAGGATGCGGGGCTCGGTGGCCAGCGTGCGGATCAGCGCACACCGCTGCCTCATCCCGCCGGACAACTGCGAGGGCAGTTTGAGCGCAAATTCCGCTAAACCGTACCGTTTTAACAGTTCTTTGACGTGCGCCTGACGCTCCGGCGTATTCTGACGGGAAATCTCAAGCCCGAGCGTTACATTGCTCCAGATGGTCCTCCACTCAAACAGTTGATCTCTCTGCGGCATGAATCCCATTTTGGTTGAGGGCGCGCTGACGGTCTCTCCGTCCATGATGACTTTGCCGCCGGTTGGCCGCTCAAGCCCGGCAATAAGTGCAAGTAGTGTTGACTTTCCGCATCCGGAGGGACCGACGATGCTGACAAATTCACCCTCTTCCATGTCGAACGTAACATCCCTGAGCGCTTCGACCTCTCCATCCGGCGACTGATACGTCAAGGCAACCTGCTGGAGATCAATGATCATGCTGAGTAATCTCCTTTCAGTTCGATGGAAAACTCTATTCAGGCTATTATATGAACGAGACACGAAAGCTGCGAATGCAGATTTTAGATTACGCCTTTTGGACTATAACCGGCGAAATCTTTTACCAAATCTTATCGAAAAGCAAACTAGCCGGGGTTTTATCAATTTGCCCCCGGCGCTGGTTTTACAAAGAGCGGGAAAGTAAGGAGAAAAGAGGGACCTCTCTGGAATTTTCCAGAGAGGTCCCTCTTGACATTGTCAGACAAAAATCTTCATTTTAAAGCAAGATATCTTGATTATACTGAGCGGAATTGGTATTATTAATTGTAAAGAAATGGCTGAAATAAATAGAGTGTTAATAAATAACAATTATTCGAAGCTTGGCTAATGTGCTTTTTTATAATAGCGTGTGGGGAGGTCAATGATTTTTTGGACGAAGTGTTAAGTGCTTATGATAATAGTAAGCTTTGCAATGTCAGCTGTGTGGGGTTTACCGTGCGGCTATTTCCTGTTAAAATTCAAGGGTGTTATTTTGAATGACTATAGTCTTGCACTAATTTTTACCTGACATTAAAATCTTAACTGAAGCGAGAAGCTTCCCTTAGGGAGTTGATTATTGATGAAATCCATAATTGAAGTATCCGCCGGAGAGGCTGATGATCTAAAAGCCGTACGCAGAAGAGACCTGAAAAAAGTTGCACTTGGCAGTGGAATAACACTTTGCCTGCTTTTGCTGGCAGGCGTTATTAAGGCGTTTTGGATTGGCTGGCCCGTTTATTCGATAGCCTACAGCGTGTCGCCGACCGGAGATGAAATTGTAATATGCGGTGGTATTACGGACCCGACAAAGACTCTCCGGAAAGTAAGTCTTTCAAAAGACGGGAACAATGCTTATGTAACGATATACGGCTGCCTGCCATCTTTTTTGACGGAACGTACGACGGGTTTCTATTACCAAATGTCGGATAAGGATATCGACGCTATCTATCTCGGAAAATCAAATAACCCAAAAGAAACCATGTGGATTAAAGGCACTTCCAGCTTTGTCGGACAAACGAGCCTGATCGGAGATCATATAGGGATTGACGTTCTATTATCAAGCGAAGAAAGCATTACGATTTCAGAAAATCACCCTCCAGAAGTTTCATACAGCATGGCATGGGCACCTGCGGAGCAGGCGGTTGATTTGTATTTGTTAAACGCCGATAACGGCACGGAGACATATGTTACCTCCGCGAGGGGTGGAAGCTCAGCAGGTACGCTCAATTTGGAAGAAATTGCCGATGGCACTTACTATTTTGCACTGAGAAACGGCGGAGACAGGCTGGAAACTCCCGATGACAGAAGCGTTGAGGAGGTCATTGCGCAGTTCAGGTATGTTAATTATGTCGATATACCGAACGGGAATTAAGAAATTTTGAAGAGCATGTTTTTCAAATTTGGGGAAAGCGAAGGCGGGCTTAACGCTAATACTAAGGACGCTGTTAGCAGTATAGAAAAACGGTTAAATTTTGGCCGATATTGTAGTAACAATACTGAACTTGGCTCAATGTTATTGCCATAGAGAATTTTCCATCACATAGGCAACGCGGTTGTGCAGACTATCCCATGATGCGCAGCGAAAAAACGACAAATCGGAATTAAGGAGATACGATGCCAAACATTATTGAGATAAACGACTTTTCATCGCCCGATCTGGATGTTTTCGCCCGCCTGACGGAAGCGCAGCTGCGCAGCCGATTTGAGCCGGAGAAGGGCATCTTCATTGCGGAGAGCCCAAAGGTGATCGGGTTTGCCCTCGACGCCGGTTACGAGCCCGTTTCGCTTTTGGTGGCGCGCAAACATGTTGAAGGAAAGGCACACAATATCATTGCCCGCTGCGGAAATATCCCAGTCTATACGGCCGACAGCGGCCTGCTGGCGGAACTGACCGGCTTTCAGCTGACACGCGGCGTGCTGTGTGCCATGCGCCGCCCCCGGCTGCCCGATGTTGAAGCGCTGTGCGCCGGTGCACAGCGAATAGCGGTGCTGGAAAATATTGTGGACTCTACCAACGTCGGCGCCATTTTTCGCTCGGCTGCGGCGCTGAACATCGATGCCGTGCTGCTTACGCCCTCCTGCTGCGATCCGCTGTGCCGGCGCGCGGTGAGGGTCAGCATGGGCGCCGTCTTCCAGGTGCCGTGGACCCGGATCGGCAGCGAGTCCTCGGAGTGGCCGCAGCCGGGCATCGAGAGCCTGAGGAAGCTCGGCTTTAAGACCGTTGCCATGGCTTTAAGCGACAGCGCTGTCGGCATAGATGATCCGCAGCTCATGGCAGAGAAGAAGCTTGCCGTTGTGCTGGGTACTGAGGGCAATGGGCTGGCGCCCGGCACGATTGCGGACTGCGATTACACCGCGTGCATCCCCATGTCCCACAACGTGAACTCTCTGAACGTTGCCGCAGCCAGCGCCGTGGCCTTCTGGCAGCTCAGAGTCCGATGACCGTTCGGGCTCATATGTACTGCTGCGCGTTGTCACCGGAGGTACGGGCTTATTGCAAAAATTAAGACATAAAGCGAAGAGGTTAAGTTATGAATCCTGTTAAGCCCCAATTACCGAATGAACTCACATCTATTGATAATTTTAATGATTACGCACAGGAACTTGTTCTTGAAGATTTACCGATTCAACAAATCATTAGTTGTAATGAAAAAATTGAGAGAGCTGATTATTGGAGAATTGAAGTTCAAAAAAGCGTATTTAAAGACTGTTCATTTCAGGACTGTGATTTTGAAAATTCAAGTTTTACTGATGTTGTATTTGAATCCTGCGATTTATCAAACAGCAGTTTTACCGGGGCTTATTTTGAACGCTGCCAATTCATTTCCTGCAAGTGTATTGGTATAAATTTGCAAAACACAATTATTAAGAACACGACTTTTGAGGCGTCGAACCTTCAATATTCCAATTTCAATAAGGCAAAGATATCGGATGTACGACTTGATCATGTTGATTTTACAGAATCTTCTATGTCCGAAGCGAAATTGAAAAGATTTAATGCCGTAAACACCAAATTTATAAAGACGAATTTCTTTAAGACGACACTAAAAACGGTAGATTTTACGAAGAATAAGCTCGTTGCACCGATATTATCGGCACCGCCTGAAGAGCTTAGAGGTGCAGTTATCGATATGTTTCAGGCGTCTGAATTGATTGAACTCTGGGGTGTCATTGTGAAAAAGTAAGCAGAATTAGTTGGGCACATACCAAGTCTTGAAGGACGTAAGACGGGATGATCGGAAAGAAGGTATTCATATCGAATTTATTTATCAGGACGACAGTATCCTCGTTTGCGTAAAACCTGCGGGTGTCCTCTCCACGGATGAGCCGGGCGGTATGCCGGAATTGGTTCGGACAGCGCTTGGTGACCGGAACGCCTGTGTTCGGACGGTGCACCGGCTTGACCGTGTGGTGAGCGGCCTGATGCTCTTGGCCCGTTCGCCGGAGGCGGCGAGCAAGCTGTCACGGCTGATTCGGGATCATCAATTCGGCAAGGAATATCTCGCTGTGACACATGGGCATCCTATGGCGAAATCGGGGACTTTCACCGATCTCTTACAGCGTTCGGCCAGGGAAAGAAAAACCTATGT
This sequence comes from Oscillospiraceae bacterium, assembly GCA_050252415.1. Taxonomy (GTDB): domain Bacteria; phylum Bacillota; class Clostridia; order Oscillospirales; family Oscillospiraceae; genus Heteroscillospira. The sequence goes on along the minus strand of JBFWKZ010000065.1, from coordinate 2,710 downwards.
GGTGAAGCAGATGGCCAAGGGCGTACAGGAGGCCGTTCTGGATTATAAAACGCTGGCTTCAAATGAAGAAATGTCGCTGGTGAAAATCTGGCTGCGTACAGGGCGTACCCATCAGATCCGCGCACAGTTCTCTTCCCGGGGGATGCCCCTCTTTGGGGATAGAAAATACAGCCTGAACAATGACGGCTGCGCGATTGCGCTCTGGTCGAGCCGGCTCTGCTTTACCCATCCGATCACAGGAGAGCAGATGGATTTTGCCATTGAACCGCCTGCCGTTTACCCGTGGTCGCTGTTTCAAACGCCCAACGTGATTTTCAGCTTACCGCAAAAGCAGGATGACAACCCGGACAAGCCCGTGGGGCTTCCGCCCTGCCAAACCTATAGCTCGCTCAAGCGTGAATGAGACGTTTAATTAGAGGAGTATTTTTATGATCCAATATGTAGATGATCAGATGATTTATTACGATGTAAAAGGGGAAGGCCTTCCCATAATTATTTTGCATGGTTTGTATTTGGACAGCCTAACCATGATACATGCGATTGAAGAGAGCAGTATTTCCCTAAACGGCTTTAAAAGAATCTACATCGACATGCCGGGTATGGGTCAGTCGCCGGCTCACAATTTGGAAAACAATTCCGACACCATATTGGAGCTGCTCACGAAGCTGATCGAAAAATTGGTTGCAAACAGACCGTTTATCATTATGGGTTATTCCTACGGTGGATATATTGCAAGGGGTATTGCCAAAAAATTCATGAATCAAGTGATCGGTGAAGTCCTGATCTGTCCCGTCGTGGTTCCTCAATTGTCCAAGAGGCGGGTGGCCTCCATTGTGCATCAGGATATTGACCGGGAGTTCCTGGACTCGCTGCCGCCTCTTAAACAGGAAGAACTCCTCAACCGTATGGTAGTCATCAATAAACGGACCTATCACAGGAGCGAGACGGATTTTCTTAGGGCTACCGCTTTGGCGAACTCCGGCTTCTTACAGGCTTTGTTTTCCGGGAAATATGCCAGTGATTACATAGAACAGGACCATAGGATCCACAATCACAAGGCCCTATTCTTGCTTGGCTATCAGGACACTTCCGTCGGCTATCAGGATGCGCTTGACATATTGGCCTACTATCCGCATGCCAATGTGAATATCCTGACGGACGCCAGTCATTCATTCTTTCTGGAACACCCCAGCCAGTTCGAAGCCTTAATCGGTGCATGGCTGAATATCTACAAAAAGAGATAAGGCCATTTTTCTAAGGCGATACCGCACAGAGTGAAAATGTGATAAAATTGCGGCCTGTTCTCACGGCTCCGGACATAATACACCACGCCATCTTACCCCAAGACCCCAGGATAGCCACGCAGGCTAAACAGAATTGAGCGAGGTGCTTTCAATAAAAAGCTTGGCGAATATCATAACGATCACCCGCTTCGTGGGTGCGGTACTTCTGCTGTTTACGAATCCCTTTTCACTGCTTTTCTGGGTGTTATATGGATACTGTGGCGTGAGTGATCTTGCGGATGGACTGGCGGCAAGGACCATGAAGCAACAAAGTGACCTGGGGGCTAAACTCGACAGCATGGCAGATATGGCATTTTTCTTTGCACTTATCGTTGTGGTTGCTCCGGCCGTTGTCATTCCGGAATGGATCTGGATTTGCGTTGTAGTGATCGCACTCATTCGGGTGACGGCGTATGGGATTGGCTATAAAAAGTATCACAGGTTCTCAGCTTTACACACCTACGCCAACAAGGCCACAGGCGTATTCCTGTTCGGCATACCGGCTTTATATGAGATCTTAGGTACAACGGCTACTGGCATTATCCTGTGCGTTTTAGCCGCATTTTCAACCGGTGAGGAACTCTTGATTACGGTGCTGTCAAAAGACTTGGATCGTAACCGTAAGAGCATATTCATACGATAAATTTCAATACGCCGGGTGCCGTGAATGAACATACCCTGGCGTTTTGCCGGGCCGTGTTCGATAGCCATAATTCCATAATTTATGAAAACCGAAGGTGTTTACCCTGACAAAAGAACAATACGCCAAAATTAGAAAATGGTTTTTAGCACATCCCATGCTGCTGAATACGATGAAATGGCTGAACTGCTGGCTGCCGCGTTTCGTCTACTGTACATACCCCCTGCTGTTGGGAATATTGGCAGTTCGAAGAGACGAACGTTTTTTTCGGGTGCTTTTTGTGCCGGCTATCGCTTTCGGATCGGTGACCGTTATACGAAAGCTTTATAATAAGCCGCGGCCATATGAAAAGTTAAGTATTGAACCGCTGATACCGCGGGAAAAAAACGGACAATCCTTTCCAAGCCGGCACGTCGTTTCGGTGACGATCATAGCGGCGGCATGCTGGTACGTATGGCCGCCGCTTGGGTATACTATGTCGGCGGTTGCCCTGTTGATCGCCGTCATCCGGCCTCTCGCCGGTATACATTTTCCGATAGACGTCGTTGCCGGTATCCTGTTTAGTCTCATTATAGGAATAATTGGGTTTTGGTTGATATGAATACTATATTTGCTTTAATGGTAACCTTACACCTGCCCACAGGATAACTTGTGCGTCCAACGGAAAACCGACTTGTACTGTCATACTTCATGACGCCGCTTTGTAACTGTGTGTCATATCCTCAAGGGAAAGCCCTCGAACGACATGAAGACAATAAGATAAAGATGGTGTGTCGATTGAAAAAAG
>JBFWKZ010000064.1:0-13544 GCA_050252415.1 Oscillospiraceae bacterium | reverse complement strand
CTGTCAAACGGATCATTCCAGAAATCATCAAATAGATTTTCACCAAAAATACTAGGCAACATAAGTCATTCCTCCAATCAAATATCTCCTTATCTTGTGCCTTAAACGCTCAAATATTGGCGCCGTTCTTTTGGTACAGTTTTACTATATACCCAGCAATTAGCACTGTCAATAGAAGAGTGCTAATTTTACATTTTATTCATAAATTATGCAATAACAAGTCATAATTCCCTAGCCTATTCGTTAAAAACGAATACTTGATTGTTTAAATGTCTGATCACAGACGTCTTATCTATCTTAGGATCAAAGAGATATGCAAATGGAGAGGGCAAAACGCCCTCTCCATTGCATATTATAAAATATGATATTTTCTCTGTTTAAGCGGTTTTTTCCCTCCGCATACGAACCATTACGGCCCTGATAATGGAGAACACGGCCAGAAGCAGGAAGACCGCAGAGATGGGATGTGTAAATAGCGGTGTAATATCGCCCATAGACAGCATCATACCACGACGCAAATTTGTCTCAACCATAGGACCAAGCACGAAGCCCAATATAAACGGCGTAGTTGGAATTTCGAATGCGTTGAATGCATATCCGAGCAGACCAAAGAAGAAAATCGTAATCACATCAAACGTACGGTTGTTGACGCCGAAAGCGCCAACGGCGCACAAGACCATGACACAGGAGAGAAGAATGTGTTTTGGAACGCTAAGAACATGGACAAACAGTCTTAGTCCAAAGTACTCGAGGAAGAGCATGACAAAGTTCGCTATAAACAGCGCCACAAATATTGAGTAAACAACGTCACCGGAATTTTGGAACAGCAACGGACCGGGCTGGATGCCATGCAGCGTCAGGCCACCAAGGAGCAGCGCCGTGACGACATCACCCGGAATACCAAGGGAGAGTAACGGAATGAGTGCTCCGCCGACTGATCCATTGTTTGCCGTCTCAGACGCGACGATTCCATCAATAATACCGGTTCCAAATTTTTCAGGATACTTTGACTGGTTCTTTGCCGTGGCATACGACAGCAGGTTAGAGGTACCTCCACCGATGCCCGGGAGGATTCCGATGCCGATACCGATCAGTCCGGAACGAAGCATATTGCCAATCTGGCTCTTAAACTCCTGAAAAGAAAAGCCAAATCCCTTCATGTGGTATTTAATGACTTTGGCCTTGCCCTCCGGCCTTGCCGATTCTTTCGCAACATTAAAGATCTCTGCGACCGCAAAGAAGCCGATCAGCGCGGGCAATATATCAAAGCCGCCGCTCAAGTCATTAATACCAAAGGTAAAACGGGGATAACCATCAATAGGAGCCGTGCCGACAAGAGTCAGTGTAAAACCTATAACGGCACTTACCAAGCCTTTATAGAGGGAACCCTCAACCAGGCTGGCAACAAGTGACAGTGAAAAAATAGCAATTGCACAGTACTCAAAAAAACCAAATTTGAGGGCGAAAGCAGCCAGCATCGGCGAAATACAGACCAACGCAACGACGCTGAATAACGTGCCCATGAAGGAGAAGAAAATACCAACGCCGAGCGCCTTACCGGCCTCTCCCTTTTCCGCCATGGGTCCGCCGTCAAAAACAGTGGCGACAGAAGAGGGGGTTCCAGGAATTTTCAACAAAATAGCCGAAATAAGTCCACCGGAAACACCGCCGACGTAAAGCGCTACAAGTAAGGCTATGCCCTGAATAGATGGCATGCCATAGCTGATAGGCAGGCAAAGGGCAACGGCCATTGCAGCAGACAAGCCTGGCATACAGCCAAAAACAATTCCCAGAACAACACCGCCGACAATCGTTAAAAGGCAGGGCAGCGTAAGTATATTACTAAAACCAGTACCTAAAAGTGCTAACATATACGCGACCCCCTATTAAAGTATGGCTCTCAGCAGCCCGGACGGCAGCATGAGATGTAGGATTTGGACAAATCCAACGTAGAATATCGCTGTAGAAATAATTGAAATTATTGTATACTGCAGATATTTTTTACGTTTTCCATACGGCGTTAAAATAATCATCTGGCAAAACTGGTATATGACTGTGGAAATTATAAATCCAAGGCTGCTCATTGAGAACACGTAAAAGCCTATGAGAACAATTGAATAGAGAACCTTACGGTTCCCAGCCTTTTTGTACGCGACTTCCTGCTCATCAACCTCTTCCGGGACATATTTCTTAGCTTTCGCAAGCCCTTCCCAGAGAATTCCAAAGGAGACGGCAAAAAGTAACACAGAGGCCACTTTCGGCATGAAATCCGGACCTGGATTCATACCAAGCAACGAGCGGATACTGAAAGTGGCAATAAAGAGTATGACTGCCACCAGCATCAGGACGCCGCCGCAGATAACGTCTCCATATTTTTTTATCAATAGAATCTTCTCCCTTCCTAACGGGGTCCCGACATAGGGAATACTCCCGGAAAATCGCCGAAAAGGGGCGCTGTCCAGAAATTATCCGGGCAGACGCCCCCTGTTGGGCAAGTACTGCTAAATAATCCTAATCGTAATTACTTCTGAGATGCTTGGAATTCCTGAATCAGGCTGATATACTGGTCATTGATAGTGGCGAGATAATCCAGTGCCTCATCATGCGTGTATTTACCGGGGACGGTCTGCATGGTATCAGCAAGCTCAGCTGCATAGTCGGCGTTCGCTAGTACATTGTCAATAGCAGCATTCATCTTGTCGACAATAGCCTGATCGACACCCTTCGGGAAGAATGCAAAGTAGGGTTTTGAGAAGTCCATATCATAACCCTGCTCTTTGAAGGTGGGGATGTCGGGGTTCACTTCGCTGCGTTCCGCAGCCATAATGCCAAGGCAGGTGAAGTCGCCGTTTGCCAGGTAATCCTTAACAAGACCGACCTGGTTGTACATAACGTTCAGCTGGCCGCCCAAAAGAGCGGTGATCTTATCAGCAGATCCGCCGGCATCAACAATATTGAACTGGGTGTCAGGAGCCAACTGCATGAAGTTGAACATGGTCAGATGGGAGACAGAGCCGACCTCGGTAGCAAAGCTGATCGGCTGCTCTTTAGCTGCTGCTACGAGCTCGTCAAGTGTCTGATAGGGCGCATCTTTGGCTACGAACCATCCACTCTGAGCATCCTCGGCTACAATGTTGAGGATATCAAAAGCGGTGTAGTCGAAATCGATCGTACCCAGGGCGCTGCTGACGAACATGCCGGGATGATAAATACCAAAGGTGTAGCCGTCTGCCGCAGCATCCTTGATCTCAGGAAGCGCAACGCTGATACCCTTAATATTGCTGACAACAACGGTCTGGCCAAGTTCCTTTTCCAGATACTTGCAGAAAATACGGGTGTTGAGGTCCGTATCTCCACCGGCACCGGCAGCAACGATAACGGTCAGGGGCTTCGTAGGCCAATCGGTGGTGGCGGTAGGTGCGGTGCTCTCGGGAGCGGTGCTTTCGGGAGCGGTGCTCTCAGGAGCAGTAGAGGGCGTGGTAGTGGAGCTTCCACATGCGGCGAGCATGAGGCAAACCAATACCAGTGAGACAAGGGACAATAATCTTTTTCTCATGACAAAACCTCCATGATTATTCTGTGCTAAATACTTCAGCACTTGTATCTTAGATAATAACACAGTGAATTTTCACTTGTCTAGTCGCGTTTTGTATAACTATCGTGTTCACAAATTGTTCAAAATGACATGTTATTCGCTTGTTTTGGCGTTTCTTCGGCGTTTTCTTTCAATTTCTAGTATTGTTTATTCCTACAATACTAGATTTATTTGCGGCTGATTTTTCTTGATTTTGAGAATTTTTTCTCAAAATTTCGCATAAAAAACACGTTCATTTAATCACTTTTGCTCAGGAAATTTATCTGCTTTTATGAGTAAAACCGATTTATATTATAATAAATTCTAATGGCAGTCTCTTTGTAAATATGCTTCAGCGCTTCGTCTATTATTTTTTCTAATGTTCTTCTTCACAATATATAATGTTGCAAAATTACTTTAATTCCAGCACATTTTTCTAACGTGTTACACGAAACCATTATAATTTTGTGTTATGACATTTGATCAGCAAATACATCTGTCGTTATTCAAATAAGCTTTTTGCAAGAATTCTGCCGATTCTTTTTTCTGAATAAGTTTTTTGGATCGCTGTCTCGTCTACGAAAAACTTTATTCTTTGTAATATATCATCATATGACCATCATCGATTCAGACCTTAATACCATCATTGTATCATACCATTATACCAAAATGCAAAAATATTTTTTATCTTATAAGATATAAAATCATCTGGATAAACTGAAAAATATATTTCTGTTATCCATAAAGTGCCGATCTTCTCTAAGAGAGAAAAAAATTGATAAAATTCTTAAATCACTTTACCAAAGGACTGTGAGTTGTAACCATAAACTTTATAATAGTATCAGGGCCTTCTGCGGCCCTAATACGTTGACTCACCGCCTGAATCCATTCTTTGCACATATCTTGTCCGAAAAAACAATGCATATAACTAAAGTAACAAAAGAAAAATTTTTAAATCCTGAGTTTTCGCGTGGGAACCACATCAGTGGGTACGTCGATATCGTAAATTCACTCCAACCCGATCATTACAAAGGAGACTGTTATGATTGTATAAGCGGCCATTCGTGCGCAGCTAAATCCGATGAATAATACAGCAGTCACAGTAATAGGCGCTTCCTGTGCCACTAAAATAGGCAGACTTAAACTCCGCTGCATTTTTTAAGTCGTTTTACATCCATAGCATAAGTATGATATAGGCAATAGTCTCACACACCTGAAAAGCCTATATTCCGGCCATAAAAAATCGGAGGACAACGAATTTGCCCCCCGATTTCGATAGTATAACACACTTAACCCAGACCGGGTCAAATCCCAAGCTGAGTTTAATTGATTTACTCTTTCGGGGTTCGCCCGTATTTGAGTAGACTTGGGTGTTTAATTGTCCAACTGATACGGCAGACGCTTGATATACGGTTGATTGCGTACTCTCTCCGAACATATGAACGCCCTGTCTTATTTGGCACAAAAACGTGCAGATTATTTTGACACTTCAATTGTCACATCATGTGGAAGCGCAAGATTGCAGGAAACTTCAATTGCCTTTATAATTCCGGATGGCACAGGGCAAGCGGAATGCTTACAGTACTTTCTGCATGTTTCATAGACTTTACCCTCCCCCACTTTTGCAAAGCATTCTTCAAAGGCATCCACATGCTGAAGGTCATTTCCCAGATCCTTATATCCGGGACATTCTGATATGATGGAAAGAGAGACATCTTTTGTGTTTTCTGAAGTTGCCGTTACCATTGTACAGAAGCCACAAATGCCTGAATGGATTTTAACTGTTGCCATTTAAATTCTCCTTTTCAAAATAAAATTGCTGGGTTAATATCTTATTGGTTTCTTTAACGCGCAAGGCTAAACTCGAAAATCTATAAAAATAAAGACTTTTATAAAAGACAAACAAATATAAAAAAGCACTCGAGATTAGGCGGCTTAACTAAACCCCGGCATCTAATCCCGCCGCCGACCACCGGAACAGCAAATCAAAATAATCATCTGGTTTTGTAATAATTGTGCTGCTATCTATACTCCAGTTCATACTTATAAGGCCCGATAGCTCAACCACTGATCTGTTTTCAATTAAATCATCGCATACATAGGAATCAAAGCATCTCAAGCAGAAATTTTTTAAATTATAAATCCTATTAAACTAAAGAATACCATAGCGGCAAGAATAAGAATTTCCCATTTTTTCAAAAGCATACCGCGGACAACTCTGGAGTAGTCTCTATAATCGTCTCCGAAAAGCGGGATGAGCTTCTTCTTTTCTTCCCAAGCAGCATTAAAATATTGAAAAGCAGTAACAACCAAAGCCAAAATGATGCCAATGAACGATCTGAGGGAGAGGAGCAAACTTGATTGCATGATGATAAATGATCCATACATGGGATGGCGCACCTTTGCATAGCAACCATCGGTCAGCAATCTTGTGCGGGCCCCACTTTTATTATCCTTAACGCTATGGTTCTGCGCAGTTATTTTCATGAGACGTATACTGCCATAGCAATTGGCAACCAACCCAAAGGTAATATACACACAATCACATTTAGAAAACGGAATTGTGCAAAATGCAAACCATTCTCTAATATCGTTCCAAGGTTGAAAATCCGGGATAAACATCAAAACATATTTCAGAACGGCATATATCACAACGTATCCTACAATGCCCCATAGCAATCTGCCAATCCTTTGCGTAACATTCAAAGACTGAAGCTTTTTATAATGCTCATCGAAATGAAGTCTTTTTTCGTACTCAAGCATAGTATTAATTCTCTCTTTCAAACTGCTGTTTATCTGTGTGCCTTGCCAATTAATTATAGCAGACTGGGAAGTAAAACAAAATACCTGTATTTGAAAGCAAAAACAGGCCGGCACATTGTCCGCCTGTTTTATCGTTATGGACACTCGAAATGTTTTGCGATGGCGCACCGGAGCGAATTCTCCGCTTCCTCGGACGCGAGCACAGCGTGGCGGTCGCGGCCGAAAAGGCGGGGCAAGGGAGTGGGCGGCAGATGGTATCATTTTATTTGTCAAGATAAAATGACGTCGGAGCAAAGCGGACTTTGCTCCGACGTGGTGCACCGGGGCAATCCAAATCACACCATTTTGTCATCATAGAGATAAATTGCATTGACGAAGGTATCACAAGCCCATGACCATGGAGACTATGGCCTCAATCGCCTTGTCATCCACGACGATCTTCATGGTTTTAGTGACCACCAAATCCTCTAACCAGTCCTTTTTGACCGGCTTCTTCTTGCAGGCGGCAGCTTCTTCTTTATAGACACGCATTTATAATAGCGGTGAATTTTGTTGGTGTGGCTTCTCCCGCTTTCGCCGCATATATATGCGCCGCCGTATCCGCGAAAGAGCTCTGTGATCTCGGGTCAAAACGCATCTCAATGGACTGTCGCAGCTCCTGATTGTTTTCGGCCCTATCGCGGTTCATAATTGTACAGCTTTCCCTGCGGCTTGTCCGTCCGTCCAAAGATATAATCCATAGGCACGTCAAAGTAATCCGCATACCAGCAAAAAGTCTGGATGGAGGGAAGCGGCTGCCCGTTTTCATAACGGTTTATGCTTGACTATGGACGCCTATCATTCCGGCAAGCTTATTCTGAGAAAGCCCCACGCTTTTACGCAATGCGCATAGTCTTTGGCCTACAATTTCCGTAGTGTGATCTCCAATCATTTCTATGGGTAGTATAACAAATACACAAATATAAATTAATGCTCAATGAACATAACAATATCAACCATACTCGCATACCTCTTGCGGTATAGAAATTGAAGGTCGATCAAAAATTCATGGCCCCGGAATCTTAAAACGGTATAATTCGGTAATTCAGACGATTTCTCTTTGCAAACGCTCGCCGAGTCGGCTCAGTATTTCATTAGAGATTGTCCCCGTCTGCTCCGCAAGGTCGCAGGCGGTGATTTTTTCATCTCCGGACTGCCCAATAATCACGGCGGCATCTCCGGCTTTCACATTCGGAATATTGGAAATGTCTATCAAAATCTGGTCCATACAGATGCACCCGGCGATAGGAGCTTTGCAGCCATGGATCAAAACATTTCCAACGCCGCAGGACAAAGAGCGTGGGATACCGTCCGCATAACCAATTGCAAGCACGGCGATTCTGGTATCTTGATCGGCAACAAACTGTAAACCGTATCCGGCTGCTTCTCCTTTTCGCAGAGCCTTCAGCGCGGTCACTCTGGCTTTGACGGACAGCACCGGTCTCAGCGAAAGCGCACAGCGTTCCATATCGATTCGGGTACTGAGCACGCCGTAGAGCGCGATCCCGACCCGCGCGTAATCGCCTCCGAGCGCCGGATAATTGATAAGCCCGTAGCTTGCCAGCAGGTGCGTTTTTGGGTATCCGAAGCCGCGTTCGCCAAGCTGCGAGACCACGTTATAAAAAGCTCGCCCCTGCTCCATCGTAAAAGCGCTGTCCTCCGGCGATTTCGTGTCATCCGCGCACAGATGGGTGTAGATCCCCTCAATTTTCAGGTTGTGAAGATAAAATATCTTGCAGATGTTTTCGATATTTTTATAAGCTTCTCCCAGCCGGTGCATACCCGTATCGACCGCGATATGTGCTTTTACTTTCTGGCCGTATTGGTCCAGCATTTCGGCATACGGCAGATCGATTACAGTCTGCGTCAGATTATACCGGTATAGCAGCGGGAACTGCATTGGGTGCGTATAGCCGAGAATCAGGATTTCCCCGGCGATGCCGTTTTCTCGGAGCTCGATTCCTTCCTGGACTGTCGCAACGCAAAAAGCTTTCACGCCTAACCGGCTCAGTTCCCGCGAAATCAGAACCGCGCCATGTCCATAAGCGTTGGCCTTGACAGCGGGCATCAGTTCACACCCCTCGGGGAGCAGCTTTTGGAGCACTCCGACATTGTGGCGCAGCGCGTCCCTATCCAGTTCGATCCATGCCCTGCTTCGGCAAAATGTGAGTTCTGTTTTATCCGTCATTCTCTTTCGCCCTTTCAATGACACGGGGTGGATGCGAAACGACGGTGCAGTTATCCGGAATATCAAAGCAGACAACCGCGCCCGCGCCGATTCTTACATTGTCCCCGATTTGAATATCGCCAACGACCGCGGCTCCCGCGCCGATCAGGCAGTTGTCACCGATGCGCGGCGCCCTGCGCTGTACTTCTCCGATCGTGACATTCTGATAAATCCGGCAATTTAAGCCGATGCTCGCATAGCGGGAAATATAGACGCCATGCAGCCCGTGCGGCAGGGAGGGAAGCCCGGCAATTTTTGCGCCGTTTCCGATGTAGCCGCCGCGCCTGTGCGCCGACCGGTTGCAGAAAAATGTGAGCAGGTCTTTTACCAATTTATTTTTGGCCCGCTCCCGCCGTTTGAAAAGGGACCAATATCCGCGCATATTGTCTCCCTTGGAATAATCGATGATTCTGTCTCTTAACATTGCAAAACTTCTTCCTTTACGCTGAAACTGCCGCTCATTACTGTCCGCTTGTCCACTGGGTCAGAACAAAGCCGTCTGCGTTATTGCCGGATACCGAGTATGGAAGGTCATCCCTAATTACAAATACAGCGTCTGCCCCGGCTGCGGCTTGCACATAGGAGACCTCAATATGCTGATTTCCCGTCTGATACGAAAAGCATTTGTCTCCGTGGGGATACTGCTTTAAAAAAGCATGATATTCTTCCAGCGTCAGTCCAAGCTCCGTCATAATTGCGGCATGAGGCGCTCCGACGTAACGGAAATGCCATGGTTCGTGCGCAATTCCCGTGACGGCTTCTTTCCCCTTTGGATAGCGTTCAATGAAGCCGTAGGCCACGGCTTTTTTCCGAAAAGTCTGGCAGATGCCGGAATAGGGAAAATCCGGGCGGATGAAGTCAATCTCCGGTTTGCGAAGCCCCAGGTCGACGGCAAGCCCGGTCTGATGCTCGCTGTGATCCGGTCTTGCCACAAACTGCTCCGTAAAGGCAGTCCCGTTGTCCCGCAGGGACTGGTCGTAAATCTTTCGCTGTTCCTCCCTGGAGCGCCAGCCGCTCACCGCGCTGATCTGCGCCCAGCCCTTGATACTGCTCATGAGCTTGGAGAGCAAAACGGCGGCTCTGCGTTCCAGCAAGGCCCCGCTGCCCGAGTACGCCGGGACAAGAGATCTTTCCATATTTTCCGAGCAGCAGGGATACCGACCGTTCACCAAAATCAGGCTGCCCGCATGGACGGACTTTTCCTGTACCGCAAGCATTTTCATACGCCCACCGCCAATTCAATCACGCGGGAAATAACCTGCTCAAAAGAAATGCCGGCGGCTTTCATCATGTTGGGATACCGGCTGTGAGCGGTGAAGCCGGGGATCGTATTGACCTCATTGAAAATGACCTTGCCGTCAGCGCTTAAGAACATGTCCACCCGCGCAAAACCGCGGCAGCCCAGCGCCTGATAAATCGTCTTCGCGGTCTTTTTGATTTCCTCCGCTTTCTCTTTGGGGATTCGCGCGGGGACATGAATGGTCGAGGTTTTCAGGGTATACTTTTCCGTAAAATCAAAAAATCCGTCCGACAGCTCGATTTCATCGGCCTCTCCGACCGTCAGCTCGTCATTGCCCATCACCGCGCAGCCAACCTCAAATCCCGTGATGTTTTCTTCCATGATGACCTCGTCATCGTATTCAAAAGCCAGCTTGACAGCGGCGGGGAGATCATGCCGGTCAGCCACCTTGGTAATGCCGTAGGAGGAACCGGCCCTCACGGGCTTTACGAACAGCGGATACCCGAGACGCTCAGCCTGTGCCAGAGCGATTCCGGCATCCATAGTCTTCTTCAGAAGAAAGGCGGCGGGAACCTGCGCGCCGGCGGCATGTGCCAGCTTGTGCGCACGGTCTTTGTCCATGCAGAGCGCCGAGGCCATGGTGCCGCAGCCGACAAGCGGGATTCCCGCCAGCTCAAATAGCCCCTGGACCGTTCCGTCCTCACCGTTTTTTCCATGGAGAACGGGAAACGCGGCGTCAATCGGAAGCTTTATAACTTTGTCCGGATGAAATACCAGCAGAGTACGGGCTTCACGATCCGGCAAAATTGCCGCCGGCAGGCAGTCTTGGGCATTGCACCAGGCGTCCCCTGCAATCTTTTCAATATCCCCGTCAAACCGGTACCAGTCTCCCTTGGATGAAATCCCGATCAGTATGGGCATAAATTTGTCAGTGTCGATATGCTTGATTACGGCGCTGGCCGACTCAAGCGACACGCTGTACTCGGGAGAGCAGCCCCCGAATAAAATTGCGATATTTAATCTTTTCATTTTGCCTTTTATCCTTTCTGGGCAATATCCGTTCCGTCGGGAAGCGGATAGCCGATTTCACATCTGTTTCGATAGAGGAGCTTTTCGGCGGCACAGTCCCCCGTTGCCGTCAGAATCGTTTCTTGCTTCACATCGACTTCTTCATAAATCTTGTTATTCCTGCGGTAATACATTGGCTCACCGTTTACGACCTCGAAAAATTGCCCGTTGTCCCGATCGGTCAGCAGGCGCCCGATGATGTGCTCTTCATCAAACGCAATACGAATCTGAAAGGACATCGCCGTCTCGTTTTTGACCTTCAGATCGAGCCAGCCTTCCGATACGGTCGCATCCACGCCCATAGGCGCATCGCTGGGCGGTTCCGGGAAATCTTTCACGTCATGTCCATGCCGTTCCACAATGGTAAGGGGGGCATGAAGAAACATCCAGAAGAGCAGATTGCTCATCTGGCACATCCCGCCGCCGGGGGCCGTTGTGAGCTTCCCATCAACCACGGTCAGCCCGTCCTTATACGAAACGTCCCGGTCCGCGTATCGGACCCGTTTCCAGAACGAGAAGGTTTCGTTCGGCCTGATCACCACCCGGTCCAAAGTGGCTGCGGCCAGTTTCAGGTTGAAAACCTTATTCTCCTGATACACCATGTCAAAACCGGTTTCACGGTTATATAGAGGGCAGCTTGTTTCAAAAAGCCGGTATGGCAGCGAGGGCTCGGATTTGACCTCGGCATACCGGTTTCCATCCAGACGCATCCCCGTATAAAAGCAAAATAGGCGCTGTTTGATCCTTACCGGCAGCAGCCATGGAAAAATCTGTGTGATCCGTTTTCTCGGCATAATACCATCCTTTCTGCAATATTCGGGCAAAAGGAAATCCCCGTTCGGTACTTTTATGGTACCAAAACGGGGACAAGCGTGTTTTTGATTTAAATGAGGAAAACCTGAAAAAAGGCCTGTGGAAATCATACGATTTTCTGACAATCAATGGGAAGCGTCACGTTAAAGATAATATGCTCATCGGCACTTTCGGCGGCAATGGTGCCGCCATGCAGCTCGACGATCTCTTTTGCAATGGCCAGCCCGAGCCCGGATCCGCCGGTGGCACTGGAGCGCGAGGTGTCAAGCCGGAAGAACTGTTCAAAGATCCGGTCCAGCTTTTCGGGAGGAATCGTCTTTCCGTGATTCTCTATGCGTACCGTCACATGACTGCCGGATTGCTCCATCGCAACAAGAATCGCGGTATCCGGGTAGCTGTAGTTCACGGCGTTGCGGATGAGGTTGTCAAATACGCGCTCCAGCTTGTCCGGATCACAGACGATCCGGATGTTCGGCGCTAAGTGTAAATCCCAGTACAGGGATTTCTCCATCAGCACGGGATTAAACTCAAACGTGATTTGTTCCAGCATCCGGGTCAGATTCACCGATTCCGGCTCCAGCGTCAGCTTCGTGAGATTAAAGCGGGTGATGTCGAAAAACTCGTTAATGAGCGTTTCCAGACGCTCTGCCTTATCAAGGGCAATACCGGTGTATTTTGCGCGCAGCTCCTGCGAAATCTGAGGTTCATCCCGAAGCAGGGTGAGATAACCGATTATGCTGGTCAGCGGCGTTTTCAGATCATGGGCCAGATAAACCACCAGATCGTTTTTGCGCTGCTCCGCCTCTTTTGCAGCCGCGGCGCTGCGCAATGCCTGTTCCCGCACAAGATTCAGTTCGTCCTGCACGTTTTTCATGGCGTCAGACAGGACAATCGGCCTATTGTCAGGCTGCGCCAACTGCTCAGACGCCTCAACGACTTCATCCAGGTAACGCAGGGGCTTTTGAAAAAAGAGATAGGTGATGACGATCCAGCCAACGAGTACCGCGGCGCCGTTGAACATGATGCTATAATCCGCATAGATATGCGCGAGGATATAAATCCAATCGGTGGCCTGAAGCGCTAAATGATAATAAAAAACATAGGCAAAGAAAATAAGAAAGGCCAAGACCGCCACAAAACCGATCAGCGCGGCGACATATTGCATCAAAATTCGTCTCGAAAGCTTACTGCGCCTCGAACGTTTCAGAGAATCATTACTCAATGGTATACCCCACCCCCCAGACGGTTTTTACAAATTTCGGCTTCCGGCTGGGTTCGTGCATTTTTTCGCGGAGCCGCGCAATATGGGCCATGACTGTGTTGTTGTTATCCAGGTATTTTTCGCCCCACACTGCCTCAAAAAGTTCTTCCGATGAGACGACCTTGCCGCGGTGTTCACAGAGATACCAAAGAATATTGAACTCTATGGGTGTCAGCGACAGCTCTTTTCCATACAGCATGCATTTGTGGCTGTCCTGGCAGACATAAAGACCGGCAAAGTCATAGTCATGACTTTCTGCCGGAAGGGCGTTTGCAGTATTGTACCGCGTATAGCGCCGGAGCTGCGTTTTCACACGGGCAACCAGCTCCAGCGGATGAAACGGCTTTGTGATGTAGTCGTCGGCCCCCAGTGTCAGCCCCGTAATCTTGTCCATGTCCTCCACCTTGGCGGTCAGCATAATGATGGGAAACAGATGGTTTTCGCGGATCTTCTGGCAGAGCGCAAAGCCGCTCATGTCCGGCAGCATGACATCCAGAATTGCAAGACTCAAGTCCTCACGCGCCACGCAGGCCAGAGCGTCCATGGCGTTATAAAATTT
>JBFWKZ010000063.1:0-13835 GCA_050252415.1 Oscillospiraceae bacterium | reverse complement strand
AAGTATACGAAACTTGGAGACAGCGAGTTCTATGCCCAGGAGCTGTTTGATTCCGAGGAGCTGACCGGCTACTTGAACCGGAATATGATTGAGAGCCAGCGCAGCGTATATAACTATGTGGTCTACGACAGTGAGGTGGAGCGCAGCTTTGCCGAACGATTTGAGGGCAACGAGAGTGTCAAGGTCTACGCCAAGCTGCCGGATTGGTTTAAGATTGCCACACCGCTGGGCAGCTACAACCCAGACTGGGCGGTGGTCATCGAGGACAACGGGCAGAATAGGCTCTATTTCGTAGTGGAGACGAAGGGCAATATTCTGGCTGATGCTCTGCGGCCCACCGAGAGCGCAAAAATTCGCTGTGGCGAAAAGCACTTTGCGGCGCTGGGACAGGGCGCCAAATTCGTCAAGTCCGATAGCTACGAACGGTTCATTGGTTGCTATGCAGAATAATACTAGGAATGTGGGAAAACTGACAGCCTCAACGCTACAATACCAAAGCAAAGGTTATGCCGTTTTTTTACATGAGTGTGTTTTAAAAATTATGGTTTAATATAGTGACATAAAGGACAGCAAATGATTTAATTTTTGATTTTTGGTTGACAGATCAGGCTCCTTTTGGTAGGGTTTTGCAAATGAAGCACAGTCTGAAAAGGAGGTTCAATCATGCGAGAAGATGACTTTTTGTGCTGGATGCAATCGCAAGGGAAGATGAAATCCAGACCCATGAGAGACGCAGTGAGCAGATGCAAGAGGCTTGAGCGGAAAATAGATGGGCTGAATATTAATCTGGATGAAGAGTACAATGAGGATGGCGGAGCAAGCTTAATCTCGATGCTCACATACACTCGTGCTGATGAAAAGATGGGAATACCAATGCCTGGGGGACTTGTTTTTCAACCAGGGGCAGACCCTGTAAATGGGATGGCGTCGCTAAAGTCAGCAGCGAAAAAATACTTCGAATTTTGCCTCTCTGCGCCTATATAGAAAAATTGGTTTAAAATGGCAATATACCAGTGGCTCCTTTCTTAACAACAGCACCTGTCATTTGACAGGTGCTGTTGTTTTAGATTCCCAAAATGGTCGACGAGCATTATTGTTTACCATGACATTATAGACATTATCTGTTATTCTGTGTCCCTGCTATTTTTTTCTTTTTCACAATGGTAGCAGTATATGCAATGAGTTCCTCGGGTGTGGGCACATCTCCTTCGTGCGGAATGCTCTTACAATACCCAGCGGCCAAGCTTATTCCAGACCTCGATCTCGGCACAAGCCGTGGCCGACGGATTCTGCGCATGGATCAGGAGCTGATCTCGAAAATCGTATTTGTAGTTGTTTGCTGCAGTTCTGAGAAATGCCATGTAGTTCTTCGTGCTGGAGGTAATATTTGCCGCCTCATTTGCCGCCATTTCACTGATTATCTGGTATTTACTTGGCACGATTCACATACCTCCTTGTATTTTGATTGAGATTTCCACGGTCATCGCATTGCTTTCCAGAACAGAAGCATAAAGCAGGCCGGTTCTCGCATTGGACACCTTGGTGACAAGTTCATTCAGCCTGCCCACGGTGTTGTTGATTTCTCTCTGACTACCGCCCATCTTCTTTTGTGCGTAGTGTAATGGCTGTCAGAACACCTCGTTCCTTGATGCTCTGGACAAGCTGATCCATGTCCTCGTCGAGCTTGACCTTGTAGGGGTGGTCCGGGAAATCGTCAATCTCGGAGAGCGGAATGTCATAGATCTTGGGCAGATTGTTTTCCAAGCGCTCCTTGCCGGTCATGAAAAGCTCATCGTACCCCTTCAGTCCTAAGTCTATCGTTTTGACGCTGCTCAAGCTTCTCCACCTCCTTCGTCATGGCTTCATACGCAGCAGCAACCTTTCCGCTCTTGTCATGGGCAAAGATGCTTTCTCCGCTGCGGCTGCACTCGGCGGCACGGACAGAGAACGGAATCTCCGTATCAAACAGGCGCAGGTTCTCACTGACCTGTTCACGGAGCGATGCGATGATTGTCCTCGCGTCGTTGGTTCGACTATCCACCATCGTCATTAGAATGCCGTCTATGCGGAGATTCGGGTTGATTTGGCGCTTGACCTTCGAGATAGAGCGCAGCAGCAGGCTGAGACCCTTTGTGGACAGATAGCTTGGCTGAGTGGGGATGATTACGCTGTTTGCCGCCGTGAGCGCATTGACCGTCATGATGCCGAGAGACGGCATACAATCGATCAGAACATAGTCATAGTTCTGCTTGACCTTACTCAGACAATCTTTCAGGACAAACTCCCGGCTCATGGTGTTGATGAGACTGACCTCCAAGCCGGACAACTCAATGTTGGATGGAAGAAGGTCTACGCCTTCGCTGTGGTGAATGATTCCACAGTTTTCCGGCATTGGTTTCTCCTCCAGCACGCTCTGCATAACAGTGGTGATGGATACCGGCAGATCATCCTGGTTCTCAATGCCAAGGCTGGTGGTCAGGCTGCTCTGCGGGTCTGCATCGACAAGCAAAACACGTTTTCCCATTCGGGCTAGACCAACGCCCAGGTTGACCGCCGTGGTCGTTTTACCCACTCCGCCTTTCTGGTTCGTGATGGCGATAATCTTACAGTTGCTCATCTGGTTTTCCTCCCTTCAAATAGTTTTAGCCGCTCATTTCGGTTGAAATGAACGGCTATGTAAATTAGTTTATATTCCGTTGAGGATGATTGTACTCGTACCTTCCACTTTTTCGATTAGCAGGATTTTGAGCTCACTTTTTTCTCAAATTAGCAGGAAGGGCATTTTCGTTAGCAACTTTTCAAAAAATCTTGCTAATCGTTAGCAGAAATCACTGCTCACACACTGCATTTGGTGCCGACGGATCTCGAACTAAAAATTAGCAAAAAGCTCTTTTGCTAATTAAAGATTTCCCAGGTATTGAAAGATTTCGATTTTTCGCGTATAATACAAAAAGACCGAAAGCCTTGAAAAATCAAGGGTTTTCGGTCTCGTGGTTGGCACGCCCGGCGCGATTCGAACGCGCGACCTTCCGCTTAGGAGGCGGACGCTCTATCCTGCTGAGCTACGGGCGCATGTATGAAATTGTTGTGTTTGAACCTTATGCCCTTTTAGCCAAGGTGGAAGGTTTTCCGTGACCTTAGGAGGCGGACGCTCTATCCTGCTGAGCTACGGGCGCATGTATGAAATTGTTGTGTTTGAACCTTATGCCCTTTTAGCCAAGGTGGAAGGTTTTCCGTGACCTTAGGAGGCGGTCGCTCTATCCAACTGAGCTATAAGGGCTTGTCTCTATGAAATTAGCGCACGGCACAAAGCCTCATTTTAATTAGGAGGCGGACGCTCTATCCTGCTGAGCTACGGAAGCATATGAGGAGAGTGCATTTGTCGGCCACTGCCCGCTTGGGGGGGAGGCCCTACGCTGCTGAGCTATGGAGGCCTATACAATAGCTTAATCATTTTACTCTAGTTGTATTCTCTTGTCAATAGCGCCGGATTATAGCGCATACAGACTGAACACTGCTGCAAAAGCAAGCCTGTTTTCCTAAAAGCTAATCCTTTTCTGCCGGCCAATTATTGCCGCTGCGCAGGGATATTTCGCCATGCTGTCGCTCATTTTGCTAATTCACTTATAACAGCTGTTTAAAGACCTGCATAACGGATATTCTAATATAGATTTTTGAAAATAATATCATTAGCGGCCTTATTAAAAATCCTTTTTTCGCATTGGAAACTTGTTCGATATATATGTAATATTTCATATCCTTTGTATGTTTAAATAGGAGGATTGGCCTTTATCGGCAATATAAATCATACAATTTTCACAATTTGTCTCCGTTATCCTATGTGAATAATTACGATAAATTTTTAACAATTATTATATGCTTGAATATAGCATTCAAAAATGCTATACTTTTCCTGCAAACATAAAAGCAGATGCAATCCTATTGTTTTTAGGCCCCAAGGGGCCTTTTTCAATACCGTTTGCGTCAAAATTTTAGAGGAGTGAAAACACTGTCATGGAAAACTATTTCTGGATCGGCTTGATCGGCGCTCTCCTGGCACTGTGCTTTGCCTTCATACAGAGCCGTAAGGTCCTGTCCTATTCTGAAGGCAACGAGACTATGCAGAAGATTGCTGCTGCAATCAGAAAAGGTGCGAGCGCTTATCTTAGACGTCAGTATCGTACGCTTATTAAGTTCTTCGCAACAATGGTCATTATTCTCGCAATACTTGCCTACTTTGGTTTGGTATCCGTCTTTGTGCCGTTTGCCTTTGTAACCGGTGGTTTTTATTCCTGCCTTGCCGGTTTTATCGGTATGAAAATTGCGACTTCCGCCAACGCCCGTACGGCTCAGGCCGCATCCGAAAGCCTGAACAAAGGGCTCAGGGTCGCTTTCTCATCCGGTTCTGTCATGGGCTTTACGGTTGTCGGTCTTGGCTTATTTGATATTTCTGTTTGGTTTCATGTTCTGAAATATGGCTTCCATCTGGATTCCGCCACAATTGCCACCACCATGGTCATGTTCGGTATGGGTGCCTCTGCGGCCGCTTTATTTGCGCGTGTCGGCGGCGGTATCTTCACGAAGGCTGCCGACGTCGGTGCTGATCTTGTCGGTAAAGTCGAAGCCGGCATCCCGGAGGACGACCCGAGAAACCCCGCCGTTATTTCGGATAACGTTGGTGACAATGTCGGTGACGTTGCCGGTATGGGTGCAGACCTCTATGAGTCCTACGTCGGTTCCATCCTGGCCACTTTTGCCATTGGTTCCGCCGCAGGTTATGGTTGGTCAGGCATGCTTTTGCCCATCTCCCTTGCGGTTGTCGGCATACTGTGCTCTATCATTGGCTCTTTCTTCATCCGGACCGGTGAAAATGCAAACCAGCATGAGCTTTTGAAAACGCTGCGTACAGGTACGTATATTGCGGCTGTTCTTGCCGCGATTGCTGCCGCGCCCTTGACCTATTTTATTATCGGAAACTGGGGCGTCTATGTTGCCATCATCTGTGGGCTGGTTGGCGGCTGTGCGATCGGTTATTTCACCGAATATTATACCTCCGATACCTATAAGCCCACCCAGGCTCTCTCCGAATCTTCCGAGACCGGTGCGGCCACCGTTATCATCGGCGGCATCTCCCTCGGTCTAAAGAGCACGATTGCACCTATTCTTATCGTCGGTACAGCCGTTATCCTCAGCTTCGTCTCCGCCGGCGGAAGTCTGAACACCAACGATCCCAATTATCTTGAGTTCTTTAATAAGGGATTGTATGGCATCGGCATTGCCGCTGTCGGTATGCTTTCCACTCTGGGCATCACCCTTGCGACCGATGCCTATGGTCCTGTTGCCGATAACGCCGGCGGCATTGCCGAGATGTCCGGCCTTGGAGAAGATGTTCGCGAACGCACAGACGCGTTGGACAGCTTGGGCAACACCACTGCCGCCACCGGCAAGGGCTTTGCAATTGGCTCCGCCGCGCTTACTGCGCTTGCGCTCCTCGTCTCCTATATCGACATTGCAAAATCAAAGATGGCCTATACGCCCGACCTTTCAATCACCAATCCGGCGGTCCTCGTTGGGATGTTTATCGGCGCGATGCTCGTCTTCGTATTTGCCGCACTGACTATGAGCGCTGTTCAACACGCGGCACAGAGTATTGTCATTGAGGTTCGCCGTCAGTTCCGCGAGATCGTTGGTCTTATGGAAGGCAAAGCCGATCCCGACTACGAGTCCTGCGTTGACCTCTGTACCCGCGGCGCGCTGAAGGAAATGGTAAGACCTTCTCTGCTCGCGGTCATCGTCCCTATATTGACCGGTCTTATCCTCGGTGTCGAGGGTGTTGTCGGTCTCCTCGGCGGGACCACCGTTACCGGCTTTGCAATGGCCGTATTTATGTCCAACGCCGGCGGTGCGTGGGATAACGCCAAAAAGTATATTGAGAGCGGTCACCACGGAGGCAAAGGCAGCGAATGCCATAAAGCCGCAGTCATCGGCGATACCGTTGGCGATCCATTTAAGGACACCTCCGGCCCCAGCCTGAATATCCTTATCAAGCTGGTTTCTACCGTTTCCATCGTTTTCTGTGGACTGATCGTTGCACTGTCCATCTTTTGAGAAACAACATGATGCTATCGATAGGCCGTGCCGCAAAGTTGAATCTTTGCGGCACGGCCTATAACTTTTAGATTGTAATCCGGCATAAAAGCGGTTATAATAATTGGCATTACCGAAGGTAAGGGAGCAGTGTTACGATGAACATATGGCATGATATGGACCCTAAGCGCATCTCACCCCGCGATTTCATTGCAGTTATTGAAATTCCAAAAGGCAGCAAGAAAAAATACGAGCTCGATAAACAGACCGGTCTCATCATGCTGGACCGTGTGCTCCACACATCCACTCACTATCCTGCCAATTATGGTTTTATTCCCCGAACATATGGTGACGACGGTGATCCGCTGGACGTTTTGGTACTTTGCTCCGAAGAATTGGATCCGCTCACTCTGGTGCGGTGCTACCCCATCGGATATATCTCTATGCTTGACGGCGGAAAGAATGACGAGAAAATCATTGCCATTCCTTTTTCAGACCCCACATACAACAGCTACCAGGATATCAATGACCTGCCTGCCCATATCTTTGATGAGATGACGCATTTCTTCTCTGTTTATAAATCTCTCGAGGGCAAAGAGGCTGTCGCCGGTGATATAAACGGCAACAAAGCCGCCATAGAGGTGATACACAAAGCTATTGAGCATTACGTAGACTGCTTTTGCAAGTGATATGCAGTAAATCGTTCCTGCGATAAAAGTCCTTTGGCATTGCCAAAGGACTTTTATCAGTCTCCAGCTGGGAATACCCTGTGGGCTTCCCGGCTGTTTTTTAAGAATATGTGACTGCCGGGCTTGAGCGCACAGGTAGAATTTATTTTACCTGTGCCTGGCGGATGGTTTCAATGATCAGCTGCTGTGCCGCTTCCCATTCGCCGGTGCAGTGGATAATAAATCCGTGATATGAATTGAGGAAACGCTTGACCGTCACTTGTGCGCCCATTGAGGCAAGGCGGAGAGCATAAGCTTCGTTTTCAAAACGAAAATTATCTTTACCGGCTGTGATGACAAGTGCATCAGGCAGGCCGACCAGCATTTTATCAGGAGCGGCCAATGGGCTGCAAAACGGATCTCGTGTCAGTGACAGGTCACCGCCTGTATAAGCCTCGGTAAACATCCGCCCACGTTCAACCGGAATCATATTGGTGTCGGCTTCCGGTTTTTCGGCAGGATCTGTGAACATATCCAGCGCGGCGTAATCGATGACCTGAAGACAGAGCCTGAAATCACCGGTCTGGTTGGCTTTTAAAGCAACAGCGGCCGTCAAATTTCCGCCGGCGCTGTGACCGCCCATTGAAATTCGCCTGCTGTCGGCGCCCCATGTCTCCGCCTGTGAAAAAACCCATCTGCAGATGTCATAGCATTCGTTAAACGCATCCGGATAGGGATATTCCGGTGCCAGATGGTAATCCACATCAACCACGATCCCGCGAATACCGTCTGCAATTTTAGAGGAATAAATTTCATCCCTTATAAGGTGTGGACGGACAAAACCGCCGCCATGGATATTGATGTGAACCGGGCAGTGCGCGGTGCGGTTTTTTGCACGGAATATATAGCATTTGGCAGTACCAGAAGCGGTGGGGACATCTACTATCTCACGCTCTGAAAGGCTTAGATTCTTTTGATATTCCGCTGTTATGTTTTCAGTGGCAACATTTGTTCCTCTCAAATGTTCGGCCAGTTTAATTTTTCTTTCGGCATTCAGCGCCATAGTTATGTTCCTTTCTATGTTACAATTGATGATTAGATTTACCAAGTTTAAAGCATACGATATATGGTGATGTCCACACCGTTTATACCGTCTTTGACATTACCTTGGAGAGAACCGACATAAGCGCCATAATTAAGCCATTCGTATTTTCCTCGCGGCGCAAAAAAACGGGGTGTGGTTACAATATAAGGTTTCTCTTTGGTTTTATCCCGTTTTCCAGAGTTTTCAATGGCGATATACACGCCATCATCGGTTTTTAGAAGATACTTTGCAAAGACGTCGACGCTGGTGAAAGCTTCCGGCGCGCTGCCGCCGAAGCCCGTGTTCCAATCGGCTCCGCCGGGGACTACAATGCCATGTAGTTTTTCACCCTCGAATGTGCCTCCGGTGATACAGATAGTTCTTAAAAGTCCAAAATCATTTTCTCCTACCCAAAGCCGATGGTCGTCCGGGCAGTCAACCCGCAGCATCATAATTTTTTCAGCATTCAGTTGAACTGTGGTCATTGCTTGTACTCCTTTAATTTTTTATTAAACAGTAGAGGCTTCACATAGGGCCAAACCACGAAGAATACTGCAATTATAAGAAATGTTAGGGAAATCGGACGGGTCAGAAATGCGCTGTATTCTCCTCTGGCATAGCTGACTCCCTTGCGGAAATATTCTTCCAGTTTGCTGCCTAGAATAAATGATAGAATCAGTGGGCTGGTTGGAACTTTTAAGGCATCCAATAACAAGCCGAGTGCCGCAAAACCAAGAACACAAAGTATATTGAAGGTCGTGTTTTTACTGGTAAAAGCACCGATGAAGCACATGACAAGGATGACCCCGTATAAGTAATGGTAGGGAAGCTTAAGCAGCAGAGGGAACCATCTCATTCCAAAAAACTGCTCGACGAGTACAAAAATTGCAGACACCATAACAGTCGCAAAAATTAAATAAACGATTTGCGGATTAGAAGAAAGCAGCAATGGTCCGGGCTGCAAACCATGTATCATCAGACCGGATAAAAGCAGAGCCGTTACCGCATCTCCGGGAATACCCAAAGAAATCATAGGGATCAAAGCGCCGCCGACGGCGGCGTTGTTGGAGGTTTCGGATGCCCAAATACCTCCCGGATATCCTGTGCCGTATTTCTCGGGATGCTTGCCCCCGGCTCTTGCCTGAGCATATGCCACCATATTGGACAAGCCGCTTCCCATGCCGGGCAGAAAACCGATCCAGAGTCCTATCAGGAAAGACTTTATGATTACACCGATATTTTCAGTGATATCGCTTCGCTTAACGCCGAAGCCGCGGATTTTCCCCACGTTGACCTCAGGAAGCTCCTGCTGTCCCTTGGCATAATCTCCGACCACCTGTTTTATGGCATAAATTCCGAGCATAAGGGCAACCATATCCAGTCCGCCCCCAAGATAAATATTGCCGAAAGTGTAACGGTAAGCACCGTCGATCGGCGCTACGCCGACGCAGCAAAGGAAGAGCCCAAGGAACGCGGAAAGCATACCCTTAAAAATCGAACCCTTTGATAATGCGGCCACTAAGGTAATCGCACAAAAACAAAGGGAAAAATATTCCCAAGGCCCAAGCTTCATGGCCAAGTCGGCAATGTATGGGCTTAGCAGGGTGGCCACGATGCATGAAAGAAAAGTGCCCATAAAGGAGGCCAGTATTCCGATACCAAGTGCACGAACCGTTTCCCCCTTCTGGCTCAGGGGATAAGCGTCATAACATGTTGCAATCGATGCGGGTGAACCTGGAATCCCGATAAGCGTGGCGGAAATAAAACCGCCGGAAATGCCGCCAACCCAGACTGCAATCAACATGGTAAAGGACAGTTGAGAGTCCATTCCAAAAGTCAGAGGCAGAAGAAGTGAAACGGCCAATCCGCCTGAAAGGCCGGGAATGGCACCGAAAATAATGCCTACAACGGTACAGGCCAGTATCATGAAAATAGATGTAGGATTAAAAAGGGCGAGCATTTGCGCAAAAAACATGCTTCAGCACCTCCTAAAACAGTTTGCCGGAAGGCAGGAAAATTGAAAATAGCTTTTGGAAAAGATAGTATAGAATCCCGGTCGTCAAAAGGGAAATCACGACCGCCGTGATTTTATTGACTCTCTTGCCGCTTGCCAGAATCAGGATAATAGCAAAGGTGAAAAAGGGCGTTGCGATTAGAAAACCGACATACTCCAATGCCAGATAATAAAGTATAAGCGCAGCCCCTGAAATTCCGAGCCGCCGCCATCCGGACGGGGTCAAATAAGGCTCGCCGCTTTTCTGCCTTTTCGCAGTAATTGCCATTCCCAGTCCACATACAGCTATTCCGATTCCTGATATGTAAGGGAATAATCTGGGTCCGGGTTCGGTGAGATTGGCCTGTACTCGAATCTGAGTTGCCATGAGCACCACAACAATGCCGAAGATGACAAACAGTACCCCGCCAATACGGTCTTTACTTATCATAATTTGTCTCCCTTGTTAAATTATCTGTATCCATAGCTATAAAACGGCAGGGAGGAAAATGTCCTCCCCGCCTGTTTTACAGGGCATATTCATCCACGAGCGTTAATTCCAAGCGAAGTGGCAACATCGCTAAGATTGGCGATCGTATCTGAGAAATTCTTTTGGGCACTTTCCAGATCCAGCCATTCTGCGGTTCCGCCAATTTTTTTGCATTCCTCAACATATTCCGGATCATCAACCAGAGACTTCAAACCTTTGTTAATGGCCTGAGCTGTGGCCTCGTCGATATCGGATGGGGCCAGACAGTAGAGATAAGATAACCAGGTGACATCGGTGATCGGCTGCCACTCAGGATAGTTTTCCTCGGGTTGGCCGCTTCCCAAAACGCCCAGGACTTTGATTTTTCCCGCGTCTTCATATTCCTTTGCGTTGCCAAGCGAGCAATTTGCAAGGTTGATAATGCCGCCTGCCACATTGGTCAGCTTATCGGCCTCGGAAGAGCACTCAACCAGATTGAGTTCAATGCCGCAATTTTTTTGTACCTGTCCGAATATAAAGTGGGTGGTACCGTTGGTGGAAACACCGGTGATCACCTCGCCGGGATGATCTTTGGCGTAGGCGACGAATTCATCCCAGGTATCATACGGTGCGTCCGGGTTCGTGATAATAGCCTGGCTACCCATGTTTGCCACAACGCCGACAACCTTAAATCCTGTTGCGGGATTGTAGTCTATTGCCCCGGTTAGATATTTGCAGATTATGGTGCTGTGCTGGAACAAAAGCGTGGACCCGTCCGGTTTAGCGGAGCGGAGATTTTCATAGCCCACGGCCTCGGTATCATAATTCACAGTTGCAAAATTGGCACTGGTTGAAGTCTGGAGCGATTTCTGGACATACCGGGTATAAATATCGGTAATGCCTCCTGCTTTTGAGGGTACTAAAAACTGAATCGACCCACTGGGCCAACTTGTCTCCTCGGTATCACTTGATTGGGTAGATTCCGGGGCTGCGGACGCTACCGAGGAAGCGGTAGGCGATGAGGAGGCCGGAGCGGCGCCGCTGTCACACCCTGACAGCAGACCAATCACTAAAATGACACTTAGGATAATAGCTACCATGCGTTTTGCGTTCATGCTCAATTTCTCCTTTTAAATAATATTTGAGTAGGCGTATTAGATTGAAGGAAGGGCGGAATTTGCATAAGATTTATAAAAATTTCTAATATTATGTATAGATATTAATAAGGCAATTAAATTTTTATCATTGCAAATCTTGACACATTCCTTTTCCTCAATTACAATTATAAAAGATTTTGCTTAATTTAATGCTGCAATGTTATTATATTGTTCGACATATTACTTTTCAATCGCAAAAAAACTATAT
Organism: Oscillospiraceae bacterium; assembly: GCA_050252415.1. Classification (GTDB taxonomy): domain Bacteria; phylum Bacillota; class Clostridia; order Oscillospirales; family Oscillospiraceae; genus Heteroscillospira. The sequence goes on along the minus strand of JBFWKZ010000063.1, from coordinate 2,169 downwards.
AATAAATAAGCTAAATTTATAATATAAATTTATTTTTACTTATTTTGTAATAACTGATAAAATACCGGCTAATATAGACAAAATGAGAGGAGACTTTTTGTGAATGTGCGTCCCTGCGAATATATGATCGCGATATTTGAGCAAGGTACTCTCTCAAAAGCGGCAAAAAGTTTGGGGGTATCCCAGCCAACTCTTTCCAGTTTTCTTTCAGTCACAGAGCAGCGTTTGGGGAAAACTCTTTTTATCCGACAACAAAAATCCATGATTCTCACAGAGGCCGGCCGTATCTATCTGGATGCCTGCCAGCGGATCGTTGAAACAAAAAAACGTACGTATAATTCCATTTTCGGCCTTTCAGACAATTACTCGGAACGTTTTACCGTGGGCGTTACACCGCACCGCGGCAGCACCTTATTTGCTCGCATATATTCAAAATTCTATCAACGGTATTCCGGAGTCTTTGTCGGGCTGAAGGAGGGGTATATCGGTACGCTTCTTGACTCACTTGAATCCGGAGAACTGGATTTGGTGATCGGCGGTGTTTCTGATGATATGCTGGACCGATACAGCGCAATCATTCATAACCGCGAAGAGCTTCTCTTGTGTGTTCCGGATTTTCATCCGCTGGCAGCGCTGGCGCAGCCTGAAGAAAGCGGGTTTAATTCAATTGATATCCGGCGCTTTCAGGATACCCCGTTTGTTATGTGGGGGAATAAAACTGCAAACTCGCATACCATATGGAAACTGTTTCAGGAAACCGGCATTTCACCCACCGTGGTATATGAGAGCAACAACGTATTATTTATTGATAGTATATTATCAAGCGGAGCCGGCGTGGGCTTTTTGCCTATAGGCTATTGTAAATCCGGACAAAATCGCGTGTACTTTTCAATGGAACCGTCTATAGGCATAACAGTTGGCATCTATTACCGCAGAGGCGAATCGCTTTCTGAGGCACAGCGCTACTTTGCTTATCTGAGTATACGGGATCAACTGCTTCGTGAATTTACCACTATATCCTTCCTGAATGACGAAGCCAGAAAAATATATAACGAATTTAAGGAGACAGACGATGGATACGAAACAACTTGAATATATTCTGACCATCGCTGAGGAGAAAAGCGTGTCACGCGCTGCGGAAAAACTGTTTTTATCTCAATCAGCACTCAGCCAGCAGCTGGCCAAGTTAAAAGTTGAGGGGCTACCGCCCCTTTTTTACCGTTGTAAGGGTGAAATGCTGCTTACCGACGCCGGAAAAATTTATATAAATGGCGCGCGTATTATAATGAAAATTTACGAGGATACCAATAATTTACTCCACAACCGTAACGGTAACCAAATCAAGCATTTAAAGCTCTCAATTTGCCGAAGACTACAGCCGCTGGTATATACCCGCCTGCTGCCGCTGCTGAAACACGCCTATCCCACTATGGAAGTTACCGTGAGTATCCCGGTTAGTCTTCAGGTCAGACGTACTATTGTGGATGGGGAGATAGACTTATCTGTATTTTCGGCCGTTCGGCATGTCGATGAGGATATGAATTACACGGTTCTCGCGGAAGAAGAGCTGGTCTTGGCTGTGCCCTCTGAAAATGAATTTGGCGATTTACCTGTGATATTGCCGCCTCAAGGGTCTCATCTGCGTCTGATCTGTGATAAAGCGTTTCAGGAAAAAGGACGTGGATTCGACGTTTACGCTGAGTCTGACGATATTTCGGTAATGCTTAACTTGGTAAAGCAGGCGGAATGTACGGCGATAGTACCCCGCTCCTGCCTGAAGGGAGTCGAGCTTCAGGCGCAAAGTTTTTCGCCGCCAATTAAATTCGATACAGTTGCCGCCTGCCGTAAAGGCCAGGATATGCCTCTGCTTCGGGAAACCATTGGAATACTGCAGACCCTTATCTCTGAAAAATAAACGACCTTGAATTCCGGCTTTGGCCTCTTAACTGCCAATGTTATTTGAGATGCGCATGCCAAATATGTATCTAAGACTGAGGCGATTCGAGGCCGTACAAGTTATGAAGTTAAAAACAGCTGCCTTTGTGCAATCTGCGGCGCTCGGCGGCCACAGATGCGTTTCACCAGCGGCCACCTTGCGCTCGCAGCGGCCACCCCTTTTAGGTGGCCGATTTCGGTTTAATCACAACAGTAAAATGCTTCGTCGCCCGT
>JBFWKZ010000062.1:0-13890 GCA_050252415.1 Oscillospiraceae bacterium | reverse complement strand
TGGTGCCGGTGACCGGACTTGAACCGGTACGGTGTTGCCACCGAGGGATTTTAAGTCCCTTGCGTCTGCCTATTCCGCCACACCGGCGTTCGGTTCATCGTATCACCATTTTACATCACTGTCAAGAACAATACACATGACATAAAAACAGCAAAACAGGCGTCGTCCGTTTTGCTAAATGAATATTTTCATTGCAAAGAGTGGCAAATTAGAGTAAAATATACTATTATATTATTAATGGTTAATGGTGTGAATGATAGCAAAATGAAGCAACAGATCAAATGGAACATCCCGCCGGGCAAAATCGTTATTCCCCGTGACATGCTTGACGCAGGATTAACCCCACTGCTCTCGGCAATACTGCATAGCCGTGGGATACACTCCGCCGATGAGGCAAAAAACTTTCTTTCCAGTGACGATGATTATCTTCAAAGCTCTCCTGCTCTTGAGGACATCGACAAGGCGATGCAGCGTATCCGGATGGCGGCTAAAAATGGCGAGACCGTCGCTGTCTTTGGTGACTACGATGTCGATGGCATTACCTCAACCTGCCTTATGACAGATTTTCTTCGCCGCAATATGAATATAGAATGCATTCCATACATACCCGACCGTATTGAAGAGGGCTATGGCTTGAATCGCGAAGCCATAAGAACACTCTCCGATCAAGGCGTAACCCTGATCATAACCGTCGATTGCGGCATAACCGCCATTGAGGAGACCGAGTTTGCACGCTCACTGGGTATTGATATGATCATCACCGACCACCACGAATGTCAGGAAAAGCTTCCCTGTGCCGTCGCTGTAGTCGATCCAAAACGTCATTCCGATTCAGATGCGGGTCATTTGCTTGCCGGCGTTGGAGTGGCCTTTACGCTTGCCTGCGCAATTGATGGTGAACCTAAGAAAATTTTGAACGAGTATGCAGACCTTGTTGCCGTCGGTACCGTCGCAGATGTTATGCCGCTTATCGGTGAAAACCGCTTTGTCGTCCGCGCGGGTCTAAAAAAACTTATGGAAAACCCTCGCCCCGGCTTTGCAGCCCTTCTGCGCGAAGTCGGTATGGAACCACGGCGGATCAGCGCGACGACGGTCGGTTTTACCCTCGCGCCGAGACTAAACGCCGCAGGCCGGCTGGGCTGTGCTTTTCGTGCAGCTGCTCTGCTGATGGAAGAAAATCGCCAGAATGCCGAACAGCTTGCCACAAGCTTGTGTGATCTGAATCGCAGCCGCCAGGAAATGGAGCATGAGATATGGCTGCAGGCTCAGCAAATGCTGGAAAAGCACCCGCCGAACGAACCTATCGTCCTTGTAGCGGAAAATTGGCATCAGGGAATCGTTGGTATCGTCGCATCACGCCTTGCCGAAACCTACTCACTGCCGGCAGTCATGATCTGCTTGGACGGTGACTGCGGAAAGGGTTCCTGCCGCAGTTATGGCAGCTTTAACCTTTTCGAAGCGCTCGCTGCCTGCTCCGGATATTTGGAAAGCTTCGGCGGACATGCGCTTGCCGCCGGACTGAATATCACCCGGAAAAACATTCCCGCTTTTCGCCGCGCTTTTGCGGAGTACTATAAGGAAAATCTTCCTGCTGAGGCACCAAGTATTGATTTGGATCTCCGCATCGACGATCTCTCTCTCCTCTCACTGGATTGCGTCCGCTCGCTGGACATGCTGGAACCCTGCGGCAATGGGAATCCGCGCCCGAGGCTTTGCATTATTGCGGCAAAGCTTGAGAATGTCTGTGCTATGGGCGGTGGCCGCCACATACGGCTCTCTATCATAAAGGGCGGGCATCGGCTGGAGTGTATTTATTTCTCACACACTGAAAAAGAACTCGGACTCCGTCCGGGCTGCACGGTGGACATTGCCTTTTACCCTCAGGTAAATGAGTATCGCTCCCGTATGTCGGTCCAACTTATCCTTATTGATATCCGAAAGTATAACCCGCTGCCTCTCTGCCGCCGCATTCTGGCCGGGGAACTGCCTCAATACGGTGAGGCGCACGAAGTACTGCCCAGCCGACGCGACTTTGCTGTGTTATGGCGCCGTCTGAAGGGACTTGGCGGCACAGTGAGCGGCAGTCTCGACGATATTCTGCACGCGCTGAACAACACGGAGCTGAACCCTGGTAAGCTCTGTGCCTGCATAACTGTTTTTGAGGAAACCGGATTATTAAAAATAAAAAGAGACAATGATATTATAACCATAACGCAGCCGGAGGCTCAGGGCAAGGCGGACCTCACCGCTTCGTCATATCTTTGCAGCCTGGCTGAATGTGCTGGGGTCTAGCAGAGATTGGGGAGGATGTTATGGCTATTACAAAAACAATAGATGAGATGTATGAGGATCTGAAAAAAACCGTCCTCGAATACAACCCTTCGGCAGATCTCGGTCGGGTACACGCCGCCCTGGACTGCGCCGAGCGCGCGCACAGCGGTCAACTCAGAAGAGATGGCTCGCCATACGTCACCCATGTCATCGCAGCGGCACAGATAGCGGCTGAAATGGGGCTGGACGAGGATTCCATCGTCGCTGCGCTCCTGCACGACGGCATTGAGGACACGAGTCTTGAGTATGAGGACATTAAAAAGCAGTTTGGCACAGAAGTTGCCAATATTGTTGAGGGCGTCACCAAGCTGACCCGCGTACAATATATCAATAAAGAAGACGAACAGATGGAGAATATGCGGAAAATGCTCATGGCTATGAGCAACGATATCCGCGTAATCCTTATTAAAATCGCCGACCGATTGCACAACATGCGCACCATGGAGTATCAGACGCCGGATAAGCAGCGCAGCAAATCTCGCGAAACGATGCAGATCTACGCTCCCATTGCCCACCGTCTCGGAATGCAAAAGATCAAGTGGGAGCTCGAGGATCTCTCGCTGCTCTACCTTGACCCCGTCGGTTACAAGGAAATAACCGATGCATTGGAGTCCAAGCGCCCTGAGTTGGAGCAGTTCATGCATGAGATGGAGGGTAAAATCAAGAGCCGGCTGGAGGAAAGCGGTTTAACCGCAACGATTTATAGCCGAATCAAGCATATTTACAGTATTTACCGTAAAATGTACACTCAACATCTTGACCTTTCGGAAATATTTGACCTCTGTGCCCTGCGCGTCATCGTCAATGGAATCGCGGATTGCTATAATGTGCTCGGCTATGTGCATGATATGTTCAAACCCGTGCCCGGACGGTTCAAGGACTATATCTCGACCCCAAAGCCAAATGGGTATCAGAGCATCCATACGACTGTAATCGGCACGGAAGGCATCCCATTTGAAGTACAGATACGCACCTGGGACATGCACCACACGGCGGAATACGGTGTTGCGGCACACTGGAAATATAAGAGCGGCAATCGGGGCGTTAAAGCGGGCGATGAGGAAAAATTTGCCTGGGTCCGCCGTCTTCTGGAGACACAGCAGGAGTCCGAGGCGCAGGACTTTTTCCACGATCTCAAAGTCGATATGTTTGCCGATGAAGTGTTCGTTTTCTCCCCGAAGGGCGATGTCATAAACCTTCCGGCAGGCGCTACGCCCATTGATTTTGCCTACAGCATTCACTCCGCCGTCGGCAACCGTATGGTTGGCGCTAAAATAAACGGCAGAATCGTTCCTATAAGCCATACGCTGCAAAATGGTGACATTGTCGACATTATCACCGCAAAAAATTCCACCGGCCCCAGCCGGGACTGGCTTTCGATCGCAAAGAGCGGTATGGCGCGCACGAAGATAAAACAGTGGTTCAAAAAAGAAAAACGCGAGGAGAACATCATCCACGGTAAAGAGATGTTCGAAGCGGAGCTAAAGCGTGCCGGCATCAGCATAGCCGCAATCGCCGATGAGGAAACGCTCACGGCCATTCTCAAGCGCATGAGCTTTGGGACACTGGACGACATGTTTGCGGCGGTCGGTTACGGCGGCATCACCGCGACGCGTGCGGTCAACCGCATCCGCGACGAGCTTCTCAGAGCGCACAAGCCTCTTCATAAGTCGGTACTGGATAAGCTGAACGAGCAGGTAGACCGCCGTCAAAAGGCTCAAAAACCGCAAAAAGCTGTCCATGGCGTTCTGGTCGAAGGACTGGACAACTGCCTCATCAAGTTCTCCCGCTGCTGTACCCCTGTGCCGGGGGATGATATCGTCGGCTTTATTACCCGCGGCAACGGCGTATCCGTGCATTGCCGTGACTGCATAAATTTTATCAATTCCGCCGCAAAAGGTGAACCCGGCCGTTGGATAAACGTCACTTGGGCTGACGACACGTCCAAGGACAAGTATTTCTGCACCTTAAATATCAGCTCCATTCAACGAAACGGGCTGATCATGGACATTGCCACGATTCTGAATTCTATGAACGCCATCGTACACAGTATGTCTGCCAAAGATTTGATTAATCAAAGCCTATCGGTTGCTAGAGTGACTTTGGAAGTCAAAAACACAACGGAGCTAAAAAATATCATCAACCGCTTGACCGGAATCAAGGGCGTGGTTGAAGTTCTCCGGGCCGGACACAATTCGCGGCTGCGTCAACTGCAGACAACGGACAGGGAGGAAAACGATTGAGAGCGGTTGTTACACGCGTTACCGAAGCATCGGTCACAATAAACGGTACCATTTACGGTAAAATTGGAAAAGGCTTCCTCGTACTGCTCGGCGTCCATGCAAGCGACACGGAGGCGGAGGCTGATAAAATAGCCGATAAAATCTGTAAGATGCGCGTTTTCGAGGACGAAAACGGAAAAATGAACATATCGCCTTCCGATGCGGAGGCGCAAATGCTAATCATATCGCAGTTTACGTTATATGCAGACTGCCGCTCACGCCGTCCTGGCTTCTCCGCCGCGGCAAGGCCGAAGACAGCCGTTCCCCTGTATGAACGGGTCATCGCACTTTGTCGTGAGGCAGGCTTTCCGGTAGAGACCGGGGAGTTCGGTGCGGATATGCAGGTCGTTTCGATAAACGATGGTCCCGTCACCCTTATTTTGGATACCGATACATTATAATAATATGGAGGGTAACTATGCTGATAAAGGATTTTCAGGTCGGACAGCTCGACACCAACTGTTATATCGTTACAGATGAGGATACTTTGGACTGTGCCGTCATTGACCCTGGAGACGAATCGAATACCATCCTTGACTATATTGAAGACAACAAGCTGAAATGCCGCTTTATCTTTCTGACACATGGTCATTATGACCACACCATGGCGGTGCGCGTCATAGCGGAGGAGACCGGCGCCAAGGTTTGCATAAACGAACTCGATACCAAAGTGAATCCGGACAACGCCCCATTTGCCTTCACTCCGCCGGCCGGCGCCATCCTCTATGCCGAGGGCGATGTGATGCACGTGGGCTCGCTGGAATTTCATGTCATCCAGACGCCCGGTCATTCGCCAGGCGGCGTTACGCTCCGCTGTGAAAACGTCCTCTTCACCGGCGATACGCTGTTTCACGACTCCTGCGGCAGAACAGACCTGCCAGGCGGCGACATGGATACTCTGATGAAGTCGCTGAAAAAACTGGCTATGCTGCCCGGCGACTATGAGGTCTACCCCGGGCATATGGACAGCACAACGCTCGACCGCGAGCGCAGATTCAATTATTATATAAATTGTGCATTTAACAGATAAAAATTTGGCTATCCGCCCTTACGCATAGCCAATCCGATATGTTAAAGGATAGGGAATACGATTTTTCGTATTCCCTATCCTTTTAACGTTTCAATATAAAGCGTTTTAACCAGGGTTGTTATTTCTGGGCAAGGTACGGTAAAAGGCCTCCCGCATCGATCATATTTTGTATAAATTCCGGGAACGCCCCTGTGATGTAAGTCTTGCCCGTTGTTTTGTCCGTGATCTCGCCTAACGTGAGATCGACCTCAACGTCATCTCCCGGCCGTATTTCCCGCGCCGCCTCGGGAGACTCCAGGATAGGCAGGCCGATATTTATCGCGTTGCGGTAAAATATGCGCGCAAACGACGACGCAATGACGCATTTTACCCCGCTGGACTTTATTGCGATCGGCGCATGCTCTCGGGAGGACCCACAGCCGAAATTCTCACCAGCGACAATAATATCTCCGGGCTCAACGCTTTTAGCAAAGTTGGCATCCAGATCTTCCATACACCTTGCAGCAAGGTCCTGAGGTCTGTACAGCGCAAGGTATCTCGCCGGCAGTATCACATCCGTATCGACACTGTCTCCGTACTTATAAATCTTACTCATGAAATGACACCTCCGGTACGGCTATTACACCGGCAACGGCCGACGCCGCCGCGACAGCCGGCGAAGCGAGATAGACCTCTGAGTTCTTAACGCCCATCCGCCCGACAAAATTTCTGTTTGTGGTTGACACACACCGCTCGCCGTCGGCAAGCACTCCAACATGCCCACCGTTGCACGGGCCGCAGGTCGGCATGCTGACGGTCGCGCCGCATGCAACAAACAGCTCCAATAAGCCCTCGCGAAGCGCCTGGAGATAGATCTCCTGGGTCGCCGGGATAATAATACATCGGACATGCGGAGCAATTTTTTTGCCCCGTAAAATTGCCGCTGCCTGGCGCAGATCCGTAATATGTCCGTTTGTGCAGCATCCTATGACAACCTGGTCTATAGGCACGCCGGCATAATGCGCCGCTTCTTTTACGTTTGAAGGCAGATGTGGCGCCGCAACTACCGGCCTTAATGCTGCAAGATCAATATCAATAATCCGGCTGTACTCCGCGTCGTCGTCAGCATAAACGGGTTCAAATTGCCGCGCAACCCGTCCGCCCAAATAGTCATATGTCACCTGATCAACAGGGAAAATTGCATTTTTTGCGCCCGCCTCAATACCCATATTGCAGATGGAAAATCGGTCGTCAATACCGATATTGGCAACGCCCGGACCGCTGAACTCAATGGATTGATACCGTGCGCCGTCAACGCCTATCATCCCGATCAGGGACAGGATCAGGTCCTTTCCGCCGACAAACGGCTGGAAGGCTCCCGTCAGATTAACCTTAATCGCCTGTGGTACGCGAAACCAGCTCTCCCCGCAATACATGCCGGCAGCCATGTCGGTGCTGCCGATGCCGGTGGAAAAAGCGCCGAGCGCGCCATATGTACAGGTGTGCGAGTCCGCGCCGATAATCAGTTCACCGGGCGCGACGAACCCCTGCTCCGGTAAAAGCGCATGTTCGATCCCCATGCGTCCGCCGTCATAAAAGTTCGCTATGCCCATTTTTTTTGCAAAGTTCCGGCAGAGTGCGCAGTTGCGCGCCGCCTGAATATCTTTGTTCGGGGCAAAATGGTCCATGACAAGTACGATTTTATGCGGATCAAATACCCGCTCCAATCGATACTTTTCCATCTCCTGAATCGCTATCGGTGTCGTCACGTCGCTCCCCATCACAAGGTCCAGCTTTGCATTGATAAGTTGTCCGGCGGCAACGGACGCCAGTCCGGCGTGACGCGAAAATATTTTTTGGGTCATTGTCATGCTCATAATTAAACGCTCCAATCCTGAAATCACGGCATGGCACAGCAATCGGATATACTGCGCCATGCCGCTGTCATGGCGTCTTGAAAAGTGAATTATTCCTGATTCTTTTTCTTGAACAGGTCAACCTGATAGGTCTTTTCCATTGTGGTCAAGGCCTCCATACCAACGATGCTGTTGTATTCGGCAAATGTGGTCATTATCTCGGTATCTTCATGTGTCTTATCCTCCGCCTTGAGTTTTGCAAGCATCTTTTGCATGGCTCTGGCAGCCGTGAAGACCGTACCTACGGGATAGATGACGATGCTGAAGCCCAGGGCCTGTATCTCGTCCGCACTCAAAATCGGCGTTTTGCCAAATTCCACCTGATTTGCAAATTTATATACGCCCGGGATAGATCCGACAAGCTTCATCTCCTCAGCACTGCACAGAGCGTCGGCGTAGATGATATCCGCTCCGGCATCACGGTAAGCTTCAAGGCGGCGCAACGCCTCATCTATGCCATGGGTCGCCCTCGCGTCGGTACGTGCGATTATGAGCATATCGTCTCTTGCCTCAACCGCTGCGCGAATTTTTTCGATATGCTCTTCCATCGGTATAACAGCTTTTTTCTCCATATGGCCACACCGTTTTGGGAACACCTGATCCTCAAGGTGTACGGCCGCCATTCCAGCGCGCTCAAACTCCCGCACGGTGCGATAGACATTGAGCGGGTTTCCATAGCCGGTGTCGATATCACCCAGCAGCGGAATATTGAGAATCGCGTTCATATTGGCGCAGACTGTGGCCATCTCATTCATGGTCATGAGCCCATAATCAGGCTGCCCAAGAATAGAGCCCGAGGCGCCGAAGCCGGTCATAAACGCCGCTTCAAAGCCTGTCTGTTCAACGATTCTGGCACTAAGGCAATCATAAACACCAGGCGCGACAATAATTTTCGGATCCATAAGCCGCTCGCGCAATACCTGAGCGCCGGATTTTCCATCGGTATTTCTCATAAGAATGCATCTCCTGTTTTGTCAATTTTATTTAATTAAGTATTTTGCGAGGAATATAGACATAGCCTTCCATGATTCTTCGGGCGGTGCGTCCGAAGATTGCCCGGGTGATAACGCCGTTATTAACGGTCATGTCGCATTCAATGATGCCGCCGGGGTGGCCAATACGCACCACCGTATCCCCACCGATGGGCGGCATGAGTTGATTGACGAGCGTTCCCTTTGTTACGGCGGCACAGCCTGTGCAGACTGTGGCGGTTCCCGAATAGGTTTTATGCATGATCCCCATAAACATGCCGCGGGAGACAAAGTCAATTGCTTTTGCCGATATGGGCTCGCCGTTTATGTGGCTTTTATATTCTGCCGCCGGCGATATAAAGGCGACCATGGGTACTGCGCGTATTTTTTCATGCGCCGTTTCGATATCCGGCGCTATACCCATCGTCACGGCGGCAGTCGCCCGGATATCCTCCAAGAGTTTTAACATCTTTGGGTCGGAGTCTATCTCCTGGGGGCCTTCCGTACCCACAAGGCCAAGATCGGAGGCCCGGACAAATACCATAGGGCTGGCGGCATCCACCATCGATACCTCGAGGGAACCGAAACCGGGGACATCAATAAAATCGGTAGGATTTCCCGTGGGCAGCAGGCTGCCGGTTTTGGCCCCGACGGTTCCGGCAAGATTCACGCCTATACGCGCGCCGGTTCCCGGAACACCGTGGATCTTGTAATCGCCAAGGACAGCCGGCTTGCCGTCCACGACGGGAACCTCAGCCTCAAAGACCTTGTCGGTGTTGGTATTGTAAATACGGACACTGGTGATGGGTTCAACCGCCTTTACCAGGCCCTGAGCAATAGCAAACGGGCCAACCGCGGATGAAATATTTCCACAGTTGCTGGAATAGTCGACATAAGCAGAGTGGAGCTCAACCTGACCGAAGGTGTAGTTGATATCGGCGTCGGTTCTGCTCGAACGGCCGATGATGGCGAGCTTACTGGTCAAGGGGTCTGCCCCGCCGAGGCCGTCGATCTGACGGGAGTCGGGGCTGCCAAATATGGACAGAATAACGCGGTCACGCGTCTTTGCATCACTCGGCAGGTCATTTTCAAGCAGGAATATTCCTTTGCTCGTACCGCCGCGCATGATAACGCATGGTATTCGCTCCATTTCGGGATTATACATTTTTAACACTTCTTTCAAATTTGTTATCTATTATTAATTAGCCGTACCGGGCAGAAATGTGACGATCTGTGGGAAGACCATAAAGGTCGTCAGTAGTAATAATGCAAGTGCGAGGTATATTAATAAGTGTTTGTTGCATACCGTTTCAATTCCAACTTTCCGGAGTCCGGCCGCTACATAAAGATTTAGACCAACGGGCGGTGTACACAATCCAATACCAAGGTTGATAATCATGATAACACCGAATGCAACGCTGCTAATGTGATAGGTATCAAGGCACGAGGCAAACAGCGGGGCAAGAATCATAACAGCTGGTACAGTATCCATAATGCAGCCGACGATCAACAGCAGCACTGTAACAAGTGCCCAGAAAGTGAATTTATTGGAGGCAATAGAAATAATAGAATGTGCCAGATTTGTCGTGACATTTTCGCGAGTCAACACATATGCAAATGCCGTGGCCGCGCACACTATGAACATAATTTGGCAGCTTGTCTTGATGGACCCCTTTAAGATGGCACAGACCGTTTTGAAGTCCAGTTCGTGATAAACGAACTTGCCGACAATAAGTCCGTAGACAATCGCAACAGCAGCAGATTCCGTCGGTGTAAAGATACCACCATAGATTCCACCTAAAATAATGATAGGCATCATTAATGCCCAAATGGCGTCTTTAAAAGCTACCCATAGATTTCTAACACTGAACTTATGTATTACAATTTCACCTTTGTGCTTGATACCGTAAATGACGGCATAAACAGCCATCCCAAGCGCGAGAAGAATACCAGGGATGATACCGCCGAGAAAAACGTCTGTTACAGAAATTCCAATAGCCATGCCATAAATAACCATAGGAATGCTAGGCGGAATTATAATGCCCAAGAAACCAGCCGATGCAACAGTGGATAATGCAAAACGTTCTTCATATCCTTCTTTTATCATAATGGGTACAATGATCGCACCGATAGCCGCGACTGTTGCAGCCGAAGAACCGGAAATGGCGCCAAAAAAAGCGGATGCAATAAATGCCGCAATGGCAAGGCCGCCGGGAAGCCAGCCCAAAACAGCATTGAAGAGGGTTACTAGGCGTTGGGCTACGCCACCCTTTTCAAGTAGACCGCCGGCAATCATAAAAAATGGAATTGCCATTAAGCTGTATGAGTCGGCAGCTGTAAAAAATTTCTGGGCAACAACCATAACGGGAATGTTTGTAAATCCAAGAAGATAGATAAAAGAGGCAAACGTCAAGGATACGGCAACAGGAACACCCATGATAAGGAGCAGGGCAAACGAAGAGAATAAAACAACATTAACGCTCATTCTGCAGCCTCCTCATCCCGAACTGTTTTTTTATGCATATATTCAGCAACCATATTTGTAAATTGAGCAATAGTGCCGAGAATAAAACCAATTATAATTATGATGTATATGATAACAATTGGGATATGCATCGCCGGCGAAGTCTGACTACCGGCCAACGCTTTAACGACGAACTTATAACAGGCAAAGTCTATTGCGAGATAAGCAATTAGTGTTATGATATCAGAAAGAATGCGTGCGATTTCCCGGCCTTTATTAGGGAGCAGGTTTATAAAAAGATCAACACCGAGATGCACATGATCGCGAACGGCGATTGGCATTGCAATAAAAATTCCGGTGATCATCAAATACCTCGAAGCTTCTTCAGTCCAGGAAATTGGTTCGTGAAGTGCATATCGGTAAACAATGGTTGTCAGAACAAAAATGCACATAAAAACGAAAGCGACGGAAGCAATAAAGGTTTCGACAGTATCTGCAAATTGCCCTATTCTGGAAATAACACTTTTTTTTTGAGGATCGACCATGGCAGTCTCCCTTCGGATACAGTATTTCTATAAAATAGCATTGGACATTTTTCTGCCCAATGCTATAAGGGGCGAAAATAAAGAAATTCGATTACATATTGTTGATGATATCAGCAATAGCATCAATATCGGATTGAGCAACTTTTTTGCCGACAAACTGAGGCCATACTTCTTCTTTCATGAGCTTCTGACACTCACTAATCTGATCCTCGGTGAAATAGACGACTTCGCAGCCCTCTTCAGCAAATGCCTCGAGAGCCTCTGCTTCCATTTCGTCAATTAGTTCATACTCCACATCAGCAGCAGATTCAGCGGCTTCATACATCAGTTTTTGATACTCCTCCGGCAGGGAATCATATGTGGCTTTACTCATAACAACGGGAATCGGGCTATAAATCATATTTGCAATGGTAAAATTTTTCGCTATAGTATAAATATTGGCCGTGTAAATAGTGGCAGGCGGGTTAGAAGTGCCGTCAACAGTTCCGTTCTGTATCGACGTAAAAACTTCAGACCATGCCATGGGAACGGGGTTTATGCCTAATGCCGTCATTGTGGCCATAAAAATATCATTTTCCATCACGCGAATGGTAAGACCGGAAAAATCAGAGATTTCTTTTACAGGATGCTTATTTTGAATAATATCAAACATACCAGCTTCCCAAAAAGTCAGGCCAATCATGTCAAGACTTTCCAGTTCATCAAGTTTCTGAGAAGCCCAGTCGCTGTGCAGGACGGTACGCGCTTGTTCTTTATTGGCAAACAGATAAGGCAAATCGAAGAGAGCGAAGTCAGAAGTAAAATTCGACAAAGTAGCGGTTGCCCCAATGCCGATATCAACCGTGCCCATTGAACACCCTTCCTGCAGATCGCGTTCGTTCCCAAGTTGGGCATTCGGATAAATTTCAATGCGCAAATCACCATTTGTTGCTTCACATAGATATTGATCCATATATTCAAGGGCCTTATGGTAGGGATGGGAATCAGACAGTACATGTCCAGCTTTAAGAACATAAGTAGCATCGGCAATATCATAGGTGTCGCCATCAGTTGGAGCAGAGGATGCAGGTGCACTTGAGTTGCCGGATGGACTGCTGGTTGCTGCCGTCGCGTCTCCACCGCCGCACGCGCAAAGGGAAAGCATCATAACAGCTACGAGAAGCAGGGCAGCGATTTTTTTAAATTGATACACGATTGTTCCTCCTTTAATAATTCTTATCAGTATGGATATACAGGATTCTCAAGTATTTTAGGCTCGTGCCCGGGAAGGATAGGATAACCGGTAGCGGCAACCCTGTTCATGCTATCGTAGTATTCAAACAGATTCGTGTGGAGTCCGTTGATGATCATTGGGCTCCTCTGTATACATGCATAAAGGCATATGAGGTCTCCGACGATGATATAGGGCCCTTTTTCTGTATCGACAATGACGGATTGACTTCCCGGACTGTGGCCAGGAGTTGGAATGACCGAAATTCCGTCGATTATCCGACATTCACCATCCAGTACTTGATAACGTGTTTTGAAAACCAGGCCGTAATTATAGGCATTTTTCTGGATTTCCAGTGGAGCAACGGCATAGTTTAATTCACGGCGCTGAACATAAAATTCAGCGTTTTTAAATAAATCATTATTACCTGCATGGTCCCAATGCAAATGAGTCATAATTACGATCTTAATGTCATCCGGTTTAACGCCATGTGACCTCAGCTGCTCTTCCAACGTACAGCCGGGGGACTGCGTATATGGCATGTAGTGGATGCCATCGGCAGGCGTCCCGCCAGTGTCGACCAGGATATATTGTTCACCGTCGAATAGCAACCAAGCAATAAGCGGGATATCTATCTTCTTTCCCGGATCGATCATATACATCATATTAGTATTGTCTCGTGTAATGTTACCAACATGCAATGGATATATTTTATACTTACTCACGCTGCTCAACCCATCTTTCTATGTGTTTCCGGGAGAAACTACCCGTTCCTCCCGGGAACGCATAACCTTTCAGATAATAATTTACACCAGCTGCTCGATCAGTTCATCAAGGTTCTCGAGCTCTTCCAGACGGCTGCACAGGGCGATGATCTTCTCGATCTTATAGGTTCCCATCTCATGGCCGGCCATAAAGCGAAACTTCTCAACCGCCTCGTCCCAGTTGACGGGATTCTCGGGATCCCCCTTTGGATACTCGATGTGGCAAATCTCTTTGGTCCCGTCTTTCATGGTCACTTCAACCGTGCAGGGATAGTACTTCGGGTATACCTTTTCAATCTCAGGGTCAAGTACCCAGCTGACCTTCTTCGCAATACCCAGAACCTCCGGATCACGGATGCTCTCGTTGGTATAGTCGTCAATATTCTCATGTCCCTTGA
>JBFWKZ010000061.1:0-13992 GCA_050252415.1 Oscillospiraceae bacterium | reverse complement strand
TTCAGACGAAGACATTTCCGGCTTCATTACCACGTTAAATCTGCGCCCGCGCAAATGCCCGGAGTGGCATTCTCCTCTTGAAGTCTTCTGTGATATGCTGTTGCACTTGACTTGACAATTCACCGAAAGGCTTCTTTAACAAATGGGTTTGCAGGCTGCTGTGCGCCTCATCGCCGCTTGTGGTGGGCAATGAGGCGCACAGCAGCCTGAGAAGTATTTTCGTGCACGTACACGCCGCGCCCGAAAATGCCTTAATTTTATTTGGCCGCTGCGGCGGCCAAACTCTGCGAGGCTTTTTTGACGGTCTCAGGCCTCAGAAGCGCAACTGCGCTTCTGAGGCCTTTGTACCCTTATTTTTTACGACGAATCATTATCTCATCAAGAAGCTTGTCCGCCACATCGTCCTTGCTCATGAGCGGGAGCGGCAGTTCTGAATCGGGGGTGATGAGGGTTAATCGGTTGGTAGAGACGCCGAACCCCGCGCCCTCGTCCTTCAAATTGTTGGCCGCTATCATATCAAGATTTTTCTTAGCAAGCTTTTTTCGGGAATTTTCCAGCATGTTTTTTGTTTCCATTGAAAATCCGCATAAAAACTGTCCTGCCGGCTTGTGTTCACCGAGATAGGCCAGAATATCGCGCGTACGCTCAAGCCGAAGTATGAGGCCTTCATCCGCACCGGACTTTTTTATCTTGTCGCATGCAATGGTTGCCGGGCGGTAGTCCGCAACGGCGGCGGCCTTAATAATGATATCCTGCCGAGCACTTCTGGCGGTAACAGCCGTAAACATGTCCTCGGCGGTCACGACCGGTATGGCGTCGATATAGAAAGGTGCTTTGAGTGCCGTGGGCCCGGATACCAGCGTGACTACGGCACCGCGCCGCGCCGCAGCCTCCGCAATGGCGTAGCCCATTTTACCGCTGGAATGGTTTGTAAGGTACCGCACGGGGTCGAGCGCCTCGCGGGTCGGACCGGCGGTGACAAGGACATGCAGGCCTGCCATATCCTTGTCGTGAGCCAGCGTGTAGGCCACATACTCAAAAAGCGTTTCGGGCTCCGGCATCTTGCCCGCTCCGACAGCGCCGCAGAGGAGACGTCCTGAAGCGGGGGCTATAATGTTCCAACCATATTTTTTGAGCAGGGTAAGGTTGTCCTGCGTGACAGGATTTTCATACATACCCGTGTTCATCGCCGGGGCGGCAAATTTTGGGCAGCGGCAGGCGAGAACGGTGGTGGTCAGCATATCGTCGGCAATACCGTGCGCAAGCTTGGCGAGCACATTTGCCGTAGCGGGAGCGATGAGGACCATGTCCGCCTGATCCGCCAGCGCGATGTGCTCGACACTGTGGGTGTGATTGCGGTCGAATGTGTCCACAGCCGTGCGGTTGCCGGTCAGTTGGTCGAATATCAACGGAGAAAAAAACTCGGTTGCGTTTTTGGTCATGACTACCTGGACATTGCACTGCTGCTTTGCAAGCGCTGAGACCAGTGACGGGATTTTATAACAGGCGATGCCGCCGGTGATACCTAAAAGAAGCGTTTTGCCTTTTAACATGGTTGTCCTCCCTCCGGTGTATGAATTGAAAGGTCATAAAGTTCATTTTTAGAAAAGCCGCTGTCCTCAGAGGCTTGCTTACAGGCCTGCTTGAGGCTCATTCCCTCCAGACGGTAGCGGTCCACCAGAGTGAGAGCCTCCTCCCGGGTCAGTTCGGCCTCTTTAATTTTTTCGGCTCCGCGGATGACAAGTACGAATTCACCTTTTGGCGGGACCTCCTCAAAATGTGCGATTGCCTCGGAGAAGGTCGTGCGCAGTGTCTCTTCATACAGTTTGGTTATCTCCCGGCAGATTGAGAGCTCCCGATCACCAAAATAGGTCTGCATGTCCCGAAGCGTGCGCAGGAGCTTATGCGGCGCCTCATAGAAAATCATTGTGCGCGGTTCGTCTTCCAGCGCCTCAAGATGTTCGAAACGACTTTTTCGTGAGGTGGACAAAAAGCCTTCAAAGCAAAATCTCTGCGTGGGTATGCCGCTTACGGCAAGGGCGGAGATAACGGCGCTTGGTCCCGGTATCGTCACAACGGTTACCCCGGCCTCGGCGCATAGCTTGACAAGGTCCTCACCCGGATCGCTAATTGCGGGCATACCGGCGTCCGTCACCAGAGCACAGCTCTCACCGGCGAGCAGACGCTCGAGTATTTTTGCGCCGCTGGCATAGCGGTTGTGTTCATAATAACTCACCAGCGGCTTTTTTATGCCGAAGTGGTTGAGAAGCTTTATGGAGACGCGGGTATCCTCCGCAGCGATAAAGTCAACCTCGGCGAGCGTGCTTTGCGCTCTTATCGAAAAATCGCCAAGATTTCCTATCGGTGTGCCGACAAGGTACAAAATTCCACTCATTTCGCGGCCTCCCTGTGATAAATTCGTATTACCTCTTCCGTATCGTTTCCGTCTTCATTCGCCAAAATTAGCGGGGGCTCGAGCATGAGCCCGGGATTGGCACCGCGCCGGAAAGCCATGAGGACAAGGCTTGGGACGCTTCGCGCTTTATATTGCACAAAGCGCAGACGTTTTGGCTCAAGACCCTCAGCTGTGGCCATGCAGCATATTTCTGAAAGACGTTCGGGCCGATGAACCATTGCAAAAGTTCCGCCCCAGCGGCAGAGGTAGGCGGCGGCACGGCAGATATCCGTAAGCGTACAGCAAACCTCTTCCCGCGCGATTCGCCGCTGCTTTTCCGGTGCGGAATATCCGCCCTTAGCGGGGAAATAGGGCGGATTTGAAACCACAAGGTCAAACTTCCCGGCTGGAAGCAAGCTGCGGTGCTTGCGCAGATCGGCACACAGCACCTCGCAGTTTTCATCGAAGCTGTTTTCCCGAAGGCTGAGGCGGCTAAGTTCGGCAGAACCCTGCTGAATTTCGATACCCGTTATGTGAGCGCCCGGGTATTTTTCTGCCAAAAGGACCGTCAGCACACCGGTACCGCTGCCGAGATCAATAATACGCGATGGCTTTGGGGTATTCACAAAATAAGCGAGCAGGACGGAGTCCGTGCTCAGGCGGAAACCGCTCTCCGCCCGGGCGAGACGGGGACCGGCTTTCCACAACTCGTCAAATTCTATCATCATAGACTCCTTATATAATGTTAATGGGCGGTATGCTTGCATACCGCCCATTAACATAGAAGGATTGCCTTATTCCTCAACAATAGCCTCGGTGGGGCAAACCTCAGCGCAGGCACCACAGGAAACGCAGACATCAGGGTCAATGACATAGATGCCATCACCCTCGGAGATAGCCTCGGTTGGGCACTGGGCGGCGCAAGTACCGCAAGCAACACAGTTATCCGTGATAACGTAAGCCATAATCAAACCTCCATTTAAATTTTACCCACCAAAAAAATAATGGGGGTATAAAGTACGCAATTATATTAACACAAATATCAAAAAATGCAAATACAAATTTCCTAACGCGTGAAGGTTTTTTGGAAAAGGTAAGGGCTTACCTTTCCGGTTCGTTGGTTGAATTTGAGAAAATATTAGATATCGTAAGAAAAATAGAGCATTTGCGAGAGAGTAATAGATTATACAAGATTAATAGTCAGGAATAGTCAAAATTGAGTGTTGCTAATTTGACCTTAACTGACTATTATATAGACAAAGGTCAGAGATGGTCAGATATATATTGGCCACAGAACAGCAGTTTTTGAGGTGATGATATGGCAACCAGCGATTTGATAGCGAGATTCATTATGGATGCACTGGATGACCAAGGCTGTGCAGAGCTGAGGCGATCCAGCCTGGCGGAAAAGTTCAGCTGCGTGCCAAGCCAGATAAACTATGTCATCTCCACACGATTTTCACCGGAGCACGGTTATATTGTCGAGTCAAGGCGGGGCGGCGGCGGGTATATCCGCATACGCCGTGTCCGTCCCTCACCGGGGCAGCTGGTAATGCATATGGTGAATTCCGTGGGTGACAGTCTTGATATCAACACTGCCGCGGCGTTTGTCTCAAATGCCCTTAATGACGGCGTGCTGAATCATCAAAGTGCCGCGCTCATAATGACTGCGGTGGGGAATAATGCCCTCAGACCTGTACCGCAGCAATATCGGGATACCGTGAGGGCGTCGATATTTAAGTATATGCTTATCACAATAATTTCTGATTAGAAAGGATGTTTGAATTATGAAATGTGAAAAATGCAATGAGAGGGAAGCAAACTTCTTCTACACTTCCAATATCAACGGAAAAATCACCAATATGCACCTTTGCAGCGAGTGCGCAGCAGAGGAGGGTTTGCTGAACAACGACGAGCTGTTTGGAGGCTTCTTTAAAGATCCCTTTGAGATGAGAGATCCATTTGGTATGTTTGAGGATTTCTGGAACGGCAATTTCTTTGCCCCGTTTGGCAGAACTCTGCTTGCGACGCCGACGCTTGAGCGCCCGGAGGTTGAACGCCTTGAGGAGACAGAGGAAGACAAAATACCCGCTGATGCGGGCGCCGAGTTCAAGGCAAAGCGTGAACTCAAGGCGCTTAAAGCGCAGCTGAAAAAAGCTGTTGCCGCAGAGGATTTTGAGAAGGCCATTAAGCTGAGAGATGAAATCCGCTCCCGGGAGCAGAAGTAAAGCACTTATGGGGGGCATCCTTACATTGCCCCCCATATTATTAAACCGCGACGGCTGAGGTAAGCCTCGCCTGTAAAAATTTTCGCCGCAGTGCAATTTTGCCGTGCGGGCTGCGGGAACAAAACGGACGAGGAAAATTACCGCGTCCGTTGTATAGAAATTTTCGAAAATGCGAATATTTCAACTATAAGGAGTGATCATTATGCGTAATTCAGATAGATTCACCGAGCGAGCCAAAAGAGCGATTTCCAACGCGCAGGAGAGTGCTTCCGAGCTTGGACACAGCTATGTGGGTACCGAGCATATCCTGCTTGGTATAACACGTGAAGGAGAAGGGTTAGGCGCCAAGGTCCTTCGCGACAGCGGGATCGATGATAAACTGGTATCGGAGCTCATTGAGCGCTTTGTCGGCAGGGGCACGCCCGGTATCCCCGCACAGGGACTGACTCCGCGTGCAAAGAGAGTTATTGAGCTCGCCATGGCGGATGCAAACCGTCTTGGCCACAACTATGTTGGAACCGAGCACCTGCTGATGGGTATCCTGCGTGAGCCGGACAGCAGCGCCGCCCGGCTTATCACCTCGCTTGGGATAGACTTAAACAGACTTTACACCGATATCTTGGGCGTTTTTGGAAACCCGGAGAACCGTCCAAGGCAGCCGCAGGCTGCCCGCGCTGCCCAGCGCAAGAGCACCGGCAGTACAAAGACGCTGGACCAATACAGCCGGGATCTGACGGAGCTGGCGGATAAAGGTACCCTTGACCCGGTGATCGGCAGGGAGAAGGAGATCACCCGTGTCATCCAGATTCTCTCCCGCCGCACCAAGAATAACCCGGTTTTAATTGGTGAGCCGGGCGTCGGCAAGACCGCCGTGGCCGAGGGGCTTGCCCAAAAGGTTGCCTCTGGTGATGTCCCTGAGGAATTGCGGGACAAACGAATTGTTTCGCTTGACCTTACCGGTATGCTGGCGGGAACCAAGTATCGCGGCGACTTTGAGGAGCGCATTAAAGCGGTGCTCAAGGAGGTCCAGAAGGCGGGCGATGTCATTCTCTTTGTGGATGAGCTGCATACCATCATCGGCGCCGGTGCCGCCGAGGGCGCTATCGACGCTGCGAATATTATTAAGCCGGCACTGGGGCGGGGTGAAATTCAGATCATCGGCGCAACCACATTGAACGAGTACCGCAAGTATATTGAGAAGGATGCCGCGCTCGAGAGGAGGTTCCAGCCGGTGACGGTGGACGAGCCTTCCGCTGAAGAGAGCGTCCAGATACTCCTGGGCCTGCGCGACAAGTACGAGGCCCATCACAAGCTAAAGATATCCGATGAGGCGATTAAGGCGGCTGTTAGCATGTCCTCGCGTTATATCAACGACCGGTTTCTTCCCGATAAGGCAATCGATCTGGTCGATGAGGCGGCCTCAAGAGTGAGGATGAAGAGCCATACCATGCCAACAGATCTGCAAGCCATTGAAAACCGCGTCAACGCCCTTGCGAGCGAGAAGGAAGCCGCCATCCAGGCTCAGGACTTTGAGCAGGCGGCGACACTGCGCGATCGGGAAAAAGAGCAGCGGGAGGAGCTCGAAAAAGCGCGTAAGGATTGGGAAACCAAGCGCGGCGGTACCCGCGGCTGCGTGAATCCGGAGGATATTGCCGAGGTGGTCTCCAGCTGGACGGGCGTGCCTGTCACCAGCCTGACCGAGGATGAGAGCGCAAGGCTTATGAAGATGGAGGATATCCTCCACAAGCGTGTTGTCGGTCAGGAAGAGGCTGTTTCCGCCGTATCCCGCGCCATCCGCCGCGGCAGGGTCGGGCTTAAAGACCCGAAGCGTCCTATCGGAAGCTTCCTGTTCCTGGGCCCAACCGGCGTCGGAAAAACCGAGCTGTGCAAGGCGCTTGCCGAAGCTGTATTTGGCGATGAGAGCGCCATGATCCGTATCGACATGTCCGAGTTCATGGAGAAGCACACGGTTTCCAAGCTCATTGGCTCGCCTCCGGGCTACGTCGGCTACGACGAGGGCGGTCAGCTGACTGAAAAGGTCAGGCGCAAACCGTACAGCGTTATTCTCTTTGACGAGATAGAGAAGGCGCATGAGGACGTGTTCAATATCATGCTGCAAATCATGGAAGACGGCCTTTTGACCGACTCCCAGGGCAGACATGTCAACTTTAAAAATACGATCATCGTCATGACTTCAAACGTCGGAGCAAAGGCAATCACCGAGGGTAAAAAGCAACTTGGGTTTACCCATCAGGAGGAAAGCAGTAAGGGACGGGACTACGGCGAGATCAAGGAGCTCGTCATGGCCGACCTGCGCCGTACCTTCAGACCTGAGTTTTTGAATCGTATCGACGACATCATCGTGTTCCATCAGCTCTCACGGGAGAATATCCGCAAGATTGCCGCCAATATGCTCAGTACTGTCGAGAAGCGCATTTCGGATCTGGGCGTTACTCTCTCCGTTGACGATGCGGCGCTCGATAAACTGGCGGACCTGGGCTTTGACCCGGCGTATGGCGCAAGGCCTCTGCGCCGCGCCATCCAGACCGCTGTTGAGGACGCCACCGCCGAGAAAATTCTCCTTGGTGAGCTCGCCAGCGGCGACAAAGCTGAGGCAAAGGTTGAGGACGGGAAAATCGTCCTCTGCAAGGTCGGTACGGATAAAAAGCCGGCCGAAACCGTGAAAGCGGAATAATTAATTTAGAAATAATACCAATACCGCCAATACGCTTTGCGTATTGGCGGTATATTTTTTTAGATTAGCAGCAATACCAGCACGGTCATGATTGCGGTACTGATGAGGATGGAAACGGAGATAAAGGTATTTGAGAGCGCGTAATTACCACCCAATGTTGCTGTATGCATGGCGCCGAAAGCGGTAGCCGGAGAGAATGCGACAAGCGTCATGGCAAGGCGTATATCATGTCCGAAGGGGAGCAGGAACCAACTGATCAGTGCCAGAACAACGGCAACGGCATATCGCCCGATAAGAGCCTTTATCAAAAGCGTACGCTCTGAAGGCTGTATATTGATCTCCATTCCGACGCCGACGGCCAGCATAGCGATGAACACGTTCGCAGGAGCAATGAGTCGGGCGGGAGCGAGGATAATTTCCGGTACGCCGATATGCAGCATGGACATAATGGTCAGGGTGAGATACATCATGAACACAAAGGAACGGAAAAGCTCGTGTATTATGTACTTGAGACTCAGACGGGCCTTACCGCCTTCAAGTATTGCCGAAGCGATGATATAGCTTAAAACGGCTGTTGAGGTACAGTTGCCGATATCGAAAATCATTACGGTGACAACGCATATGGATGGCAGCAGCGCCTGAATGAACGCCATGGTGAATGCACCCGTATTGAACGCTGAAGCATTGAGAACCATAAAGGCCTTATCTTCGCGTGACCCGCCTTTGACGAGCTGCGTTCCGGTAAGGCAGCCGACGAGAAAAAAGACGATTGCCAGTACCGGCAGAATGAGCATGGAATATTCCATCTCAAAACCATTAAAATTTACGATGACGGAAGCCGGAATCGTCACGTAGATGAGAATCTTTGATAAGACGTGAAAATCGTCTCTGCTCACAATGCCAATTTTTTTCAGAAAAAAACCGATAACGATAACCGAGAGCATACACAATATTTTACTGAAAATCTCGATCAAGGATCAATTCCCCTTTCATATGCGAGGAATAAACTAAGGAAAAATTTATCTATTAGGGCTTGTTTGGAAAATCAACGTGTTTGGAATTTTAGACGAATTTTGTGTCGGACAAGGCAGATTTTCGCAGGCATAATTGCTTTATGGCAAGAAAATTTAACGAAGTATGGCGCAAAATTCGGCCAAAGGACATATGCGAGGATTTTTCAAACAAGCCCTAGGGAAAATGTGAAAGACACTCTCTTTTATACCGCAAAATAGGGAAAAAGCAATATTATTTCAGTTTTTTGACTGTCATATGTCGCAAAGACTGGCCCTTTAGTCCAACAGCCGGAGAATTGGTATCATAATAAGAGGCCGCACACTGTTTGGCATGCGGCCTCAGAGGGCGAAAAGTTTAAAGACCTAGTCCTGATAATTATGCAGCTTCCGGTATCCTTCGATAAAATGTTGGATCAGCCCGATAAAATGTCCGGCGATTTCGCTTAAGGCGTCGTTGTTATGGTTTATCCAGCCGATATTAATATATGCGTCGTCGTCGGTGTGGATGAGGACGCTTATAAATTTTGAGATATATTTTTCCGGCATCAGCCCGCCGACAATGCTGTAGGCGTCGCTTCTGGAGATGATCTCCAGAAGTGTGCTCCGCTCGGATACACGGATGGTCTGTTTGTGTTTTCGGCTGGTCAGCGTGTCTTTAAGACCGGTAAACTCGGCAAGATGATCGGTTTCGTACATCACGTAGGGAAAGGAAGAGAGGTCTGCGCAAGTGACCGATTTCTTATAGGATAAGGGATGTCCGCGGCGAATCAATATACTGGGGCTTACTTTTATTAAGGCGTGGAACGCCACATTTCGGTCTTGCAGCGTTTTTTCAAGGGAGCGCGTGTTATATTTCGACATGAAAATGATGCCTAGCTCGCTGCGAAAGCCAGTGACATCATCGACGACCTGTTCAAATGACCCCTCATGGAAGTTGAGCCGATAAGGCACCTCGCCTTGTCGGGCGACGAGCTCGATAAAAGCCTCCTCAACGATGAGGTAATGCTGGGATGAGACGGAAAACAGGTGGCGCTGGCTGTCTTCCGACGGCTGGTAGCGATCGCTTATCTCATCAAGGACGGAAAGGAGACGGTCACAATACCGCATGAACTCCTGCCCCTGAGGTGACAACTCTGTGCCGCGGCAGGTGCGTATGAAGATCGATATACCAAGCTCAAGCTCAAATTCTTTTACGGCTGTG
This sequence comes from Oscillospiraceae bacterium, assembly GCA_050252415.1. Lineage (GTDB taxonomy): Bacteria > Bacillota > Clostridia > Oscillospirales > Oscillospiraceae > Heteroscillospira. The sequence continues at coordinate 4,460 of JBFWKZ010000061.1, read as the reverse complement.
CTGATGCTGGATTGTGAGACAAAGAGATGGCGCGCCGCCTCGTTGAAGGAGCCATATCTTGCAATTGCGCTGATATATTTCAGTTGCTGAAAGGTCATGGTGGGCCTCCTTTTCTGTCAAAAAAATAGAAAAAGGGCCGGCAAAAGCCGACCCTGGTCTTTGGGCAATAATGGACTGCATGGATGAGTGGTTTTAACGATTACTCCTGATAGTCGACAGTGACATTGGTTACGTCAGGAGCTTTATCAATGGCGTTGGAAACAGCGACCTCACCGGAAGCGATCTTATCAAAAATCGCATTATATTGATCAATGGTGAAGTTTTCAAAACGCCATGAACTCTCTGCGGTGGGAAGAGCAACGCTACCCTCGGCTGCGCCAAGAACCATCGTGTTTCCGGCATAATCTTCAGTCCAGACACCGCCGTTGTCGTAAAGGGCGGTAAGACCTTCAACCGTGGAATTTGTAAGATCCTTCATAGCGGAGGTGATGATCAGATCGGACTCGCCGCTCTGGTCGCTGTCGACACCGATGATCTTGCCGCCGGCCTGTTCAGCAGCCTGAACAGCGCTGAGATAGATGCCGCCGCCGCAGGCGAAGACGACCTGGGTGCCGCCGGTAAACCAGCTGTCCATCTTGACCTTAACGTCATCGGAAGGACCGAAGGTGTTTCCATACCAGTAGTTGAGCTGAACATCCTGGACGCCGTCTTCCTTAGCTGCGGCGTCAACGCCCTGTACGAAACCATAGCCGTAACGGACAACGGCAGGAACAGCCATACCGCCAAGGAACCCGAGCTTTGTATAGCCCTCTTTGACGGCGGCATAGCCGGCAAGGAACCCGGACTGCTCTTCACGATAAGTGATCAGCGCGACATTGCTCTTGACATAGTCTGACATGTTGTAGCTGTCTACACTGAAATCGGAAGCGGAGGTATCGACGCCGCCGGCGCTCATCATATCGGTTGCGGCGACATCGAGGCCGAGGAACATCACTTCAGGGAACTTATCCTGAACGATGTACAGTGTCTCGGCAAACATATAGCCTGGGCAGACAACAACCTTAGCACCCTTTTCAACGGCGGTGCTGATTGCCTCGACACGGGCTTCGGTGCTGTCCTCTGAGGGGCGGTAGTAGTTATAGGTGATGCCGTTATCATCGGCATACTGCTTCACGCCGTTCCAGGTCCCCTCGTTAAAGGATTTGTCGTCAATGTTGCCAACGTCGGTTACAAGGGCAATTTCATAGGTGTTTGCCTCAGGCGCGGTGGATTCCGGAGCGGTGCTTTCAGAAGTACTGCTTTCAGGTGCGGTGCTTTCAGAGGCATTGTCGCTGCCGCCGCACGCGGCGAAAGAAAATACCATGACAAGCGCAAGTAGCAGTGCAAGAGACTTTTTCATTTGCATTTTCCTCCAATATACAATTTTAGTCCGACTCGAGTCTCGATAGGATATGCGGATTATATCACGTCGTCAAAGAGATATCAAGATGTTGGAAGAAAATCAAGTATACTTAATAATTTGTTAATACTTTTGTTAAGAATAAAATCAGAAAAATGATTTGGAAATTGCCATAATATGCCGAATGTGGTACAATCAAAAAATAATAGGGGAAGCAGTATTGGGAGGCGGCTATGGCGGATATATTGATAATCGGCATCGCCGGAGGTACCGGCAGCGGGAAGACGACGATAACCAGAAAAATTCGCCGCCGCTTTGGCGATGATGTCAGTGTCATATACCATGACAACTACTATAAGGCGCACGATGATCTGAGCTATGAGGCGCGCGCGAAGTTAAACTATGATCATCCCGATGAGTTTGACACCGACCTGTTGGTTGAGCACCTAAAAAAGCTGCGGCGCGGTGAAAAAATCGCGTGTCCGGTCTATGATTATTCGATCTATAACCGTACGGACAGGACGGTGACGATATTTCCCTCCCGCGTCATCATCGTTGAAGGTATCCTCATTTTCCAGAATCGGGCGCTTTGCCGTGAGATGGATATCAAAATCTTCGTCGATACGGATGCGGATGTCCGAATTCTGCGACGTATCGTCCGCGACGTACGTGACAGAGGCAGAAGCATCGAGTCTGTTGTGAACCAATACCTCACGACGGTGAAGCCTATGCATGAGCAGTATGTGGAGCCGAGCCGCCGCAACGCAGACGTCATCATTCCGGAAGGCGGGCATAATAAGGTCGCTTTGGATATGGTCTATGATCGGATACGCAGTCATCTTGAGAGGAGTAAGGGTTAAGTGGCAAAGCTCTATTTCAAATATGGAGCGATGGGTTCGTCAAAATCGGCTCAGGCGCTCATCACGAAGTTTAACTATGAGGAGCTGGGCATGCATGTCTGGCTCATCAAGCCGTCTGTAGATAATCGAGATGGTGCGGATGTCGTACGCTCCCGCATAGGCCTGGAGGCAAAAGCATCTGTCATATCTCCCGAAACAAGCGTCATACAGGCATATGAAGTATACGGCGAAGCGGACGTCATTATAGCGGACGAGAGCCAGTTTTTTACGACGGTACAAATCGACGAACTGAGGCAGCTTGTGGACGAGCGGGACATTCCCGTATTGTGTTTTGGCCTGAGGACGGATTTTCTGACGCATTTTTTCCCCGGCTCCCGCCGGCTGATGGAGCTTTCGGATTCGATCACCGAGATAAAGACCGTGTGCCGGTGCGGGTCGAAGGCAACGGTGAATGCCAGACTGGACGAAAATGGCCGGGTTGTCACCCACGGAGACCAGGTGTTCCTCGGCGGGAACGACCGCTATGTCGCCATGTGTCACAAGTGCTGGAAAAGGGCAATAGCGGCGCAAGAGAAAGAATAGTTCTTTCTGCCTTCATACAGGCCGGAATGTCGGAAAGGCCCTGCCGGCGCATAAAAGACGTTATGGGTATTTCAGGAAGCTGATATCAAATTGGACTATTATGCCTTCGGGGGATTATACTTTGAAACTTTTTACCGGGAATCACAGACCCAAACTGACCGACTTTTTAAAATACATAGGCCCCGGCATTATGGTGACGGTTGGCTTTATCGATCCGGGTAACTGGGCGTCAAACGTCGCCGCCGGCTCCGAATACGGCTATGCCCTTCTGTGGATGGTCACGCTCTCCACAATTATGCTGATCGTGCTTCAGCACAATGCCGCGCATCTGGGTATTGTGACCGGAAAATGTTTGTCCGAGGCGGCTTCGGAAAATATCAGGGGCTGGCTGAAAAATATTATCCTGCTCACAGCCGTCGGCGCGGCGGTTTCAACCGCATTGGCCGAGATCCTGGGCGGCGCCATTGCCCTCAATATGCTTTTTCATTTGCCCATCAAACTGGGTTCGCTTTTGGTTTTATCTGTGGCGCTGACACTACAATTTACAAATTCATATCGAAAGATTGAAAAACTCATCATCGGTTTCGTTTCGCTTATCGGACTGTCTTTCCTGTTTGAAATCTGTATTGTACAAATCGATTGGGGATCGGCCGCCGTCGGTTGGGTAACGCCGGATTTTCCCCAGAATTCCATGCCGATTATCATGAGCGTGCTTGGTGCCGTAGTGATGCCGCATAACCTGTTTCTCCACTCGGAAGTGATTCAGAGCCGTCAGTGGAACCTTCAGGATGAGGCGGTCATCCGCAAACAGCTCAAATATGAGTTCGGCGATACCCTGATCTCAATGCTTATCGGCTGGGCGATAAACAGCGCCATGATTTTGATGGCGGCGGCTACATTTTATACAAATCATACCGTTGTCAATGATTTGTCTCAGGCCGAGACGATGCTGAGACCGCTGTTGGGAGACGCCGCGTCTTTGGTTTTTGCCATCGCCCTGCTTTTTGCCGGTCTCTCCTCAAGCATAACGGCCGGCATGGCCGGGGGCAGCATCTTTGCCGGAATATTTTCGGAACCTTATGATATTACCGACAGCCATACGAAGGCGGGAATCCTGATTACGATGGTGCCGGCCGCTTTGATTATCCTCCTGATCCGTTCGCCGTTTCAGGGCCTTATATATTCTCAGATGCTTCTGAGCATACAGCTTCCGATCACAATTTTTACCCAGATTTATCTGACCTCTTCCAAAAAGGTCATGGGGAAATACGCAAATTCCAAGCTGGACCGTGTTTTGCTGTGGGGTATTGCTGCGGTCGTCACGGCGCTGAACCTTGCGCTTCTCCTCAGCTATATCTAAGAAAGAAGCCGTCACTTTTGTGACGGCTCAGCATGTCAAAGAAGCCTTTCGGTGAATTGTCAAGTCAAGTGCAACAGCATATCACAGAAGACTTCAAGAGGAGAATGCCACTCCGGGCATTTGCGCGGGCGCAGATTTAACGTGGTAATGAAGCCGGCAACGTCTTTGTCTGAAACGCACGCCATATCGAAGCCTTTCGGTAAGTACTCCCGAATGAGACCGTTTGTGTTTTCGTTCGTGCCTCGCTGCCAAGGAGAAT
>JBFWKZ010000060.1:7040-14107 GCA_050252415.1 Oscillospiraceae bacterium | reverse complement strand
ACCACCGGCAAGGATCGGCATAAACAAGCCTCCCGGAACACCGCTGCCGAAGCAGGTGCTCGTGAAGATCAGTTTTACAACCCGATAGGCCGTAAGCATCCGGATACCACTCAGCGCGGTCTCGGCATATTCGATCAAATCCTGCCCGCTTCCCAACGTGAGTGGGAGAAACATGCCACAAGGCAGGGCAATCAGCAGGGCAACACAAGGTCTCAAAAAAGCCGGCAGCTTATTGTACAGCGTTTGAAATCCAAGAAGGGTTTTATTCATAATGGATCCGGCCAATCCGGAGAGCAGGCCGAGTGGGATGAGCCAAAAATACAAGCTCATGGGAAGCTGAGGAATCGTTGCAAAATTGAGTACCGGTTTTAGCCCAAAGAAAACCTTGGAAATAAAATCCGCCGACAGCGATGCCGTTGTCGCCGAAATCAGGATAAGGGGTGAAAAACTGCGGTGAACTTCCTCAAGCGCGAAAACCATGCCTGACAAAGGCGCGCTGAAAGCGGCGGCAAGTCCCGCCGCCGCACCACCCGTAATCAGATAATTCTCTTCCAGGCCGCTTTTGTTGAAACGTCTGGATACCGCCTGACCGCCCGCTGCACCGATTTGGATAGAAGGGCCTTCACGTCCGAGGGACAGGCCAAAAAAGCTGCACAGAACCCCCGCCACAAACCGAACCGCCAGAATCGTGTACCATTTCATTTTCAGTCCGAACAAGACAACACCTTCGACCTGAGGAATACCGCTTCCGGTAGCCATAGGCTCGAGCTTAACAAGCCAGGAAACTAATACGCCCACTGCGGCTATTGCGGCAAGCCATGGAAGAATATAAAGCGGATGTATCCGGAAATAGGCGTAGATTTTGACTGCAACCCCTGTTCCGTATTCGATCCCAATTCTGTATAAAACCGCCAAGAGCCCGGCAGCCAACCCTACCAGGATTCCTTTCAGTGTCAGGCTCCATTTCAACTTATTGAATTTGGACAGCAATTTATAAACTTTTGTTTTTGCCTCCCCCAAAACAGCAACCCCCAACCGATCATATTAATAAAAGTATAACACGGTTACAAAAAAGTTGCAATAAATAGTGAAATAATAATCAATTTTTTTGAAAATAATTTATAAAATTTGACTGAATATTTTAGTGATTTTGATAAAAAATAGCAACTTAAAGCATAATACTCCAGTCGCCATAATGCAAATCTGTAATTATTTGTCATAATTGTTATAAATAGGAATCGGTACATATTATGACTTCCATATGTACCGTACTCTTGCTTACGCCGAATTCTTTTGCCGCTGTACGTACAGTGGCGCTGTTTTCTATAATGTATTCCGCAAGTTCACATGCTCGCTCTTCGATGTTCGTTTTCAAAAACACCACTCCCACCTTTTTTTACCGCTACCATATATATGCGGAAAAGCAGAAAAGCAGAAGCGCAAAAACGTTTATGCTTTTTGCCTTAAAATAATCTGCTGAAAATTGTGCAAATTCTACCCTGGCCCGGCGCGTATCATCCGAACCCGCCTTGAGCCATGTCTTTTTGAGCCAGATTGCTTTTTTTGATCGGACAGCTTCAAAATAAGTTCCTTGATAAAACTTGCGATTCATTATAGATATTTGAATCATATACCCAACGCGCTTGTCTTAATCACCTGTTTGCGGTTTTTGTTATCTTATGTTATAATATTATATTGAGTATTACTATTTTTATTGCTTTCAAAAATATCACTGCATGATTCCTTATAACAATAATTAGATGACACGAACGCAGGCGTTCACACGATATCATTGTGGTGCCTGCTCTCAGTGAAAGGCGGCTTTTCCCATGAACCTGGAGCAAACGCTCAAACAGGCAGGCATACTCTCGCCTCAAATGATACAATCAATGGAAATCTTGCAGATGAGCTCCTATGAATTGCAGGGGTTTCTTCAGCAGATGGCACTTGAAAACCCTGTATTGGATCTTGAACCTCCCAAAGCGCAGGAGCTCCCTTTCAACGAGTTGGAAGGCAGATTTCAATGGCTGGAAGAAAACGACAGGCAACCCCTTTTTGCCAACCAGAGCAACACGGATACTCCCGACTTGGACCCGCTCTCATTAGCCGGCAACGACGGTGGTCTTGAACCGGATCTCTATACACATTTGAGCCGCCAGCTCGACAGGAAATATGCCAAATCCCCAACATACCATGCTGCAAAATATTTAGCCGGCTGTCTGGACGACAACGGATATCTCTGTGACAAGCTATCGAATCTTGCCGCGGACGCAGGAGTCGGCCTTTCCATCATGGAAGAAGGTCTTAAGCTTCTGCAGACGCTCGATCCGCCGGGAGTCGGTGCCGAGAATCTCAGCCAGTGTCTTGTTCTGCAGCTCGAACGCCTTGGAGAGCATGATTATGTTATCGCCATTGCCAGAAGCTATCTTGACGAGCTCTCCAAACAAAAATATAAAGTTATTGCCTCTGAAATGGGCATTACTCTCGGTGATGTTGTCACAGCGGCATCAAAGATAAAAAATCTTGAGCCCTGTCCGGGAGAAGCCTTTAAGCACTATACGCCTACGACTTACATCATACCGGATCTCTTTGTCACACAGCAGGAAGGCGAGCTGACCGTCACGTTGAACAGCAGTACCGTACCCAGACTTCACATAAGCAGTTATTACAAGCAGCTATGTAATAATACTACGGACCCGGATGTCAAAGAATACCTAAATGACAAAATTCGCCAAATTCGTTTCGCCATACGCTCCGTCTCCCAGCGTGACACGACACTTCTCGACTGTGCCAAACGCATTGTCGTCAGACAAGAAAAATTTTTTCGCAGCAGCGATGCGCCCCTTACGCCCATGACCCACGCAGACCTGGCTGAAGATCTCGGTATTCACAGAAGCACTGTCAGCAGGGCCATACGCGAAAAATATCTGCAGTGCTGCCATGGCTTATATCCACTGAGCTATTTCTTTTCCCGCGCCGTCGGTGACATTGGGACCAGAAGTGCACAGTCACTTTTAAAGCAGCTCATTGATAACGAGGACAAGGCTCACCCACTGTCAGACCAAAAACTCAGTGAAAAAATGGCCAAGTATGGCTGTCATATTTCCCGCCGCACCGTTGCAAAATATCGTGAAAATCTTGGGCTGCCATTTGCCTCCGGTCGGAAAGCATAAAATTTTTTTATACGCAATAATGAACACAAATTAATCAGAATCCGGAAAACGTAGTTTGTTTTCCGGATTTTGTCCTTATAAATTTTATATAATTGATATGAAACAAAGCAGCCGTTTATGATGTGTTATAAAATAGAGCGTAATGGTAAAATATATTATTCTATCACCTTATAGAATTCAACATAAGGCGATTAACGCAAAAATTTTACATAGATTTCACAATTCTTCACGTCAAGATTTAACATAGCGCCTGTATGATAAATTTGTAAAATATAGATACCATGCATCAAAGGAGACGCAAATGGATATTTTTAGTGTGATCACGCTGTTTGGCGGGCTTTCATTCTTTCTCTATGGAATGCATATCATGTCGTCCAGCCTTACCAAACTCACCGGGGGCAATCTTGAACGCATATTGAAGAAGATGACTTCTAATACCTTCAACAGCCTCTTTCTCGGCGCTGCGGTCACCGCCACAATACAGTCGTCCTCTGCGCTTACCGTCATTTTAGTTGGTCTTGTCAACTCCGGCATATTTACACTACAACAGTCGATCGGCGTAATTATGGGTTCAAATATTGGAACCACGGTCACCGCTTGGATACTCAGTCTTACCGGTATTGAGGGCGATAATATTTTTATCAAGTTCCTCAAACCGGACAACTTCTCTCTTGTTTTTGCGCTTATCGGCATCATTATGATAATGGGGTCAAAGAAGCCCAAACGCCGCGATTTGGGTGAAGTCCTTGTTGCCTTCGCCATTTTGATGTATGGGATGAAGCTTATGAGCAGTGCGGTCAAACCGCTTGCACAAATACCTGAATTTACAAACGCCCTGCTGCTTTTCAGCAATCCTATCTTCGGCGTACTCGTCGGTGCCCTGTTCACGGCAATTATCCAAAGCTCCTCCGCGTCCGTCGGTATCCTGCAGGCCCTCGCGCTCACTGGCGCTGTCAGCTACGGTACTGCGATCCCGATTATCATGGGGCAAAATATTGGTACCTGTGTTACCGCCGTCATCTCCAGCGTTGGCGTGTCCCGTAACGCAAAGCGTGTCGCCGCCGTCCACGTCTCGTTCAACATCATTGGCACGATTATATTTCTAACGCTCTTTTATATTTTGCACTATATCTTTAATTTCACCTTTATCGATCAGCCCATCGGCATTGCCGGTATCGCATTTTTCCATAGTATTTTTAATATTGCAACAACGATTCTCCTTCTCCCCTTCACCAAACAGTTGGAGCAGCTCGCATGCCGCATCGTACCCGATCGTCCCGGCGACGATAAGGTCATTATGCTTGATGAGCGCCTGCTTCGCTCCCCCAGCTTTGCCGTTGCCGAATGCAATAACCGCGTCTTCGACATGGCTGATATCGCGCACAAAGCCATTCTTTCCTCAATTGATCTTTTCAACAAATATGACGCCAAGCTCGCCGACAGTATCCTCGAAGGCGAGGATATGCTCGACAAGTATGAGGATGCACTCGGGACGTTTCTCGTTAAACTCTCCTGCGAACCGCTCAGCGCAACCGACAGTCAAGAGGTTTCCAAATGTCTCCACACCATAGGCGACTTTGAGCGAATCGGCGATCATGCCAAAAACATCGTTGAAGTCTCTCAGGAAATGCATGACAAACGCATTACTTTCTCCGAAGACGCGCTCAGTGACCTCGACGTCATCACTGATGCACTCAGGGAGGTCATTGCCATAACGGTCACCTCCTTTAAAGGCTATGATCTTGAACTTGCAAAGCAGGTTGAGCCCCTCGAGGACGTTATTGACGAACTCATCGACGAGGCAAAATCCCGCCATATCGCCAGGCTGCAGCACAGCGCCTGTACAATAGAACTGGGCTTTATTTTTACCGATTATCTCACCAATATTGAGCGTATAAGCGATCACTGCTCAAACGTTGCCGTCTGTCTGCTCGAGGTCTCTTCTTCCGCTTTTGATACGCATAGCTATATTTATAACATGAAGGATCAACCCCGCTTCAAGCAGCTCTTCTCCCAATATCGGGACAAATATTATTTGCCGTGAGATACGATCGCTGTACGGTTTTGTCATCACCGCAACCCATATATCATAAAGCGGCGCATCGTTTTCTGCGATGCGCCGCTTTGCCATAATCATACCCTGTATATTTCTATGCTATCCCATGGTGGCTTTTCCAAATCTCAACGTACTTGACAATCAGTTCGACACAGCTTGCCCTTCCAATGCTCGAGGAATTCAGCGTGAGGTCAAAGTTCATCGGATCATTCCAAACCCCACCCGTATGTTTCTGATAAAACTCTGCGCGTGCGCAGTCAATACGTTTGATTTTCTCTCTTGCTTCTTCATCGGATATGCCGTCGCGTTGGGCAACCGTTTTCACACTGTCATCAAATCCGGAATGAATATTAATCCGAATAACGTTTGGCACATCACGAAGAATATAATCCGCAGCTCTGCCCATGATGACAAAGTTCTCTTTTTCAGCGAGAGACCGGATCTTTGCCGCCTGCATCATAAACACATTCTCAGTCGCAAGCTCTATGTCCTCAGGACCAGCCGCATCCAGCTCATCAAGCGCATGGCGAAGTCTTTCGGATGCAAGTTCGCACAGGGCTTTATCATCATAGTAACTTATGCCAAGCGTCTTTGCCACAGATTTTCCGATGGCGATCCCGTTGCTGCCAAACCCTCTTGATATGGTAATAATAAAATTGTTCATGCCGCTGCTCAACTCCTTATTGACCCTGATATTTTACCATAAATGGCACTGTGTTTCAATATTTTTATACATGCAAATCATGCTAGTTCGACTTTTTTCTTCAATCGTCAAAACAGTTATTGACAACAGCTACAATTTGTGTAATAATCATACCATCTTATTTTGAGGTGCTTTATTGATGTCTAAGGTTATCTTTGCAGGATACTTTTTTAGCTTTACTTTTTATTTTGAGAGTAAGGTCTGTTCATGCTGCAAAGAGATGATAAGTTAGAAATCACCTCACCGGGTTAAATTTTCGCCCTGCGGTATGAACCATACCGCAGGGCTTTTTTTGTTTCCGGTAATTAAAGGAGTGTTTTGTCATGATCGTAGTTCTTAAGAAAAACCCCAGCAAAGCAGGGTACGACGCCCTGATCAAATGGCTCGACGGCATGGGAATCGAGGTGCATGAGATTGAAGGCCGCACCCATACGGTGCTCGGCCTGGTGGGCGATACTTCCTCGCTTGACATTGAGCTCATTCGCTCGATGGACATCGTTCAGGATGTCAAGCGTGTGCAGGAGCCATACAAGCAGGCCAGCCGTAAGTTTCACCCGGACGACAGTGTCGTGAGCACAGGCAATACGCACATTGGCGGCGGCGACCTGCACATCATAGCCGGTCCCTGCTCCATCGAGTCGGAGGAGCAAATTTGTTCTATCGCACGCGACGTCAAAAAAGCGGGCGCCACCCTTTTGCGCGGCGGTGCCTTTAAGCCCCGCACTTCGCCATATACCTTTCAGGGCCTGCGCAAATACGGCATTGAACTGCTCGTCACCGCCAAGCATGAAACCGGATTGCCTATCGTAACCGAGATTATGGATATCTCCCAGTTAGATGTGTTTAACGAAGTGGATGTCATCCAGGTCGGCGCCCGGAATATGCAGAACTTCGAGCTTCTTAAAGAGCTCGGCAAAACCGACAGACCTATCCTTTTAAAGCGCGGCTTATCGAGTACGCTTCAAGAACTGCTCATGAGCGCCGAATACATCATGAGCGGGGGCAACTCACGCGTTATCCTCTGCGAACGCGGCATCCGCACCTTTGAGACCGCGACGCGCAATACGTTGGACATCTCTGCTATCCCTCTGCTGCACGAAATGAGCCACCTGCCGGTTATTGTCGACCCAAGTCA
>JBFWKZ010000060.1:0-6940 GCA_050252415.1 Oscillospiraceae bacterium | reverse complement strand
GGCGGCAAAACCGCCGTCAATATGGGTGCAAAAAATATTGTCGGCGCTTTCTGGCAGCCCTCTCTTGTCCTGTGCGACTGCGAGACACTAAAAACGCTGCCGCCCGAAACCTTTGCAGACGGCATGGCCGAGATGATAAAACACGGCATTATATCCGACACCGAGCTCTTCGATATGCTCTCCCGCGGCGAGCATAAAACGAACTTACCCGAATGCATATGCCGCTCCGTCGCCGTCAAGGCCGGCGTTGTCGCTAGAGATGAACGCGACACAGGGCTACGGCAGATGCTGAACTTTGGTCACACCGTGGGTCACGCCATTGAGCACTGCACCAATTATTCGGTCACCCACGGGAGCGCCGTCTCCGCCGGTATGTGCATTATGTCCCGCGCCTGTGAATCGGAAGGCCTTGCCGCTCCAGGCACATCGGCCAGAATAGAGGCGCTCGTCTCCTCCTGTGCTCTCCCCATCAGCACCGACTGCGATGCCGACGCACTTTACTCTGCCGCTCTGATGGATAAAAAACGCTCGGGAGGCGAAATCAGCCTCATCCGTATCCGCTCTGTCGGCGACTGTTATATCAGCCGTGAACCGGTAGGCGCACTCCAAAAAATAATTAGGGCAGGTGTCTGATATGGACCTTATGCTCGGCAGGTCATCTCTCCATGGAACCGTCCCCGCCATTGCCTCAAAATCTGCACTGCACCGGCTGCTTATCTGTGCCGCTCTGTCATCTTCCACCACTTATATAGATTATTACGGCTTTTCAAGTGATATATTCTCCACTATTCAGTGTATTTCAGAAATTGGATGCGTAATATCCCCCACAGCAACCGGTGTGCGCATTCAGCCCCCGGAAAATTTTTGCCGTATTCCGCATCTTGACTGTCTCGAGTGCGGTTCAACGCTTCGCTTTATGCTCCCGGTGACCGCCGCACTTTTTGATGATTTTTCTATCACGGGTCAAGGCCGTCTCATTGCCCGTCCGTTGGATGATCTGGCACATAGCCTATCGGAGCACGGCTGCACGTTTATGGCGCAAACGCTCCCCTTTCGCGTTTGCGGGCGTCTCCGCCCCGGCACGTATAAGCTGCCGGGCAATATCAGTTCACAATATATCAGCGGACTTATGTTTGCCCTGCCACTGCTCGCGGGGGACAGCGAGATCGTTCTCACCACTCCCCTTTCCTCCGCCGCGTATATTGAGATGACGCTGGAAGCCCTGAGGCTTTTCGGCATTGAAATAATTCAGACTGACAACGGATGGCATGTTAAGGGCGCGCAAAAATATAGAAGCCCCGGCAGAGTAAATGCCGAGGGGGACTGGTCCTCCGCCGCCTGCTGGCTGTGTGCCGGAGCGGTATCCGGCCCCATTACCATCACGGGCCTGAATGCAAACTCCGCACAAGCGGACACCGCGATTATCGAGACTCTCCGCTCGCTTGGCGCACACGTAACCGTTGGCGAGAACGCCGTCACCGTCTCCAAAGGGGATCTGCTGCCGCTCTCCGTCGATGTGGACCAGTTTCCGGATCTCATGCCTGTTATCGCGATGACGCTCTCAATGTGTCATGGCACGTCGCTGATTTACAACGCTGCCCGTCTGCGCCTAAAGGAGAGCGACAGGATCCACGCCATGGCCAAGACGCTGTCGGCGCTGGGAATCACTGCCATTGAAGGGCAGGATTTTCTGCGTCTGATCGGCGGCAGGCTGTCAGACGGCATCGTAGACGGCGCAAACGACCATCGAATCATCATGGCTGCGGCCCTGGCGTCACTTCAGACCCCGGTCACTATAACCGGTACCGAAGCTGTTGACAAATCATACCCCGGCTTTTTCAATGACTTTACCGTACTCGGCGGAAAAATTGCGATGAGCTAAAATGGAGGAAAATCAAATGGATCTCAACGATATTCGAAATGTGATAGACGGCATTGATGACGAGATGACCGCTCTCTTTTGCCGCCGTATGGCTACCGTCGCCCAGATATCATCCCTAAAAAAGGGCAACAACCGCAGCGTAATGGATAAAACCCGTGAGAGAGAGATTCTCGCCCGCGTCACCGGGCTCTCCGGGCCTGAACTCGAGAGCTACATCAAAGTACTCTTTACGACGCTCATGTCTCTCAGCCGCTCATACCAGCACGCGCTCAATTCTCCCGGCGACCTGTCCGATCAGCTCAAAGCAGCTATGGATAAGACTCCGGCCGTATTCTCGAAAAAAGCGACGGTTGCCTGCCAGGGTATCGAGGGCGCATACTCCCAGCAGGCCTGTGACAAGCTTTTCTCTCTGCCTTCCATTATGTATTTCAGCGACTGGGACAGCGTCTTTTGCGCAGTCGAAAAAGGGCTGTGCCGATATGGTATACTCCCCATCGAAAACAGTACGCACGGCTCTGTCTATGAGACCTATGACCTGATGCGAAAGCACAGCTTTTATATTGTACGCAGCCTCCGCCTCAAGATCGATCATGCCCTCCTCACGAAACCCGGCGTAAAGCTCACCGAAATCAAAACCATTCTCTCCCACAGTCAGGCGCTCGGACAGTGCTCCGGATATCTGAATTCTCTCAAAGATGTGGAGATACGCCCGGTTTCAAATACGGCGGTCGCCGCCAAGACCGTATCCGAGAGTGACGACCCCACCCTTGCCTGCATCGCATCCAAAAACTGCGCCGACGTCTACGGCCTTGCAGAGCATAACGTCAAGCTGCAAAACAGTGACAGCAACTACACCCGCTTTATATGCATTGCCCGTGAACCGGAGATATACCCCGGCGCCGACCGTATCAGCCTTATGCTGAATCTGCCCCACCAGCCCGGCTCCCTTTACGAGCTGCTCTCCCGTTTCGCCGCGCTGGACATCAACGTAAGGAAACTGGAGAGCCGCCCAATCCCTGGTTCGGATTTTGAATTCACCTTCTATTTTGATATTGAGGCAAATCTTCTCTCCCCCGAGGTACTGCACCTCTGTGGCGAGCTCGCCATAGACATCCCCTCTTTTGCCTTTTTGGGCAGTTACTCAGAAATCTGAATGAAAGACAAAAGCCGTCCCTGACGGCTCTTTGCGTGATCTTTCGTGAAGGGAAGGATATATCTTATGCAATATGGACTTTTGGGTGAAAAACTCGGTCATAGCTTTTCACCGCAGATTCATGCGCTGTTCGGTCTGCCGGACTATGAGCTCATAGAGGTCAGCCCCGGCAATCTGGATAAATTTTTGAACGACCGAAATTTTGATGCGATAAACGTTACCATACCCTATAAACAATCCGTCATCCCGTATTGTACTGAACTCAGCGCTTCCGCGAGCGCTATCGGCGCCGTCAATACCATTGTCAACCGCAGCGGCAAGCTTTACGGGGCAAATACCGATTATCTCGGCTTTTGTGCAATGGCAAGCCGCGCAGGGATAAGCTTCTCAGGTAAAAAGGTTCTCGTCCTCGGCTCCGGCGGCACAAGCCTGACGGCTTCGGCCGCAGCAAGGGACGGCGGCTGCCGGAAACACTACACGGTATCGCGGCATGGTGAAATAAACTACGAAAACGTCTATGAAAGGCACGGCGATGCGGATATTCTCATTAACACAACACCCGTTGGTATGTACCCGAATAACGGCACGTCGGCTGTAGATCCGGAGCGCTTCCCCAATCTGTGCGGCGTACTGGACGTTGTCTATAATCCGCTTAAGACGGCGCTCATTCTCAAGGCTCACAAACTGGGAATCCCCGCCTCCGGTGGGCTGCCCATGCTGGTCGCGCAGGCAAAATATGCCGAGGAGCTGTTTTTTAATCGAAAAATACCAGACGAAAAGTTAGAGTCGGTGCTGCGGAAAATCGACGCGCAAAAGCGCAACATTATTCTCATGGGAATGCCGGGCTGCGGCAAAAGTTCACTTGGCTATGAGCTTTCCCTCCTCACAAACAGGCCGCTGAGGGATATCGACGAGCTGATTGTTCATGAAGCCGGCTGCTCTATTCCTGAAATTTTTGAAAAAAGCGGCGAGGCTGTCTTCCGGGATATTGAATCCGCTGTCCTTCTGCGGGAGGGAAAACAGGGCGGCAGCATCATCTCACTCGGCGGCGGCAGTATCCTTCGTGAAGAAAACCGTGCCGCCATCATTCAGAACGGTTTTTTGGTCTATGTCCGCCGCGCTCTTGACCGGCTGCCGACCAGCGGCCGTCCACTTTCAACCGATGTGCAGGCCCTGCAGCATATGTACGCCGTACGCGGCCCCATCTATTCCGCATACGCGGACTGCGTGTGTGAAAACTCCGGGACCATACGTGAGCTGGCAAAAGAAGTTTTGGGAAAATTCGATAACAGGGAGATATAAGTGATGAAAATTCTCATTATAAATGGGCCGAACATCAATATGCTGGGCATACGCGAGCCTGAGATATATGGTGGCAAAACGTTCGATGACCTTATCCACTATATAAAAGCCGCCTGCGCCGAGCTCGGCGTTGAGGCCGAATTCTTTCAGAGCAATCATGAGGGTGCCATTGTGGACGCCATTCAGGACGCTTACGGCCGTATTGACGGAATCGTCATCAATCCCGCCGCCTATACCCACACCAGCATAGCCATACTCGATGCGCTTAAGGCCGTAGCTATTCCGGCCGTCGAAGTCCACCTCAGTGATGTGACTGCGCGCGAGGACTTCCGTCAAATCTCCTATGCCGGCATGGCATGCCGGACGCGTTTTATCGGAATGGGCTTCGACGGTTACATTGCCGCCATCAAGCACCTCATAACATTACATCAAAACAATCGGTGACAGGAATCCCGCTGCTTATTGAAATTCATTCCATTTCTCCCCATACTTGACAATTAAGAAACAATATGTTACAATTTGGTTACTTTTATTATGAAAGGAATGATTTTATGGCAGCGAAACCCGTCGCCCTCGAATATCGGGGTCGTCCTCTCCGCCGCAAGGACAATTTCATATATTACGGGAGCATGGCCGATAAATATATCATTATGATCCAGATTCTGGATACCAAAAAGGTAAAGGATATGGATGTTGCCACAAAGGTCGCCGTTCAGCTCCAGCTTACGGATCCAGAGCTCAAATCCCGTGACCGCGTTGTTAAGAAGAGTGAAAAAAACAGCCTTTACGCCGCTATGGACGTCGCATCAGTCTGGCTTGACAGAGCTCTTTCCACCAGATAATGGCGCTATGAAGCGTAGAATTATCAACTATCTGCTTATCGGAACGGCCATGGCGGGTATGCTGACGTTGTCTGCCTTTGCAGCAAATGATGGAGGCGGTACGGTAAACGCAAATGACGTCAATTTGCGTTCCACCGCAAACATCGCATCTTCCGTCATTACATCCGTTGCCAAGAGCAGTCCGCTTATCGTCATAAGCCGCGAAGACAACAGCTGGTATGAGGTATGGTCCGGCGGCAGCGAGGGCTATATGTCCTCCAACTACATAAACTTTACTGAAACGCTGGACGCCTCCTTCGGCAAAGGCACAATTTGCGGAACCTCAGTGCGGCTCCGTTCCGGCCCAGGTACCGATACCGAAGCGCTTGGCTACTATAATACCGGCGCCGTTATGGATGTCATCGGCATCAGTGGCAGTTGGTATAAGGTGAACGATAACGGTACTCTCGGTTATATCCACAGCGATTATATATCTTTGAAAAATCAGGACACACCCATCAGCGCCTATGCCACGGAGGGTGAAAAGATCGTTGCCACTGCCGAGCAATATATCGGCACACCCTACGTATGGGCAGGCACTTCGCCCAAGGGGTTTGATTGCTCCGGGTTCGTCTATTATGTCTTTCAGAAAAATGGATATGCAACCAATCGCACGGCTGCATCGCTCTTTAACAACGGCACATATGTCGATAGGTCTCAGCTCCAGCCGGGCGACATTATTTGCTTTTATAATGGCAGTTATTCGTATATTGGCCACGTCGGCATCTATATCGGCAACGATCAATTTATTCACGCCTCTTCCAGTAACGGCAAAGTTGTACTTAAATCGCTCTCTACGAGTTATTATAATAACCACTACTACGGTGCAAGGCGAATTGCAGGATAATCAATGAACCGGGACATGGCGTAAATGTCCCGGTTTTAATTATTTTCGTATTCAGTTTATTATTGATTTAAATTATATTTAGTAATATACTAATATAATCAAAGGAGGTGTTCTAATGGCAATAGAAATACTGCCTGATTGGATGATGAACCTTGAGAATGAAGATATGAGCTTCATCCGAAATTTTATCTTAGCCTCCGGGTCATTGAAGGAAATTGCCGCAAAGTATGGTGTGACCTATCCAACTGTCAGGCTACGGCTTGACCGACTGATACAAAAAATTAAGCTTGTTGAAGCGGATAGCGGAGACCCCTATATTTCCCTTGTAAAACGCCTTGCGTTAAGCGACCGTCTGGACTTTGACACGGCTAAAATCCTAATAAGTGAATATCGGAAAGGAAGAAAAACCTAATGCTCAGAACGGTATTTATCATTCTTATATCAATTCTGGTCGTTGCGGGGCTCGTTTGGCTTCAAATTCGCCTGTCGCATTCGAAAAGCCGTATTCCCGGACTTATTATGCCGGCAATCAGTTTTCTCTATTCTCTTCTTTTAGTATTCAATTTAGCCGCCTATGATGGCACAAGTATTCTGGCGGCCACTCTTCAGATTCTTCTTGTATTGCTGATTGGCAATCTTCCGACCTACATCCTGCTCGGCATCTACTTCGCCTGCCGCAGTGAGATAAAACGAAATCGTGCCATGGAAAAGATGAATATTAAGGACCTATAGTCAATATATTGAAATATGCCTCCAAAAGTGCTAAGATTGACTAAGCTTTGTTTTTAAAATCATGATGATTGACTTTAAACAAACCCCAAAGTCAGCACTATTGGAGGCAAAACCATGTCTACTGAACTGGTGAATATATTTGA
>JBFWKZ010000059.1:0-14193 GCA_050252415.1 Oscillospiraceae bacterium | reverse complement strand
CACAATTTTGCTTTCGAATATCCTTACAGTACTTTAGGGTATACAGGAATCGGTAAACCCGTATGAATACGGGCATAAAAAAGGCCGTCGTTTTTGAAACGACGGCCTTTTCGATTGTCGGAGTGATATGACAGGACTTGAGAAGGCAAATTATAGAAATGGTTTCAGCAGGTAGTCTTTATACAAACGCCAACTGCCGCGCCGAGTGAGCTTCGCAGAAGAATATGGGAGCGGGAAAGGGAAATTATATCATAAAAAGCGTTGGTCTGCTTCGTGTAAAATCGGAAGTGAAAAAACGCTCCCATGCGGGCTGATAGAAAAACGAGACCAGATGCGCTAAGAAGCGATCGGCCGAAAAACTTGGCGTTTTCACATGCGGATTTCCGGCTTATTCGAGGCACGGGGGAGGCGTTATCGGAAGACGCTCATATAAAAAGGTTTTCAACCAATGATTGCCAATTATCAAAAAAAGTATTATAGTATTGTGATATAAATGGTAAAAGCTGAATCAACTCTGCCGCAAGGGCCATTATAACAGATACCGAATATTTTTTGGAGGTGTATTAGTGAGCAAAACGATATGCCAAATCGTCGACTCTTCGGGAAGTTTGCCACGAAGCTTTATTGAACAGCAAAACATCAGCGAGGTCCCATTCTATTTTAAATTTGACAACCCCAGTTACTACCGCGAAAACATCGATTATAGCATCACTGAATTTTATAAGCATATGGAGGAATATCCCCATCAGATCCCCAAAACATCTTGTCCCAATATTTATGATTGGCTGACGATATTTGAGCAGCAGTATGCAAGGGGCGTGAAACAATATATTGTTACGACAATCTCGTCCAAACTCTCTTCAAGCTTTCAAACGGCCATATCGGCAAAGGAGCTCTTCAAAGAAGAAAACAGCGATACCCAAATAGAAGTTATCGATTCAAATACCTGCGCCTGCGGACAGGCCGCATTGGAGATCGGGATCGCTAAAATGATCGAAAGCGGCAGAGGCTTTGAGGATATTGTTAAGACGATTCATAAAATGGTTTCAAATACAACCACACTTTTTGTTGTGAATAGCTTAAAATATATGAAAGCCGGAGGCAGAATCGGAGGAGCGGCCGCTTTCCTTGGAAAACTCATCAACGTTAGGCCGATATGTGAATTTGTGGATGGCGTCGTTCACCCGGTCAAGGCCATAAGGGGAAGAAAAAACTCACTTAAAGCGATGATCGATCTCGCGGTTTCAAGAATCAATGATATCAATAAAACGATTGTCATTGTACAAAATGCTGAATTTCAGGAAGATGCGAACGATATCATCAATTATTTAAGAGGAAAAACCAATTATGCCGGACAAATCTATAAAAGCGACCTGGGGATCACCGTAGGGGCGCATTCAGGCCCGGGCGCAATAGGAATCGGCTTTGTAGGGCATCCGCTGATGTAGATATAAAATCGAATGATCGGATGAAGTTTTCATTTAACAGTCTTCAGCTCTGCCGCCGAAATTTTATTACTCCCTCAGCGGGCTGCGTCCTCTGTTTCATAACGCTCAAAACAGCGGGCAGCACCAAGCGGGCATGCCTCAAATCTTCATGGACATGGCATACAGCGATAACCGGGATATGCGAATGAAACTGTCGGGAGAAAACTTGCGATCATCAAAGCCGAATAAATCCAGGCAAAGCAAAAGACCGCCGCTTTTTATGCGGCGGTCTTTTCAGCTTGTCAAAAGACTTATGCGTGTGGAGCAAATATAATATTCTAAAAAAACATGAGATATCAATGCTGATAGGAATTTGGAATATAAATTATACCCAATAGTATTCCGCTAAGCGTTATTTGTTCTTTCTTTATGTTGCTTAGGAGCGCGAAGGGTACAGACCATTGACGCATATACAATATTCTGTATAAGGAACCGGTTCTTTTCCTCTCAGGTCAGGAAGACAAAACGTTTGCTGATTATCTCCGCCGAAGTAATTCCCCAACACACTGTAAAGAGCCATGTAATCATGGATATTAAGTGTTCGCCCATCACAGAGCAAATAATTTGGGGGTATATAAGAAAACGCGAACAATTTAATTGTGCCCAAATATTCTTCTTCCATTTGAGTTGCCTCCTTTTTTATGTTATACAAATTATACCATAAATTTACATAAAAAGACAAGAAAGAGACAAGAAAATAAAAAAACAGGGAGGATAATTCGAGTTTCCAATTACTAATGAGGACTCATTCGAATAGATAACAGGTCATGGACAACGCACCCATCGTACACGAATTATTAAACACCGTCAATCGATCATCCTGATGCGACGCCCCCAGCACGTATAACAGAGGATTGAAATGATCCGGCGAATAAAACGCCAGGTCTGCCGAATGCCCGGCTTTCTTGTAGTCAATGACGTCATCAAATCGCCTGCCTGCGACCTTATCCGCAATATACGTGTCAAACGCCTGCGCCCACGGATATCCGCCTTTCATATTCCAGTTGACCTGTGAAAGATTATGAACGATATTGCCGCTGCCCAAGATCATTATGCCTTTCTCGCGGAGGGCCTTTATTTCCGTACCGATCCTGAAATGTGTCTGAGCATCGGCGTTTGCGTCCACGCTGAGTTGATACACCGGTATATCGGCTTTCGGGTACATCCTGCACAGCACGGACCATGTGCCGTGGTCAATGCCCCAGGCGTTGTCGATCTCCACATTTCTGCTGATAAGCTGCTTTGTCTCGTTTGCGAGCGCCGGCATCCCGTCCGGCTGATAAACGACTCGATATAACGCTTCCGGGAAGCCGTACATATCATAGACGACTCTGGGTTTCGGCGCATCAGTTATTTTTGTCCCTTGTGTAAACCAATGGGCCGAAACGGAAAGGATAGCCGCGGGCTTTTTAATCCTTTCGGCAGTTTTTATCCACGCCGCTGTATATTGATTGTTTTCGATGGCGTTCATCGGCGACCCATGCCCTACAAAAATCGCCGGCATTCTTTCTGACATTTTATCACTTCGCTTTAGGTTGAGTTTTAGTCTTGCCGTTCGTTATCCCGATATTTTATAACGACATGAGCCGCATCACAAAACGGTTTATTTCTCGATTTGCCGCATCGGCAAAGGACCGCCCGGTTTCTCGATTCGTACATTGTTCCATCGGCCGATTCAATTGGGACATGGCCTTTGACAAATATACCGCCGCTTACGTCTCTTTCCGGGTCCTGGATGATGTCGATTGACGGGGCGTAGACAGGCTCATGCTCTGTCCCGTCTTTATCAACGGATGTCAGCCGTCCGGCCGGACAATCGCTTGCGGCCTTGATAGCCTCCGCCCGGTTTTCTTCTATATCCGAATTTTGAGTCAGCTCCCAGGCGTCCCCGTTTTTTCTGTGACAGAAACGGGCAAAGGCGCAGCGGTTGTCGTCAAGAAGGTCAACGCCGGGACCTTCCATCAATTCGGCTCGCTCATGGTATTCTTTTCTGGAGGCTGTTTCCTCCCCGTGAAAACCCGTTTTCAGATGTGATCCATCGCAAAAAGGCGCGGTTTTTGATTTTCCGCAGCGGCAAAGCGCATAGCTCTCAGACTGCGGGAGCTCGCGCCCGGATTTGAATTCATAAGTTCTGCCTTTCGGAACAATGATCTTTTCAGCGAGTGGGATATTCCCCGTAACGATATACGGACCGTCTTTTATAATTTTTATTTTTCAATTAATATTTTATTTACAAAAATAAATCAACAATTTATTCTTTTTATTACTGTTTTTCATTTTAATTTATTATTAAGATAATATCAATTTGTAAAGCTGTAATTATATTATACAAGAAATACAGCCCTGGAAAACTCGCATGAATACCATAAAACAAAAGTCCGCCGTACCAAAAACGGCGGACTTCTCAGGCTGTCAATTGCCGACTGTGAACCAAAAATTATCGAAATTGGGGTGCCGCCAGGCGTCTCCCACATAGAGCATCGCTTTATACTTTCCCTTGTGCAGCTTTTTGGGCGGATCAACAGTGAATCTCGCGACAAATTTGTCGGCGCCCTGAGGATTATCAATGATTTCCATATCGACTATGTATTGACGCCAAAGCACGTTCCACAGCTCGGTGTTCTTCGCGAACAGCGGTTTTTTCTCCTGATACACAATAATGGTTATCGGAAGTCTGATTTTCTCCTGTGGCTTGGGCGGCGTTATCGATAAAAACACCTCCACACGCAATGAAGCTGCGCGTCCGCCGTATTCCAGCGGTTTCACATAAAAACACTCAGCCGTCAAATCCGAGATGCGCTTATAGACATCCGAGCGGTCAAAGTCCTTCCAAAAACTAAAGCGCTCAAAGCCGACGTCCGCCGCTTTTTTTGTCGGAGCCGCCGGTTTTTTCTGCTGCGCGGGTGCGGATGGCTTTGCCTGAGGTGCAGGAGCCGCCGCTTTCGCCGGGGCGACAGGAATTTTCTTTGCGGTGCTTCGCGGCTTCCCGTGCTGGAGCGTATAGTAGACCGAGTCATAAAGCGACTTGAAATTCGGGGAAACGCCAAAACACTCGGGACAGAAAATTGTGGGTCTCATCTGCATATTCTCAATCAAAAAATCCATGGCTTCCTCCGTGGAGGAAAAGCCCGTGAATCGCTGAGAATCCTTATTGAGCCTGCACATCTTGCAGTGAGCAAGATGCGCGGGTCCCGTTTTCCCGTAGTCATCGGAGATGATGATCGGCTTTCTGTCGATATCGAGCCAGATATTGCCACGGCCGCTCTGCATTTGCGCCGCAATCTTCAGAAAGTTCTCATAATTCCGCTGTCCGGTTTTTGCGTTTTCCAGTTTGTAATTGAGCTTATCGACATCCACGTATTCCATGCCGTTATGCGCTGTGGTAATAAACTCCGAATAGTCGCCGCTATACCCGCCATATCCGGCAAATTCGCGGTCAATGGCATCCGTATCCAGAAATCTCTTCCCGTCATAGTACTCGATATAATCATCGCTCATTGTTTTTCACCCTTGTTCTATGAATGAATTCTTAAAATATTAACAGCGTCCGCAGCGCGTCAGGCATCAACCACTTTGACAGTATAATGCGCTTTGTAAAACGAGCGCACGCCGGAAGAATCGGTTAACCCCAAGACGCCTGTCAGTACAAGGCTGCCGTATGAATTGACGTCGCCAAGCAGCACCCAGCAATGCTCCTGCCAGTCACACCCAGCAGTATCGTCGTCATAGCCGTAACAGACAATGAGATGATTTTCGGGGTCGATAGCCAAAAAATTCGTTTTTGTCGTCGTGCCGATATTGGTCATGTCAAGGTTCTTATCCAGTGAGAAATGATGGTTAATATCACTGATATAGTAATATAAAGACGAGCTGTTTGGCACAAAAAGCCGCTCAGACTCATAATTGCTGAAGGTAATATCACCTGTGCTGAACGACGGTCTTTCGCAGTAGGCTTGAAGCGTTGTTCCGCGAAAAGGAGTAGTCGCAACAAAATCAGCGACGTTTTTTATATTGCTGTCCGTTACGGGTAAATACTTGGCCTCCAGCATGTCTTGGCTGTGTTCCTCAAGCTGCTCGCGCGTGCCCCAGTAGCGATAGGCAAGCGTAAGCGTACCGTTTGGCGTATACGCGCAATCCAAACGCTTTGTGCCGTCCTTGATTTTCTGAAGCAGCTGCGTCGTATCATCCGGGTTTACGGGATCGGCAATCGGCCCGTCGTAAATTGTTTCGATGATATTGTTAGGTATTTTAAGAATAGCGTCCTGCAGATCAAGGGTCGGTTCGTCATCTCCGGGGAGCTTTGTCCCGGAGTTCGTGTCCGAAGGTGCGGTCGTCGGTGAAGTTGTAGGCGCTGGTGTAGGCGTCGGTGTTGGTGTCGGTGTGGGCGTCGGGGTTGGCGCAACACCCGATGGTTTGTCAGTGCTGTACACGCCGTCAAACAGGTTATATATACCGTACATCTCGTCAAGCCAGTCGGTTTTTACAAGTATGGTGAAATCGGACTGCAGTGTGAAATAGATTTCACTTCCCGTCCCTTTCAGACTGTCTGTATAGGTATCATAATAGACCGTTCCGCTCTCGCTTGTGCCCGCAAGGCCGCCGCTGTCTCTTGAAGTCAGCGTATAGTTAACCTGCGAGCCGGAATAGCTGATTGTCAGAACACTTGTATTGTCATCACGGTAATATGTGCCCTGCGGCAGGGCGAAGGGAGACGGCTCCGTTCCGCCGTAGCCGGTATGGCAGGCGGCCGTCGTACCGACAAGACGTACGATAGCAACAAGCGCCTGCTCGCGGGTATAGGTTTCATTGGGCGCGAAAACGCCGTTGCCCATACCGCCCATAACGGCCGCGCCCATGAACGGGTCATAAAGCTTTGAGGTGTTTGCGATGTATTTTTCGCCCCAAAATCCGTTGTCGTCGGTGAATTCTCCGTTATATGCGCTCGCGTAGCAGCCCGTGAGCATGGCCAGACGGGACAGCATGGTGGCCGCTTCCTGCCGGGTGATGCTGTTATCCGGTTTGAAGGTGCCGTCGGAGTATCCGCCGATGATTCCGAGGGACGCGCAGAGCCCGACCTCCTCCGTGCTGCAGTCCGAAAAGGACTTGGTACCGAAAAGTCCGATGAGCTCATCGGAAGACATCTCGAGGACGAAGCTCAGATACCGCTCTGCCAGTATCGCAAAATCTTCTCTTGAAATCGGCTCCGCAAAATAGTCCATGACTTCGTCGGGCATAAGTCCGAGAAGCGACGCAATATCCGCGTATTTCTGTGCCCAGCTCGAAAGCTTCAAGCCTCTGTAGCCGGTGTATTCGTAAGAGTCGTTTTCCATCGCCCAGAGCAGGTTTTCCTCCAAAAAGTCCTGATTTTCCGACACATAAGTCGGAATCATGCTCGCCGAAGATGACTGCGCAGCGGCGGAAAAGCCGGGCACAATCGACACCACTAAAACCATCGCAAGGAATAAACTAAGCGCTTTTCTGATTTTCATGTTGATTTCCCCCAAATTATAACTGAATATCTATCAGGAGACGTGTTCCGGCACCGTTTCCCGATAGATAAAAAAGTGCTTTATGCATCTTATATCCTTTTTTTTCCATAATACATATGAAATGCATTATAATGTAATATCCAATAAAAGTCAAAGCTTTGTTAGATAAAAATCAATGCCGCGCGGAGCCTGAGCGACAAGCATGACAATCGGATGGTACCCTGCCCAAAACGACTATTCCATATGTATGTATCTTATCTATATATTAGGTAATTATTTGGTGTCTGCTTTTAAAGCAAATTTCAAAGCAGACACCCGGCAGGGCGCCGTTGCGGCGTATGTCCCCGTATAACAAAAAAGCAGGCCAATATGGCCTGCTCATTCATAAAAGCAAAAAGAATCGAGTGTCCGCATCAAATTATCAGGTTTGTTATGAACACTCAATACGTGTCGCTTTTGCACTTTTGATATCCTTACCATTAATGTCATAGGTTTGAAACCGTAAGACAGTAAGCCTCTGCATCATCGTCCGGTCGAGTTTGCTTTATTTTTATTACTAGTTTATATTATTTTGCGTACTTGCTTTAATATAATTACCAGAATATAATTATATACAAATTATAAAGTAAAGGTGGTATTTTATGTGAGCACGTTAGAGGCAATCGGCGCTAGAAAAAGTTCGCGAAGCTATCAGGCAAAAGCCTGTGGAAGCGGACAAAATTGAGCAGCTCATTATTGCGGCAAACAACGCGCCCCAAGCAGGCCCGCTGCATATTTCTGTAGTTGAGAATCAGGGTATTTTGAAATCTATAAATGATGCGGCGCTGACAGCCATGAAGAATTCCGGGAACGACTTTATGGTAAGCCGTACCTCAAATCGACAAGATCTGTAACAAACAACGTTAATTATTGCAAATTTTATAACCAAAATCAGTTAAGAAAAGCCTGAGGAAGTTTGATGTCCTGGGATAAAACCGCAGGACATCGTTGGTGTATGGTCCGAGTGAAATGATAGGACTTGGAGAAATCCTGTAATATCAATGGCTTGCAAACAACCGGCAAGCAGTAGGTATCTTGGAATTATCTGCAACATAAAGTGATTTTACGTATTAATACACTTACAAAACAACCGATATAATTACTGTATGGCCGTGTCACTCAGTTTTATGCGGGTATATCGATTGAACATAATCGCATGCCTTCATAGCCTGTTTGATCATGATTTTTCCGGAAAAATCATTGATACTGATCCCACGAACAGATTACTGATAAACTGCTGGAGGAACCCACCGTTGAAGAAAAACATGCTGCTGATAAGCAACCTGATCATTATTATATTCATTGTAGCCGGATTTACCGGGGTGGTATATCGCGATACAAGGGCATATCAGGATCTGGCGGAAAAGCACTTGGAAATGATTATAAGTCTTGCCGACGTCGACATTTCCAAGCAGATTGAAAATTCCATGTCCAAGCCGGTAATGGTTTCGAAAACAATGGCAAACGATGAATTCCTGAAAGCCTGGCTTTCGCAGGAGCCGGAAAACGATGAAGACGAAACCTATCTGGGACAGCTTTACAGCTATTTAAGGGCTTATCAGGAAAAGTACGATTATACGACGGTGTTTTGTATCTCGGCGCAGACCGGCAACTATTATTATCAGGACGGCTTCAACAAAACAATTTCAAAGAGCGATGAACACGATGTCTGGTATTATAATTTCATTAAATCCGACCATGAATATGATCTGGAGGTCGATACCAATGAGGCCAGCAGTGATAACATCACCGTTTTTGTAAACTTTCGGGTAGAAGATGATGGCGGAGAGCTTTTGGGGATAATCGGGGTCGGGCTCCAGGTCTCTTTGATAGAAGACACGATCCGTTCCTATGAAAACGTATATGACCTGTCGGTTTATATCATCAATGTGGGCGGTGCCGAGACCTCTTTCGTCGGCGATACCGATATTTTCATAAAAGAAAATGAACTGGCAAAGCGCACCGGGATTAATGAGAAGATCGCGCTCAATACATCCGATGAATCCGAAATACAATGGTTCACCTCCGGCGGCGAGAGAAAATGCCTGACAACTAAATATGATGCCACGCTCAAATGGTATTTGGTGCTGGAGAAAGATACCGCCTCGATCAGCGGTGCGTTCCAAGAGAGCATCAAGAGCAATGTTATTTTTATGCTGTTTTCACTGCTTGCCTGCATTATGGTTACAACGGCCGTTTTTATCCACTATAACCGACGCATGATCGCCATAGAAAATACGGACGAGCTGACAGGGCTGTGGAACAGAAAATTGTTCTTCAAGCAATATCAGAGGTTTGCCCGTAAGCATCCCGAACAAAAAAAGTCGCTGTTCATGTTCGACATCGACCATTTTAAAGACATTAACGATACCTATGGACATTTATTCGGAAATGCGATCCTATCGAAAGTCGGGGAAGCGCTGCAAAGCGCGGTAAACGAGTATGGGATAGCAGCCCGATGGGGCGGAGACGAGTTTGTCGGTATATTGGCGGCCGGACCCGAAGAGGCCGAGCAGATTCTACGCCGATTCATGGACTCTCTGAAAAATGAGGGAAAAGACGACCGTTACCATGTTACGATCAGTGTCGGGATTTTAGAGGTCAGCGGAAAGCTCGGGATAGAACAGTTAATAAAAACCGTTGACACGGCACTGTACTGTTCCAAGGAAGGCGGCCGTGACCGGATCACAATCTGCTGCAAAGAGTAAAAATGTAATAGCATAAAAAACGTTCCTGCAGGATGATTTCTCAAATCCTCAGGAACGTTTTTGGTTGGAGTGCCATTATAGGACTTGAAAAAAACCAGTCATACCAACGGTTTTCAGACAATCGGCAAGCAGTATTTATCATCATACATCAACACATTGTCCACCGGGATATCCATGCAGAGCGCGCTTAGCCGTGTTTAATGAATACGCCTCTGTGAAGTTCATCAAATGCATGCTCCAATTCCTCTTTTGTATTCATCACTATCGGACCGCCCCATGCGACCGGTTCGTGCAGGGCTTTCGCCGAGAGGAAAATAAACCGAAGATCAGAACTTGGCTGTGCGGATACGGCAATATAATCCCCTTCGCCAAAGAGCACGGCTGTTTTTGAAGAAACTGACTGTCCGTTTATGGCTGCATCCCCTTCTATCAGGAAGACAAACACGGTTTCATCTGGCTTTGTCGCAAGTTTAATCGCTTCATTTTTGGGGAGCGAAATGTCATAGATGGTTGCCGGAATGTGCTTCGGTACGACTCCGGCCGTCTTCTCAAAGAGGCCCGACAAAACTAGGATGTTTGCCTTATCCTTTGTGATTTTCGGAATCTGATCTCTGGTGATGCTCAAATAAGTCGGATCCGTCATTTTTTCCTTCTGCGGCAGATTAAGCCACAGCTGGAACCCGAGCATTCTGTCCGACGCCTTTGGCATCTCCTGATGCAGGATACCGCTTCCCGCAGTCATCCATTGACTTTCTCCCGGGAGAATCGCTCCCTTGTTTCCCAAACTGTCCTCATGCTCAATTTTGCCTGAAATCAGATAAGTGATCGTTTCTATTCCTCTGTGCGGATGCATGGGAAAGCCCGCCGTATAGTCTGACGGATCTGTGGAATCGAAGGAATCCAGCATCAGGAATGGGTCAAAATCTTCGACATCCCTGTTCCCCAACACACGGACAAGCCGGACACCGGCGCCGTCCGTTGCTCTTTGCCCACGAACAGTTTTTATCATTTCACGTTTTTTCATTTTTCGCACTCCTCACAATAACGATCGTTGTCAAAACTATTATACCAGATTTAACGGCTCCTATCACTCGGTTCCTTTAGGGCTTGTTTGTAAAATCCTCGCATATGTCCTTTGACCGAATTTTGCGCTATACTTCGTTAAATTTTCTTGCCATAAAGCAATTATGCCTGCGAAAATCTGCCTCGCCCGACACAAAATTCGTCTAAAATTCCAAACACGTTGATTTTCTAAATAAGCCCTAATCAATATCGGTATAAGAGTATAAGATTTTTTTTATCATCTCTTCGCATGAATACGGATATCGGAAAAAGCCGAGAGGCGCTCAGTCCGCATGGTTCAGAAATTTTTCGGCTCTGTCCGCCGCATTTTCTCTGATGTTATAGTAATAAAACGAATAATCGTAACTATGGTAAATCCCTTTTCCCAGCAGGACGTTTCCAGAGAACCACGCGTCCGCGTCCACGGTGCTGCACACCAGCACGCCTTTCTCGTTATCGACGCGCGCATCCGCGAAATTCATGATCTTTTTGAACTCCGTATCGCTGCCAATTTCAACATAGCCGTCCGCACCGGGCAGATACGAGCCGAGATTTTCCGATGCCGGGGCCGGAGTTTCGTCCCTGGTCCAGGTGATCGGATTGATCACGAGCGCTCCTTTCGAAACCACAAGATTGTCGCCTTCGATCTCTGGCGCCTGCGTATTGTAGGATATGATCACACCTGTGTCGTCCGCACCTTCCGCGAACTTCAGGTGTGGGTTCTCCGCCAGATAATCCGCCGTTACCGAGTACCCAATGACATAAGCGGCGATCATCCGCTTATAGACGTCCGGGTGTTTCCCCATGTATTCCGAAAGCAGATACAGCAGCATTTCGGAGCCCTGAGAATGACCCGCCAGAATGAACGGCCTGCCGTTGTTGAAATGGTTTATGTAATAGTCGAATGCGGCAAGGACGTTCTCTTCGGGAGCCCCGCTCAAAAGCTTATCCCTGTCTTCCTCCGGCATGGACAGGCACGTTAGCGCGTCGCCCTGCCTGTAATAGGGCGCGTATATGTTGCCCACGGTGTCGAATGCGGTTGCCTGCAGTTTATAGGCAAGCTGCGCGTTGGAGCGCATAAGGCCGTTGCCGATCTCACATACGTCCGGGTCGCTTTCCTCCTGCTTATGGTATACCGTCGGGTACAGATAGAAAATATCCACGTCCATGCCGGCCGAAGCAGGAACGGCCAGCCAATTATCGGAATCCGAATAGTCCGTAACTTCCGCGCCTCTGCCGAAAATCCCGAGAATCCCAAGAAACCCCAAGCCTACGACAAAAATCAAAAGCAATAAGTAAAGAAATTTCTTTTTCATGGCATCAAATTCTCCCTATAGACAGTGCCGATTGGACTTGTTCCTGGAATAAATATAACGCGAAACCACGCAATGTGCAATCTGTTTTATTTAGGGCTTGTTTGTAAAATGATATGCAAAAAAAAGCCGCCGACTTTTGTCGACGGCAATTAGGACTTGGAAAAATCCGGTAATATCAATAATTTACAGGCAATTGGCAAGCCGTATTTACGCTTCGCTTCTTATACGAAAAAGAAATCATGTGAATCACACCGCGACCGGAACGGTTACGACGTACCTTGATTAAATATCCTGAAAAGTTCCGGTATACCCAACTGATCTGTTTATTAAAGTGCGGCCCCTATTTTCGGCAAAAGGGGCTCGGAAGTATCGCGGAAGCCATAGATCCGGTGATAGTCCTTCGTCTCGGGGTCTTTGACTACCTCGGACCGCTTATTGTCCAGCAGCCGGATAATTTCATAAACGTTTATCCAGATCTCGCTCTGACATTCCTTCTGCGACTCGTCAAAGATAAGCTCCATCCCGAAATGCAGGTGCGCCGTATTGATATTGTTTACATTCTCTTTTGTGCTGTATCCCGTTCGGCCCAGGTAGCCTATGACGTCCCCCGAATTCACCACGGAACCGACCGCGAGGTCTTTGCGGTACGGAAAATTCTTTCGCAGATGGGCATAGTAATAGTACCGCTTTCCGTCGAACGACCTGATGCCGATTCGCCACCCGCCGTATTGGTTCCAGCCCAGCGCCTCTATTACTCCGCCTTCGACCGCTACTATAGGCGTTCCCACCTGTCCGATGAGATCGTTTCCAAGATGGGTTCTGGAAAACCCGTAGGACCTCGACGTGCCGAAATCGTCATAATGGCTGTATGGAAAATTTTTTGCGATCGGGGAAAACACCTTGATGCCGTAATTCTGTTCCCAATGCGTCCCTTCTCCGTCACCGTCTGGCACCTCGATCTCATAATTTCCCACAAAGCCCGCAAAAATGGCGGTATACGCCTCGTAGTAATAGTCATAGTAATTCATGCCGGACGTCAGTTCCGCCATTGTAGTTCCCGATATGAGCTTATCGGCGAGGTCGTCGAGCTGCCCGTCCCTGTACCCGCTGAAGTTATTGCCGTTTTTCGCCGCGAGATAGGCGAGCAGTTCGATGTAATGGAGTTTGACCGCCTGGTCCTGCGAGCATATATCCAGCGTAATCGCTTTTTTTATGGCTTCGCAGGGGACGTTGAAGTCCACCCATTTGATGAAATCTTCTTCCGGCGTTCCGCCGTCGTCTTCCGCAAAAACTGAAAAGCACGGAGACAGGCTCAAAACCGCCAGCAGCACCGCAACAATCCTGCGCAAATATACCACTCCCTCTCAGCAAACATACGAGTTCTGGATATATTTTTACTTTTTGTACAGGCTAATATACCTTCAATTATTTGCCGCGAAAAGGAGGAGCAGGGAAGCGGGCGGATGACGTCATTTTATTCTGAGGATTCGCGCGAAGTCGTGCGGCGACCGCTCGGGGATGACGATGAGGCCGCGAGTTTTGCCGGCACCGCGTAAAGCAAGGAGGGGAGCAACAAAAGCTGCTCCCCTTTATTGGTCATGTAATTATAGGACTTGGAGAAATCCAGTGATATCAATCGATTGAAGGCGGGTGGCAAGCAGTATTGTAAGAGAAAACTCACTTTATATTTTGGAAAGCAGCTGTTCTTTTTTTTCGCTGGAATTCCTCTTCAGTTAATACCCCGGAATCTTTTAATTCCGATAATTTTTGTATTTGTTAAAGAACGTCGTTGTGTTCCGTATTTGACGCTAAATCCGGTATGGATATATGAGCCGTGTCTGTATCATTATCCTTGCTGTTCCTTCAGGGAGATCGGTCTTTGCCGCGATTCCGCGATTGCCTGCGTATTGCCTTTGATCTTCAATAATAATTATCATAGAAGGTCTAAAAATCGGAGCCGCATTCCGTCCATGGGCTGGACATGGTTTTGCCGTCCTTGTGGAAGCAGGCGTAGGAGGGATGCAGCACCCCATAATATCCCAACTGCCTATTCTGTTCGGCACTACGGAATTCCTGCTGTTGCAAATAAGCA
>JBFWKZ010000058.1:0-14300 GCA_050252415.1 Oscillospiraceae bacterium | reverse complement strand
GATTAGCTTTATTGTCATTGGTTTACTCCCCCGAATTCTTTAATCCTTGTTCTTCTGGGCTCGTGCACGCAGGTGCTCCGCAATGATTTCGCGCTCATCCATATGGTGCTTTTCTTTGCCTAGAACCTGATAAGTCTCATGACCCTTACCGGCAAGGATTATAACATCACCAGGTAGGTGGTTGTCAATAGCATATGCAATCGCCTCCCTGCGATTTTCAATGACAACATGCGGTGTGCGTATCCCTTTCATCCCTTTGACGATCTCATCAATGATCGCCATGGGCTCCTCTGTTCTGGGATTATCCGAAGTCACAATGACAAAATCCGCCGTCTTAGCGGCGATTGCGCCCATGATGGGGCGCTTGGTCCTGTCTCTGTCTCCGCCGCATCCAAACAGCACAACGACCCTGCCCTCGGCGTTTTCCTTCATTGCGCGCAACACATTCTCAAGCGCATCCGGGGTGTGGGCATAATCTATGAGTATGGTGTAGTCGCCGTCCGTCGGCACAACCTCTACCCTGCCCTTCACACCGTGCGCCGTTTCAAGCGAGCGCACACAGGCATCCATTTCAAGCCCCAGACATATTCCGCAGGCGATGACGCCGAGCGCATTATAGACCGAAAATTTTCCCGGTATCGGCAGCCTTACCCGGGCCAGGCCGTCGTCACCGTGCAGGGCAACAAATTTGATATCACTTGGGCCGATTCGCAGGTCCCGCGCAATGAGGTCGCCCTCCATGCTGTCCACGGAGTAGGTCATCATGGGACATTTTGCATGCGCCAGCATAAATTTCGCCCAGTCGTCATCGAGATTGACAATGCCGCGTTCACACTGCGAAAATAAAAGGGCCTTAGCCTCGGCATAATTTTCCATCGTGCCGTGAAAATCCAGATGGTCCTGAGTCAAATTCGTAAAGAGTCCGACGGCAAAACGTATCCCCGCCACGCGGTCCAGAGTCAGAGCATGGGACGAGACCTCCATCACGACATAGGTGCAGCCCTCGTCCGCCATTCGGCGAAATAATTTTTGCACTTCATAGGACTCCGGCGTTGTTCGCTCCGCCGGCAGCGTCTCATTGCCTATCATATTGCTGTTTGTGCCGATAAGCCCAACCTTGGCATTCAAAACCGATTCGAGCATCTGCTTTATCAGGACTGTTGAAGTTGTTTTGCCATTTGTCCCGGTGACGCCGATCATTTTCATTTCCTCGGCCGGAGCTCTGAAGTAGACCTTTGATACAAGCGCAAGCGCCAGACGGCTGTTTTTTACGCGGATAAACGGTACCCCGGCATCCGGCCTTATCTGACAGAGAACGGCGGCTGCGCCGCTTTCCATTGCAGAGGCAATGTATTTGTGTCCGTCGGTCTCAAAGCCGACTAT
Organism: Oscillospiraceae bacterium; assembly: GCA_050252415.1. Lineage (GTDB taxonomy): Bacteria > Bacillota > Clostridia > Oscillospirales > Oscillospiraceae > Heteroscillospira. The sequence continues at coordinate 12,917 of JBFWKZ010000058.1, read as the reverse complement.
GGCAACAAAGAGGTCGCCCTGTCGGACCGCCCTCGAGTCGTATTTGATATCGGCAATATCCATATCAAGATCCGCATTTGTTTCAAGGACCTCGACCTCATCTAATAGTTCCTTAAGCTTCATTGTAATGCCTCCCAAGCCCCAAGGCGGATGTGACTAATATCTTCCAAGCTCGCTCAAGTCAACGAGTGTAACTTCAACAACTGTACCGGGCGTTGTCACGGTATCTGCCGGAATGCTCTGTGTCGAGACCGTACCGCCCTGTGCGACTCCGGCACTGGTGCGCCGAATAAACAGGCCCTTTTGAGCGAGTGCGCTTTCAGCTTCAGCAAAGCTCATACCGGAGAGATCCGGTACGGCCGTATTTGCCAAATCCGGCGTTTGTCCGGCGTAAATTACGACCGCGCTATCGGGGGCAATGAGGTTCCCGGCCTGCGGAAGCTGTGCCGTGACGTCGCCGCCCGATCCGACGATCCGCGCCGTGAGCCCCAGCTTTTTAAGCTGATTCTCAGCGTCCGTAATCGAAGTGCCTATAAGGTCCGGAACCGTGCGGTTCATCTCAGCGAGCTCTTCCTCGGTATATTCCGGAGCAATACCGAGATAGGGCAGCGCATCGGCGAGAATTTTCCCAACGGTTGGCGCCGCCATTTGTCCGCCGCTGATATAGATTCCGGTCTTATTGCTCGGCGTGTCCAGCAAAACGAGTATCGCGATTTCGGGATCATCCGCCGGAGCAACGCCCATAAAGGAGACGAAATATTCCTTATCGCCGCCGGCGACGTCCTGCGCGACTTTTTCAGAGGTACCTGTTTTTCCGCCTATCCGATAACCGGCAACAGCGGCGTTTTTTCCGGTACCTTCCTTAGCCCCAACGACCTGTTCAAGCGCATAGCACACGGTTGCGCTGGTCTCTTCACTGATTACCTGTCTGACAACCGTCGGTTCTGTGACGGAAAGGATGTCCCCGTCGGGATCATCCACCTCTTTCAGAATGTAGGGCTTCATAAGATTGCCGCCGTTGACACAGGCGCTGACAGCGGTAATGAGCTGAAGCGGCGTGATATTGAAGGTCTGGCCAAACGACGCCGCGGCGAGCTGGCTGAGATTATCCTTGTTGCAAAAGACACTTTCGTCCCACCAGATGCTGCCGCTTTCACCGTAAAGGTCGAGCCCGGTTTTATCAAAAAAGCCAAAAGCTTTGGCATACTTATAGAAATTCTCCGCCCCTACGCGCATGCCGATATTGACAAAGGCGACGTTACAGGAATGCTGAAGCGCCTGAATCAGTGTTTGGGAACCGTGTCCGCCGCTTTTCCAACACTTGACCGGGCTGTTTCGCCCAACAACCGGAACGCTTCCGCCGCAATAAAAGGTATCGTTCAGAGAGACGGCACCCGAGTCCAGCGCCATCGACAGCGTGATGATCTTAAAAACCGAGCCTGGCTCATAAGTATCGCAGATCGTTTTATTTCGCCATTGAAGCTGCTGTGCCGCCGATAAAAGCTGCTTTCGGAGATCCAGATCCGGTTCGGCAAGTATCTCCTGCATCGACGCATCGTCAACAGCCTGATAATTATTGAGATCAAAGTCGCCGAGGCTGGCCATCGCCAGAATTTCACCGGTGTTGACGTTCATGATGATTCCGCCGGCGCCGTTTTGGACATCATAGTCGATAACCGCCTGCTTCAAATGTTTTTCCAAGTAATACTGCAGGCCGGAATCGATCGTCAGCGTGTAGTCGTTTCCGCTTACCGCGTCGCGATAATCCTCAAAATTGGTAAACAGCATATCGGTTCCCGCAGAATTTTTTGCGCGGACGACTTCGCCGTTTGTTCCGGTCAGCCCGGAGTTGTAATAGGACTCGATTCCGCTCAATCCGGAGTTCTCCGTCCCCACGAAGCCGATAACTTGGGCTGCAAGCGTTCCGCCGGGATAGTAGCGTTTCGTGTCGGTCTCAATCTTAACGCCGTTTAATTCGTACTCGTTTTTAAAACGCCGAACGAGATTTGCGGTGTCCTCATCGACCTTGACGGCAATTGTCTTATACCAGGATGAACGGTCGGTCGCCTTTTCAACAATACTGTCGTAGTCTACATCCAGAATTTTCGAGAGCCCTCTTGCAATGAGGTCGATATCCTCGTCATATACGGCGATTTCGACCGGGCTGATATATATCGTATCGGCTGTGGCGCTCATAGCAAGTACCTTGCCGTTTCTATCATAAATCGTACCGCGGTGCGCCGTTATCGTCGTACTGCGCAGCTGTTGCTCGATGGCTTTACCCTCATACAGCTCATGGTCAATGATCTGGAGTCTAAAAAGCCGGACTCCAACAACGGCAAAAGCCACCACACCGCACATGATGAGCAAAAACAATGTGCGGCGCATCATTGTCCTGTTTGGACGTCTATCAAAGCTTTCCTTACCGACATCAGACATAACATAACCTCCGGATAGATATGAACATCGCTTAAAAAAGCATACTACCCATATCAGCCAAAATATTCCCAAATCATTTTTGGCTTATCCAAGGTTTTATCGTTGTCTCCGTTAAACACAACCGTGAGATCGTCCTCCGGAGGGTCGATAAATTCTATCCTGAGTCCCGACGGCAAAATCATACCCAGCGCTTCGGCACGTTCCTCGATGCTCCCAAGGCTGTACGCCTTCTCATATGCGATCATCCGGCTGCGCTCCAAAAGCTGCAACGCTTCAAGCTGCTGTGTCAACTGAACCGTCTCGTCCGACAGTGCGGTAATCCTTATCCGTGCAATAATTGTCAGTACGATGATCGCGGCTGCAAGTAAAACGCCGCCGCCCATCGCCGCAATACTTCCAATTTGCCTTACCCTGTTGATTCTTTTCTTTCTCGGCCTGCGCCGAAGCATTTAAACCCTCCTCGCCACGCGGAGTTTGGCGCTTCGGGATCTTGGATTTTCACGAAGCTCTGCCTCCGAGGGCAAGATCGGCTTTTTGGTCACACGCGTCATCGTCTGGACAAAGCCGCAGGTGCACACGGGAAAATCTCTTGGGCAGGTGCAGCCCCTTTCGCGTGAGGCGATAGCGTTTTTGACAATTCTGTCCTCCAGCGAGTGGAAACTGATAACGGCAAGGATGCCGCCGGTTTTTAAACGGTCGACCGCCGTATCCAGCATTTCGGAAACGGCCTCAAGCTCGTCGTTCACCGCAATACGTATCGCCTGAAAGCTGCGCTTGGCCGGGTGCTGCTTCTCGCGTAAGGCATGCGCGGGCATTGCACCCCTTATGATATCGACAAGCTGAAATGTTGTCTCAATCTCATGACTCTGCCGCTCTCTCACAATAGCGGCGGCAATTGCCGGTGCAAACTTTTCCTCGCCGAAATCGTAGAGTATGCGCTTTAGCTTATCCTCCGGCCAGGTGTTGACAACTGTTTTGGCCGTAACGGATTCCGACTCGTCCATGCGCATGTCGAGCGGCGCATCGGCCATATATGAAAATCCCCGCTCGCTCTCGTCGAGCTGGGGCGAGGAAACGCCGAGGTCGAACAGCATGCCGTCCATTTTTTCTATTCCCAGATTATTCAGGATATGACTCAAGTCACGGAAATTGCCGTGAACGAGGGTTATTCTGTCCATAAAATCTGCAAGTCTGTCGTGGGTACGCTCAATTGCGCGCATATCGCGGTCAATAGACACGAGCCTGCCGCCCTCCGTGAGCCGCCTTGCGATTTCCAGTGAATGACCACCCATACCCAGGGTGCCGTCAAGATAGATCCCATTGGGTTTGATTTCCAGACGCTCGATGCATTCGGAAAGCAAAACAGAGTAATGCTTATAGGATGTCAAATCATCAGCTCCTCCATCACTGCCGCAATATTCTCAGGCGTTATTTCCGCCTCGGCAATCTTCCGCCATGCCTCGCTGTCCCACAGCTCAACATGATTATTGCATCCGACAATCGTCACGTTCTTTACGAGTCCGGCAAAATTGCGCAGATTCTGCGGCAGCAGTATCCTCCCCTGATTGTCCAGTTCCACGCGAGAGGCATAGACGAATAGCGGGCGCATTTTGCGCTGCTGAACATAGCTCATGGCATCCACACGGCCGGAAAAACTTTTCCAACTCTCAGCCGAATAGACAGACAGGCACTTATCCATAGAGATGGTGACAAAAAACTCATTGCCAAGCCTCTCGCGAAGCTTGGCGGGCATAAACAAGCGACCCTTAGCGTCTAAAGTGTGCTGATATTCGCCTGTCAAGCCCATCACCTCCACACGATGTGGGATTTTGATGTTCATCTGCACCACAATCCCCCACTTATGTTTCAATTATAAAGGCTCAGGCAAAAAAAATCAAGTAGAGATGTAACCTTTTTTATCCAGTTTTTCGACGAATATAGTCAAAATGTAAATAAAAAATCCGAACCCTGTATGGGGTTCGGATTTTTTGCTTAGCTGCCAAAGTGCCGATAGCCAGACACACACCGCAAAACGGCGGCATCGGCCCAATCGTTTTCGTCTTACGCCTCCGGAAGACCCTCCGCATAGCGCAGCTCATCCGGCAGTTCCTCATCTGAGGCCGCCGGGGCGTCATCATGCTGGGGAAGAGCCGAGGTCTCTTCAGGCGCGCTGATATTGGCAAACTTGCCTCTAACACCGCCGATGGCGTTCTGCGCAGCCGTAACGGCCTCTTCAGCCTCACGAAGTGAACTGTCGACATACTCCCAGGCAACGCGTCTGAGCTCGTTTGAACGTTTCTGTGCCTTTTCAAGCATTTCTCGGGAATTTTCTTCAGCCTCAGCGAGTATTTCCTGACTCCTTTTTTGTGCCTGACGCATGATCTCCTGTTCCTCGACCATGTGGCGGGCCCGTTCTTCAGCCAGCTTGCGGACGGATTCCGCCTCGCGTTTTGCGTTCCCGATAAACTCTTCTTTGGCGGATACCAGTCTTTTTGCCTCTGCGATTTCAACCGGAAGCTGCGCTTTGATATCGTCAAGGGCGCTCAGGACTTTTTCGCGCTCAATTATGCACTTATCATTTCCCAGGGGAACACCCCAGGCCTCACTGACCATGGCATAGAGCAATTCAAGCATTTCAAGAACATCGCTATCCATATTTTACCTCCGTTCCTGTGTCTTTTTTCTGACATCTTCTAGTATTTCAATAGGTACAAATTCACGAAGATCCGCGCCGTACCTGCCCATTTCCCTAACGACCGTCGAGCTGAGGTATGTATATTTTTCACTCGCGGCAAGAAAGAGCGTTTCCAGCTCAGGATTCATTTTTTTATTAATAAGCGCCATCTGGAATTCGGATTCAAAATCCGTGACGGCGCGTAAGCCTTTGACAATGACGGATTTTTCATACTTCCCGGCATATTCCGCCAGCAGCTCGGCCGAACAGTCAACGCTGACATTCGGGAACCGCGCGACAACCCTGCCGGCCAGCTCGACCCGTTCCTCGATCGTAAACATGGGGGCCGATTTTCCGCTGTTTACCATGATGCAGACAACCACCTGGTCAAAAATCTGAGCGGCTCTCCGGATGATATTCAAATGGCCCAAGGTTATTGGGTCAAAGCTGCCGGGATAAATCGCCGTGCTCATATCATTCCACCTCTTTGGTATATACGGTAAGTTTCACCTTGCCATAGCGGTATTCTTTGCGTCTCAGGCCGGCTATATCGGAAAGTGTCGTCTCCCGCCTGCTTTCGCAGATAATTATACCACCTTCCAGCAAGATGTCAAACCGTATTATTTTTTCAAGTACGTTTTCATAAATGCCGCTGTCATACGGCGGATCAACAAAAATCAGATCGAACTGACCGCAGTGCTCCAGAAAAGCAAGCGCATCGGCCTGGTGGACTTGTCCTCTGAGGCCACAACGTTCCAGATTCTCACGCACAAGGTTTGCAGCGGTGCGGTTTTGGTCGACAAAGGTTACCGCGGCGGCGCCCCGGCTTGCCGCCTCAATCCCAAGCTGTCCCGTTCCGGCAAACAGATCAAGGACGCGCCGGCCCTCGATGTCAAACTGGATGATATTGAAAACCGCCTCCTTGACCATGTCCGTGGTCGGACGGATAGCCATATTCTGAGGCTCCTGGAGCCGTCTGCCCCGGGCTGTACCTGTAATCACTCTCATTTCTCGTTTTCTTCCCTTTCGTTCGGTGTGTGGAAGTGCTCATAGACCGCCCGCGCGACATTTTGGGGTACGACACCCATCAATGTTTCCACATTTGCCTCACGTATCGCGGTAATCGTCTTGAAATGTCTCAAAAGATCGTTTCGCCGTTTTGCACCCACACCGTTTATGCCATCCAGCGTCGAACCTATCGTACCGGTCCGCAGAGTGCGGTGATATTCAATGGCAAAGCGGTGCGTCTCCTCCTGGATTCTGCCGATAAGAGCAAACACGGCGGGGTTCCCCGTGATGCCGATCTCCCGGCCGCCTGGTTCCTGAAGCGCACGGGTTCTGTGCCGGTCGTCCTTTACCATGCCATAGACCGGCAGCGAGAGGCCAAGCTCCGTCAGAACATCGCGGGCAGCGGAGGCGTGTACGGCGCCGCCATCAATAAGGAGAAGATCCGGAAGATTGATAAACCCCTCGTCGCCATCCTGATAGCGCTTAAAACGGCGATAGACCGCCTCACGCATACTGTGGTAGTCATCCTGAGTTGCGGTATCACGTATGCGGAATTTGCGATAATCGCGTTTGAGCGGTTTACCGTCCTGAAAAACCGTCATTGCCGCGACGATGCCGAAGTTGCCGATATTCGACACATCGAAGGCCTCTATCCGTTTGGGCGGATGCGGCATTTCCAGTGTTTTTTGCAGCCACTCCAGGGTCTTGTTTCGGCGTTGGGCGGCCGTTGTCACTCTTAAGCACTCCTCGCGGGCATTGACATTTGCCGTCTCGACAAGACGCAGCCTGTCGCCGCGTTTTGGAACTTCAACATAGACGCGCTTACCGCCGGCCTCGGAGAGAAGCTGTGCCAGGACCTGCGCATCCTCCGTCTCGCAGGGCAATAGAATATTTTGAGGAAAGTGTCCCCTTATCTCATAGTATTGCCGGATAAAGGCGGACAAAACCTCTCCGTCGTCCTCAAGCGGCTCTTCCATCAGCTCATAATCCTTGCCGACCAAGTCTCCGTTGCGGTAATGCAGGACGGAGATGCAGCATTTGGCCCCCCTGAACCAGCCTACCGCATCGGTATCGGCCCGTGTCGCCGAGATGACGCGCTGGCGATTGCCAAGCGTCGAGACCGCACGCAGCCTGTCGCGCAGCTCAGCCGCGAGCTCAAAGCGCAGCGCATCGGCGGCTTTCGTCATTTCAGCCTGGAGCTGCACCGCCAAATCGTCGCTTTTCCCCTCTAGGATCATCACGGCGTCGGCAATCGAAGCCCGGTATTCTTCAGCCGAGCTGTCCTTGAGGCAGTACCCGCGGCAGGTACCCATATGATGGTTGAGGCATGGGCGTTCTTTGCCGATATCGCGCGGAAAAACGCGGCTGCAGGTCGGCAGCTTGAGCACCTTGCAGACCGTATCGATGATATCTTTTGTCTGGTTTCTCCCGCCGAACGGGCCAAAATATGCCGCGCCGTCCTCCGTCATTTTATTGACAATGGAAAATTTGGGGTATTCGCTTTTCAGATCAAGGCGGACGAAGGGATACCCCTTGTCGTCCCGGAGCAAGATATTGTAATGGGGCTGATGGCGTTTGATCAGCGAATTTTCAAGCACCAGCGCCTCAAACTCCGAGGCCGCGACGATAACGTTAAAGTCGCGTACCTTGGCAACCATGGCGGCAACCTTTGGGAGATGCTCGCCGCGGAAATAACTGACGACACGGTTTTTCAGCGCTTTAGCCTTACCGACATAGATGACCTCGCCCTTTTCGTCGAGCATAATATAGACGCCCGGCAGAAGCGGCAGGCGGTTTGCTTTTTCCCTCAGCTCATCGACGAGCATTTTGCCACCTCCACAGCAGCCGCTTTCCTGCCGCTTAGCGCGGTCCAGACCGTGATGGTGAGTATGACCACGGCGCCGCCGATAAGAGCCATCTGCCCAGGTCTTTCACCGTTAAACAGGAACACCCAAACCGGGTTTAAAAGCGGCTCTATCGCACCGAGCAGGCAGCACGCGAGCGGAGGGCAGTGCTCCGCCGCCTTGCCATAGAGTATATACGGAATTCCAAGCTGTAATGCACCGAGGAACAAAATTGAGCCGACAATCACCGGATTCACTGCCGGCAGCGAACCTGCGCCTATAAACGGAACCCCTATCAGAAAGCACATGATCTGGGCAATAAATATGGCGCTGAAGCGCTCGTCGTTTGCGCTTTTGCCATTAGTGATATACATAAATGCCATCGATATTCCGGCCATGATTCCCGCGATATTGCCGAGAAGCCCGCCCGGCGTAAGCTGGTCGAAGAAAAACATTGCGATGCCCACCAGTGTCAGCCCAACTGCGGCCACATCACCGTTTGAAAAACGTGCGTGCAGAAACAGGACCGAGATGAGAACGATAAAAACCGGAGCCGTAAATTGCAGAACGATCGCATTTGCCGCCGTCGTCAGCTTATTCGCAATGACGAAAAACGTATATGTCGAACAAAGGGCTACGCCCGACAGAAAAGTCTTTTTGCTAAAAATAAATTTCTGGTGCGACGCGAGGATAAACACGGCGATCGTTATGCCTGCGACAAGGCTCCGCATCCCCGAGAGGACCATAGGGTGCCATGGAACCAGCTTCATAAATATGCCGCCCGTACTCCACATCGTCGCACAGATGATCATCTGAACGATGGCGATATTCTTTTTTGACATAGCCGCTTCCTCCGAAATACAAAACAAGGGCGTGCCGCAACACGCCCTAATATGGTAGTAGGAATAGAAGCCCTCCGCATATGCGGAGGGCTAAATGCTAAAGCCCTGATATGGATTGCTCCAAACTTGTCTGGCAGTCAGCAAAAAGTGTTAATCAGAGAACTCGGTGAGAATAAGGTTTGAGAGGGTCTCGATGGCCTCTACCTCATCAGAACCATCAGCAATTATTTTGATTGCCGTGCCCTTGACAATGCCTAGAGAGAGCACACCAAGCAGACTCTTTGCATTAACACGGCGCTCGTCCTTCTCGACCCAAATGCTGCAGTTAAACTCGTTTGCCTTCTGAATAAAGAATGTTGCCGGCCTCGCGTACAATCCAACCTGGTTGTTTATGACGACCTCTTTGACGATCATATCCGATGCTCCTTTACACTTTAAAAACTATATTGGATTTAGTATTATTTTAGCAAATATTAACGCCAATAGTCAATGAATTTTCATAGTTTTGGCGCAATGCACAGTAATATATATGTGCTAAGAGTACTTTTATTTCAGTTCCACAACAGTAACTCCCATTTCACCCTCGCCATATCGGCCCAACCGGAAGCTTTTGACCTGTTTGTCCCGCTTGAGACTTTGGTGTACCGCCGCGCGGAGCGCCCCGGTCCCTTTACCATGGATGATCGTGACGGTACTCAGCTTTGCGAGGACGGCACTGTCGATATAGCGTTCCAAAACTGGAACGGCTTCATCCGTCATCATTCCGCGAATGTCCAGTTCGGAACTCACGGACGCCGCGCGCAGTGAGGCCTGATGGCTGGTAAAGGCTTTTTTCGTCTCCTGTTTGCCTGAGCTCTCGATGAGCCGTACTTCGCTCTGCTTAGCGCTGACATGCATGATGCCCGCCTGCAGGACAAGCGAGCCGTCTAGCTTCTCCTCCAACACCTCGGCCTTAACCCCCATGGATACGATTTCCACCGTGTCCCCCTTTTTTACGGGACGGCTGTTGACAACAGGGCCGCTTTCCGGCTTCTTTGCCGAAAATTTCTCCTCGGCATCGTTCATCTGACGGCGAAGCTCCGCTCTGGCCGCATTGACACGCTGGTGGTCCTCTGCCTCCGCCTCCTGCCGCCGCATATTATCGATTTCCTCAAAGGCATTCTCCACCGTCCGGCGGGCATCGGAGATGATCGCCTCTGCCTCGCGCCTTGCGCGTTCGTTTGACATTTCGAGCCGGACTTCCAGTTCTCTTTTCATCTTCTCACTCGTTTTGAGGTTTTCATCTGCCTTTTGAAGCTTGCGCTCCGTCTCCGCCTTCTCCCGCTCAAGCTGCTGGCGAAGGCGTTCGAGCTGTTCAAGCGTGTCCTCAAAGCTTGCGCTGTCGGCATTGATCAGTTTTTTTGCGCTGTCGATTATCCGGTCGGAAAGGCCCAGTCTGCGCGAGATGGCAAACGCGTTTGACTTTCCCGGAATTCCGATGAGCAGTTTATAAGTCGGGCGAAGCGTCTCCACGTCGAATTCACAGGAGGCGTTCTGCACACCGCCTGTCGAGGTGGCATAGACCTTTAGTTCGGCATAGTGCGTCGTCGCGGCAACCATGGCGCCGCTTTGGCGCGCATATTCAATAATGGCTATGGCAAGGGCGGCGCCCTCTGTCGGGTCCGTACCGGCTCCCAGCTCGTCGAACAGCAAAAGCGTGTCGGGTCCGCAGGCATCCAGAACGTGTACAATATTAGTCATGTGCGATGAGAAGGTGGACAGCGATTGCTCAATGCTCTGCTCGTCGCCGATATCGGCAAGTACCTTCTCAAAAATTGGCAGCATGCTGCCGTCGGCGGCGGGGATATGCAGTCCGCACTGATTCATAACGGCAAAAAGCCCCAGCGTTTTGAGCGTTACGGTCTTACCGCCCGTGTTGGGTCCCGTGATAATGAGGGTGTCGAAATTCTTGCCGAGTTCTATGTCTATCGGTACGGCCTTGGCCGGGTCCAGCAGCGGGTGGCGCGCCTTTTTTAGCCTCAGCTCTCCGCCAGATATGACTGCCTCGCCGCAGTTTAGCTTATAACTCAGCTTGGCACGGGCAAAAATGAAATCGAGCTCGACAAGCACGTTAAAATCACAGGTGATATCGTCCTTGTGCGCGGCGCAGTCGGCCGACAGTTCCATGAGTATCCGCTCAATCTCCAGCTTTTCCTTGGCCCTGAGCTCACGGATCTCATTATTGGCCTTTACGACACCCATAGGTTCGACAAAAAGCGTCGCGCCGCTGGCGCTGACGTCGTGCACAAGGCCCGGCACGGCGGCGCGGTACTCCGCCTTGACGGGGATGACATAGCGCTCAGACCGCTGGGTGATAATGGCCTCCTGCAGCGCCTTTGAATAGCTTGGAGCGGAGATGATCTTTTGCAGCGTATCCCGCACGCGGGCGTTTGCCGCGCGTATCTGACGCCGAATGGCGGCGAGCTCCGAGCTGGCCGAGTCCGCGATTTCGTCCTCGCCGATGATGCTGCCGGTGATCTTATCCTCCAGGAATTTGTTCGCCTGGAGGGAGCTGAACAGAAAATCAATGTCCCTTCTTCCGGTATCCCGGCCGTCGGAATAGGCTCTAACGGTCCGCGCGGCCCGCAGTACGCCGGCGATATCCAATAATTCCCGCGTGTTGAGCATTCCGCCTATATCGGCTCGATTCAGTGGGGAACGGACGTCTTTAACTCCTGCAAACGACGGGCTGCCCTTGACAACCATCATATCCTTAGCCGCGCTTGTCTCCCCCAACCTGCGCTTCACCTCGAAAATCTCGGAGGACGGGCGCAGAGCAAGGCATTTCTCCTTTGCCGGCTGACTGTGCGCCTCCGAGGCCAGCATTTGAAGGACCGTCGGCAATTCCAAAATTCCGATAGATTTCTCAAAAAAATCCATAGCTATCTCCATGTATCACAGTTTAACGCTTTTCCAATAGTCAAGCGAGGCAAAACCGCGCTCCAGCTGCGCCATAACATAGCCTTCGCAGACATTTTTCAGCCGCTCCATCGCCTCGTCCTCAAGCAAAAAAGAAAATATCTTTTTTGGTTCCGCCAGAGAAATATAGCGCATTGCGAGGAGGGACTGCCGACACAGCGGCAGTGAAACGCCCGGAGACCCGGACGGACAGCCGGCACAGTGGAGCACGCCGCCGTTTAAACTGAAACGCGGAAACGCAACATCCTCAGCCCCGCACGACGCGCAGCCGTCCAAAATTGGCCGGTAGCCCGACAGGCACATCAGCCTCAGTTCAAATACGGCCTTGATGTGCTCGGGCGGGTACAGCCCCCGGCTGAGCGCATAGAGGCTGTTCAGGCCCAGCGAAAGCACCTGCGGGTTAGGGCAGTCCTCATCCGATACCGCCTCCAGGAGTTCGGCAATATAACTGCCGAGGGCAAGCTTCTCAAGGTCGTCCCGCAAACCCAGGAACTGCTCAAGTGCCTCCCCCTCGTTTACCGTGTAGCGTCCACGGTTTGAAAACAGCGTAAAATCGGCGTAGCAAAGCGGCTGGGTCGCCGCCGAATAATGGCAGTTTTTTCGAAGCGCGCCCTTTGCCGAGACGGAGAGCTTGCCCTCCCGTTCCGTCAGCAGGGTGAGCATTTTGTCCGCTTCCCGGTACCTGGTCTCCCTGAGCACGAGCGCGCGGGTATTGATATACATAGGATTACCCGTTACTCGCCGTTGTCAACGTTCCACACAAAACAGTCATTTGTTCCATAAAAATGTCCTCCTAATTTCTTCAAAAAGACAGATAAAAAACAGGTTATTTTCGAGTTCAAAACAGGCCACAAACACACGAATTCATGTCGACTCGCGTGATTATCACTACACGGTAACTCGCCTGGAATCCATCAAGTCAAACCTATATAAACGCAAAAAAAGAACCCAAAAATGCACATATACTGTACATCTCAGGTTCTTTTGTCTAAAACGGGGTATTTTCGGGGTAATTCTAGGTTAATGACGGTGTGTGTGATAGCCACTAAATTACCACAAAAATGAGCGACCAATCGGCGTCGGGGATGTGTGACTGCCTAATCGACTCGCATGAAGTGTGAAATCAATCGGCAGCGGGGGGGGGGGCCATTT
>JBFWKZ010000057.1:0-14341 GCA_050252415.1 Oscillospiraceae bacterium | reverse complement strand
TGCTGTTACTGTTGTTAGCCATTCTTTCGCATCTCCTTTTCTCAATACTTTGGGCGTTGCCCAAATATAGCATGTACATCTCCGGGGGCGCTATTCAAAAACCTATCTTGTAATAATTGTAAACCCATTTTGAAATACAAGCCTTTCAACCCTATTATTTGAATTAAGAAGACAAAAAAACCCGGAAAATTCTGAGACGAATTTTCCGGGTTTTTTTGATAAAATTATTTTATAGATTTCATGGCACTTATAAGAATATCGCCGACGACCGCCATGTCCTCGGCCGTAAACATAGCCGGAAAGTTATCGGAAAACAGGATTTGGGCCGACGGAGGAAATTCGTCGTCCCCGGCCCATATCAGGAGTCTGACACAGAGGTCATCTAAAAACGCGATGTCATATCCCTTATCGCCGCCGGAGCAGGCTACGCCGCCCAACGCCTCACAGGCTCTGCAAAATTTTTCAAGATCATATCCAAAGCCGAAGGCCAGGCGCATGAGGCATCGCCCGCGAAACTGCTGGAGGTATACGTTTCCCCAGGGCACTTCGGAATAGGCGAGAAATTTGCCCCCGCCGGCTTTGCCAAGCCCTTCGATAAGCGCCCGGGACAGCAGGATAAGAATATCCGGCCTTGTAATCGCCTCACCGGTTACATAGCTAAGGCGCATGTCCGGGTAGCTCATGGCCACTTCCCTGCCGAGAAAACGCATGCGAAAGGCGAAGGCCTCACGGTCATACACGAATCCGCTCCTCATCGCCATGGCCTCCGGCGTAAGCTTACCGAACTGCTGACGGTAATGCTCAAGCGGCTTATTGTTTTTGTTGTCGGGGATTTTCTGTTCCATCAATTACTCCTCATCAAAAAGCCTTGCGTCCGTATGGGGAAGAAAGCACGCAGCCACGAATTCATCCATATAGCCGGGGTGCGTCGACAGCTCGAGATAGGTCATATTTCTGCCGATTTCAAAAACCTTTTCCGTCGCCCCGTCGGATAAAAGCATGGCGCAGGCGCCCATAAGCGAGCTGTTTCCAATATAGCGGTATTTGCTCAGCTCGATTTTTGGCAGCATGCCGATGTGAATGGCATTTTCAATATTGATCCCGCTGCCGATTCCGCCTGCAATTAAGATATGGTCGATACACTGGGCCGTCATGTCCAGGGAATTCAGCATAGACCTGATCGCCGAAAAGATTGCGCCCTTAGCCCGGATAAAATTGTCGATATCGATCTCTGTAATCTCAATATCCCGGCCGTGTTCCGCCTCATCGGCAAACGCGACGATATAGGAACACGTATAGTCATCACGCCTCACGCGCGCGCCCTCGCGGACAAATTTACCGTTTGGCGAGATGATGCCGCAGCGAAAAAGCTCGCTGATAATATCGATAAGGCCGCTTCCGCAGAAGCCTGCGGGCTTTGTTCCGGCTTTGCCAATGATCTCATACGTCGGTGCCATCGTCTCTTTATCAATAGTACAGCTCTCGATTGCGCCGTGTGTCGCACGCATTCCGCAGCTGATGTCTCCGCCCTCAAAAGCCGGTCCGGCGCTGCAGGCGCAGCAAAGTAAAAAGTCGGAATTTCCGAAAACCAGTTCGCCGTTTGTCCCGAGGTCGATGAAGAGCATAAGATCTTCACTGTTCCAAATCATGGTGGCGAGCGCGCCTGCGGTGATATCGCCTCCGACATAGCTGCCGACATTCGGGGCAAAGATCATTTTTGCTTTGGGGTTTATGGGCAGACGGACGTCGGCAGCCGTTTTCCCATGCAGTTCCAGAAAAGCCGGTACAAACGGTTCAAGCCGAATGGATTCCGCATTTTCGCCGACGAAGAGATGCTCCATGGTCGTATTTCCGGCAACAACACAGCGTATGATTTTCTCCGCCGCGACGTTGCCCTCACGACAGAGCGTGTGGATCATGGGAACCAGCGTATCCTCACATATCGCTCTGCGCAGTTTCTCACGGCCGCCGGGCTTTGAGGACTGGATAATCCGGTTGATCACGTCGGCGCCGTAGCGGATCTGTCCATTCCCCGCACTCGCTTTTGCGGCGATTCTGCCGGTATCGAGTTCGATGAGCGCTGCCGTTACCGTCGTCGTACCGATATCTATGGCAAGCCCGAAATCACCGGCTGCCGCCCCGGCGGTGCCTTCTGACAGCGAAGCTGAAAATATTTGCCGCATCGCCTCTTCATACATAGCCGTTTCCTGCGGTGAGCTGAGGTCGGCGGTCTGTATGCCGTTTTTAAAGGCTCCCGCCTCGGCGGGAACCAATAATACCGCGTCACCGGCCACCCGGCTTTGACAGGCAAGCCGCCAGCCGTCCTCAAAGTCCTCATCGCAGATGTGGCCGTTTTTATCCACGTCAACGATGCCCGAGATGAGACGAAGGCGGCATTTGCCGCAGGTTCCGTTTCCCGAGCAGGGCGCGTCAATCGCGACTCCGGCTTTTATCGCGAGGGCCAGAATATTTTCACCAAAAGCAGCAGAGACCTTATGGTCTCCGCCGCCTTCGAGTTTAAACGTAATACGATACTTCATAGTTAAATAATATTCCGATAAAATTACATCTCCAGGAAGGAATCCGCATACAGGTAGCTGTTTTTGATTATGTCGCAGGATTTAATGGTCTCCATCATCCGCTGATCGCAGGGGTTAAGGATCGCGGAGGTAAGTCCCGCCTGCATAGCCATGGCAATCATTGCGGAATCGACGATGGGGCGGACGTGTTTCGGCATACCGTTTGAGACGTTGGACAGACCTCCGGTCGAGTTGAAGCCCATATCGCTCAGCATTTTAAGAAATTCAAGCATTTCGACCTGCTTCTCCTGCATACCTTTTATGACCAGGAACAGCGGATCGAACCACATGTCCTCGGCCTCCATACCGAGCATCATGCCGTGTTCGAGCATCTCCTGGCAGTAGGTCATACGCTCGTCGTTATCCGAGGGAATACCGGCCTTGGAGCAAAGCGCAATCGTAATGGCATCGTTTGCGGCCGCAAGGTCAATATAGCCGATCCGGTCGCCGGCGTCGGCGGAATTGACGATGGGTTTTCCCTTGGATCTATTGTAGACACCGATGCCGGCCTCGATCGCCTTCATATTGGCGGTGTCAAGCGCCAGGGGGACATTATCGAAGTTCGTCTGAAGCAGCTGGACGCCCCACTTCATGAGGTCTTCACCGTCTCGCTCTGCGGGTCCAATGTTCAGGTCAAGATAGGTTGCGCCGGCATCAAGCTGTTCTTTGGCTCTCTTGAGAATGGGCTCGGGATTTCGGGTTGCCATGGCCTCACGAATTGAGGGTGAGATGCAGTGAATACGCTCACCGATAACAATAAACTTTCCCATAATATTCCTCCATATACCAGATATTGATAGGTATCCCGCCATGTATCCGGGAACTGCCCCCGCCTTAACGATTGGCGAGGGCAATATTTATTTTTTATATTTTAAGTTCCTTAAAGAATTTAACGAGACCCATGGCCTCATTGGGCGCAACAATGATCTTCCAGCCCGGCAGCCGCTCCTCGATCTCACCCTTGAGGACGGCAACTTTTCCAGGGATAACCAGATTGCGGTTCTTGATTTTACCCTCAATGTCGAACTCCTTGAAAAACTTTTCAATGGAACCGGCGCTGAGCTTGCCCGCCGCCCAGGCTGTAAGAACGGAATAGCCGCCGGCATCAGAGATGAGCAGATTCATGGGGACGCCGGAGCGCTCGAGCTCGCCGGAGACGACAAAATAGGTCAGGGCAAAGTCGACGGTGGTCACGCAGACCGCGTTCTCATCGCCGCCGTTAATGGTATAGATCCCGGGTTCGACCTTCATCGGCTTCTGAGGATCGGTGAAAATGTTCTGGCGCAGGCCATACAGGGCAAGTGCCTGAGCGTAGGACATCTTCTCCATGACGATGATCGAACCGTACCTCAGGGTAAAGAGCGAAGCCAGAGCCGTCTGAAGATCCTCGTTACCGGCAGCCAGCTTGCCGACATTTACGATAGAGGGATAGCCGAATGTGCGGTCCTTATCCTTCAGTGCGGCGCGGCGGATCTGAACGGTATTGGCAAATGCATCCTTAATCGAGCCGACACCGACATCGATGACCAGATTTTTATTGCCGAACTTCTCAACAGCGGCGACGGTATCATACAGGGCGTCGAGATCGCCTGCGGTAACGCCCAGCGCAACGCCGAACTCTGTGGCAAGCGCGCTCATAGCCGCGTAGTTTTCGGGGTTAGCCCCGTTCAGGAGAGGCTTGCCGTCGGCGCAAATTTCAAGCGCCGCGCGCGCCGTCTCGGCACAGGCGCACTCCAACACGAGGGTACGTCCGGAAGCGGCGGCTTTCTTTACAAGAGCAAGATACGCGTCTTTATCGCCTTCATACACGAGGTTCAGCAGCTCGACATACATGCGCTCGCCTATGCGTTCATAATCAACTTTGTTGATCTCAGCCAGTTTCTCATCATAAGAGGAGGGGGAAAGCGATACAGAAAACAGGTTTCTGGAGACAAGTGTCTTTTCATGTCTGAAAAGGACCGTCTCGCCGCCGAGCGCATGCTCAGCTTCGCCTGCGCCGATCTTGATGCTCTTCATCGGAGGCGCTGTGGCCTCACTCAATGTTGCCAGCGCCTCTGCGGAGAGATGGGGGCATTTATCCAGGGAAACAGAGCCCTGAGCCACCTTCATGGCAAAAGCCATGCAAGTGGGATTACCACACTGTTTGCAGTTGGTTTTGGGTGTCAGCTTAAAAATGTCAAGTCCTTTAAGTGCCATTGTATTTCCTCCTCCCTTACATCAGTTCAGCAATGAACTGGGCGACAGCGGCGACCGACTCGGGGTGCCTGAGGATAACGGCATTGGAGCCGGAAGCAAGGCAAGCCGCAGCGGTTGAAACTTCCATGGCGACGCCGCGTTTCTCCGTGGGTCCCCATTCCGGGAAGTCGGCCTCGGAGACGATCGCCTCTTTGACTCCCCATGCCTCAGATGCGACGGGCGTCATGATGGGGTTCTGGAGCATAGCATCATTCTGGGCCAATGCGGCGGCCTTGACTCTGTCCATCGTTGAGGCCACATACTCGAAGCCATAACCGGCGGCAGCGCTGCCGACGTTCATGACGACGCTGTCGGCTTTAACGCCCATCTGGCTGATCAGGACGTTCAGCTGCTTTGCAAGGTTAATATCCACAGCGGACTCGGCGCCCATCTTCTGGTTGTATGCAAGACCAACAGAAGCGGCCACTTGTTTATAGTTTTCCTCGCTGGCGGACATGTAGAGGATATTCTTGTCCTGGAGTGCGTCCGCGATTTTTTCAAAAAGCTTTGCATCCTTCTCATGATTCTTACAGCCGCTGACAACGACCGGAACATTAATCGCGTCACAGACCTCTTTGCAGATGGAAACGCACGCTTCAATCGATTTATTTTCACCGTTGGGATCCGCGCCCTCCAGGTTCACAACGACGAAATCTGCGCCGGGCATTGCGGCAGCCTTCTTTGCAATGTCGGCAAACGATTCGGCACCGGCATAATACTCAGCAATACCGGGTACGTTCTTATCATATCCGGCGTCGGTAATCTCTACGCCTATTTTGGGTCTGTTTTCAATTGCTGCATCAAAGCTGTACAGCGGCAAAACATTTTCTCCGCCCAGCGTGACAGCATTCTCTCCCGTACCAATCACCACAGTCTTGGTGGAGGCAGAGAATTTTTGGGGATTTCGCTTGAATGCCATAAAATTGCCCTCCTGATTATGTTGTTTATAATTTTTCGGTAGGCCCTTATCAAACGGGCAGCACCAATAACCAATCATTGCTCCAGCTCGGAAAATCGAGCCGGAGCATTATTGAACCGGATAAAATTAGAAGAGAGGCTCCATACCAAGTACGGGATGGCCCTTCTCTGCAAGGTAGTTCATAAGGCCTTCGGGGTCTTCTGTGATGGTCTCATCACCGATCATGTCGACAAAATCGTCGATGCCATAGAGTTCCTTGGCCGTTGCGTTTAACTTATCGCGGACAACTTCTTTCAAAGCCTTGGGCATCCAAACAATGCGCGCCACGCCGCCCTCAGCTTTCATAAACTTTTTGGAACCGATAAAGTGCTTGCCATGCCCCATGAATCCCGGTGTCTGGACACCGCCGCCGGTCATGGAAGCCATCTCGGAGAAGGTCATGCCCAAAGGCGTCATACCGGTATGTTCGCGGTGGACAATGCAGACGCCGTTGGAGCAGGGCTCGATACCGCATATGCACTCGAAGCAGCCGCAGGAGGTCATCGGATCAATCATGATGGAATACAAAGTAACCTGGTGCAGCGCGCCATGGCTGTATTTCTCAACAGCCTCGTTGACATCTTCCCAGATGCCGATCTCGGGATCGACGGTACGCTCCTTGGTAATGACCTGACAGGGGCCGTTCGGATCCAGTTCGTTGGTCGCCTTGGCGTCGAGCCAGGAGACGGCGCCGCAGAGGCCGAGGCGTTCCGGGGTGACAACGCAGACGTGCGAGGGTGAGAAGCTCTGGCAGAGGATACAGCTGTAAAATACGTCGACGCTCTCGTCGGTGAGTGACTTCAGCCGCTCGTCACGCATATCATAAACTTTATTGGCCTCCGCACGGAGCTCCTTCAGCTTCTCTGGAACGGTAAACAGGCGCACCTGGCATTTGTCAACGACAGACTCATACTCGCTCTTGACCTTGGCATACAGGACCTCGCCGATATGACGGACGCGGAAACCGGCCTCATAGGTCGATTTGCTGATGCGGATACGGATCATATCGCGCTGGCCGGTGTGCATAAGGCCCTCCACACAGTTGAGGAAGTTGTGGAATTTGCGCTCGAAAACCGGTTCAAAGTCTGGCTGCATGTTCTTCCCGCCGACCTCTACGATAACGCCGAGATTGATCTTGCTGCCGGCCGGGAATTCATCGAAGTCGGGACCCTCCAGAATAATGGCGTGGTCCTCGATATCGTGTGCATCCTTTGTCTGAACCAGCTCAAAGCAGTCGAGACGGGAGCCGTCGATTTCGATCTGCGTATCGCCCCGGCGTATGATTTCGCCCTCAAACGCGGAAGAAAAGGCGACGGGAATATCGATCTTAGTAACCTTGATTTTGATGTCGCGGGCTTCAAGCGACGTATCGATAAAGTCCTTCGTATTCTCCTGGATGATCAGGCTCTTCGGTACGGCCCACATATCGTCGGTATCGTTTGTGATAACGGGAAATCCCATGGCGATAGCGCCGCCGCCGCAGGCAACGGTGATGTCGTTGACAGGCGCATAGGCGTTGACAAAAGCAAAGATGCGCTGGAAGCTATACTCATTGAATGCCACGTAGTCTCCGGGCTGGACATTGCCGAAAATAAAAGCGGCACGCTCAACCAAGGAGATGACATGGCCGACGGACCAGATATCTTCGCCGACTGGGACAACACGCACCGGGAAGCCCATACCGATATTCATACGCAGGGCCTGTTCTATGATTCCGCCGATCAGGAATACAAAAATCCCTCGGCTCTGATAGCCCTTTATCATCTCAGCCGCCTCTTCGTCGGAGGGAGCTGGGCCGATCATAACGACAAATCCGGGGATGTCGCGGGTAACCAGCGGAACACCCAGTTCGCGGACTTCGGCGTCGCTGAAATGGCCATGGTAGGGCGTTCCTTCGTAAGGGGTGGCCGTACGGGCATATTTGCAGGCCTCGATCACCTCGGCGGCAATTGCTGTTGCAATGCCGCTCGTGAAGATGTCTTTTGTCTTATACTCGCGGGTCATCATAGCGCGGATCTCAGGCATTGCCGCCTGAAGCTCGGCCAGAGTGGTGACCTTTTTTCCAAGGAAGGCATAGATGCAGGCAAGATAATATGCCGTGTCGGGCATACGCATCGCAGCGTCCGCACCCAGCTCGCCGATGACATCCGCCAGTTCCTGCTCGGCCTTGGCGTACATCTCATCCGAGCCTCTGAATACTCTATCAAAAAGTCCCATTTATAAGAACATTCCTTTCATTCATTTTCCATGCGGGTTTTAATCTGCCTAATCTCCTCAACGGTCTCGGGACTCATGTCGTATGGCGACATGCCGCGCCTGTCGGCGTCGATAACATCGGAGTTATAGTGGATAAAACCCAAAAGATCCTCTTGCGGTATGCGCGAGCGGATGAACTTCTCATCCTCCGCGCTTCTGACTTTATTGGCGACGACCCGAACCTTATGGATACCAAGGTCGGCGGCAAGCGCTTTGACTTTTCCATAGGTCTGTATGCTTCTTGCACCGGGTTCGATGACCACGACGAACTGGTCCATACAGCTCGCGGTACCGCGTCCGAGATGTTCAAGTCCGGCTTCCATGTCCATGATGACCACATCGTCCTTGCGGAGGATGAGGCTCGAGAGGATAGCCTTCAGCATGACATGCTCCGGGCAGACGCAGCCGGATCCGCCTGTCTCGACAGTACCCATGACCAGGAGCTTAACGCCGTTAATCTCCTTGGCATAGGTGTCCGGGATATCGCTGACATGAGGGTTCAGCCTGAAAAACTTATTTGAAGCATTGGCACCGGTGCGCTCTTCAACCAGCTTGCGCATTTTGGATATTGGGGTGATGGCGTTCACCTCTTCCTCCGAAAAACCCAGCGCCAGTCCCAAATTCGCATCCGGATCGACATCCGCCGCCAGGACGGTTCTTCCCTCATCGGCGTACATTCTGGCAAGTGTGGAGGCAAATGTGGTTTTCCCCACCCCGCCTTTTCCTGTTATTGCTACTTTCATGCCAAAACCTCTAGTAAACTCAAAATTTTCAGATACCTAAAGCCTTGCGCTTATCTTCGATTTCCTGGATCATCATATCGCCAAGCTTATCCATATCATGTTCAACCGTAAAGCAGGCACCGACCCAATCTTTAAGCCCGCCTTTGAGCAGTCCATCAACCTTTGAGGACCCCGTGACACAAGGATCAACGCCAAGATAGGTATCGATTCCGGTAGATACAACATAGTTGCCGATTGAAACCGCCTTTTCGCTCATCCACTCGGGTGCGCAGCCGACAAGCGGAATCTGTGGAATATCCCAGCCGGAATCCTTGGCAATATCCGAGGCAAGCAGCATCATGCGGCTGATATCGACGCAGGAGCCCATGTGAAGTACCGGCGGGATATTAACGAGCTCGCAGACGCGTTTGAGGCCCTCGCCGCAAAGGCTCTTGGCTGCCTTATCCATAAGCCCCGCCCTGGCAGCCGCCTGAGCCGAACAGCCGGTCAGCACAACGATAACGTCGTTCGCAATCAACTTTTTTATCAGTTCGATGTGTCCATAGTCGGCACGAACCTTAGGGTTGTTGCAGCCGACTATTGCCACGGCGCCGCGGAGGACGCCGGCTTTAACACAGTCGATGAGGGGTTTCATTGTACCCAACTCGTCAACATGCGAATTGGTGACGCCGTCAAGGCATTTCTTGATCGCCTCAAGGGAGTAGCCCACCGTGGACTTCTGCTTCAAGTTCGGAATATAAACCAGATCCTGATTTCTGTTCTTGAAGTTCAGTACCGCCTCGCGGACAATCGCCTTGGCGTTTTCACCAGCTGTCTCGGCATGGAACTCGATAAATTTCGAATCGGGCATCTGGGCTATTTTGGAGGTGGTGATAAACTTGGTATGAAAGCACTTGGAAAGCGGTCCAAGCGCCGGGAATATGCACTGCACATCGACGACGATGGCCTCGCAGGCGCCGGTAAGCACAACATTCTCCTGCTGAAGGAAATTACCCGCCATGGGAATACCGTGGCGCATTGCAACTTCGTTGGCGGTGCAGCAGACACCGGCAATATTGATTCCCTTTGCCCCCTGCTCTCTGGCAAGCGCATTGAGTTCAGGATCATTGGCATAAAACACGATCATTTCAGAAAGAGAAGGATCATGGCCGTGTACAATGATGTTGACCATATCCTTGTCCATAACGCCAAGGTTTGCCTCGGTATCGATAGGCTTTGGTGTTCCAAACATGACGTCTGAAAACTCGGTTCCCATCATGGATCCGCCCCAGCCGTCCGACAGGGCGCTGCGAAGTGACTGACGGACCAGAGCATTCGGCTCGGAAGAGCAGCCGACATGAGTCATATGTAGCGACGTGGTAATCTCTCGGTCGATAGCACGGGGCACAATCTCCTCGCGTGCCCAGACATTCTTTCGCTCTTCAGGGGCACGTTCTATAAAGCGCTGAGTTCCAAATGGCTTACCATATTCGTTAAGACCGGCAAGCGCAACCTCGTGGGCAATGTCGTAGATATCCCTGCCCTCTGTCTCGATTCCCCACTCCTTAGCGATAAGGATAAGCTTCTCGGGATCCTTAATGGTGTAGTTGCCGCCCTCTTTGGTCTGATACAGGGTGTGGCAAATCTCACGGCCATGGTCGGAGTGCGCGGAGGTACCGCCTACCGTGAAACGCAGATAGTTCCTGCCGACGATGCCATGGACATCGCATCCGCAGATGCCTCTCGGGGCCTTGGGTGTGATGCGGCAGGGCCCCATGGTGCAGATTCGGCAGCAGGTTCCCTCTTCGCCGAATCTGCAGTGAGGAGTCTGGTTCTTGACGCGCTGCTGCCAGGTGTCGGCGCCGACTTTTGCGGCGTTTTCGAGCAACCTTGCCGTTGCAGCCTCCATTTCCTCAACTGTAGTAAGTTTCTTAAGATCCATTAGATTTTCTTTCCCCTTTCCATATTGCCTGATGGATAGCGTACAAAAAATAGTTATGAGAGGATCTGACCTATGAAGCTCTCAAAAGCGGTCCTTGCTCCGGAATTTTCGGGCAGTGATACGGTTGGTTTACCAATACAGTCATATTCATAGACAAGTTCATCCTGCGGCACAACGCCCAGCAGTTCGAGGCCCTGCTTTTCGACTTCCGCCATCGTCCCCTCATTGACAACCCCGCCGGGGGCGCGGTTGATAATGAGCTTCATGATTTTGGGGGCCATTTTCAGTTCCCTGACCAGTTCGGCAATCCTGCCTACCGCCTGAACGCCCCTTCTGGAGCAGTCAGACACCAGAATGATCGCATCGACCTGGGGAATTATCCCACGGCTGATGTGTTCCATACCTGCCTCATTGTCTACAACCAAATATTTATACTGCGACGCAACTCTCGCAAGCTGCGACTGCAAAAGACCGTTAACGAAACAATAGCAACCCTTTCCCTGGGTCCTGCCCATCACCAGAAGGTCATAATCCTCTTCTTCGGCAAGGGCGGAGGCCAACTTAAAATCAAGATAGTCCTGCTTACTCATTCCCGTAGGTATGGGACTTTTTACCGCCAGGTCCGCTGAGGCGACCTCCTCACGGATATCACCCAGCGTGGTCTCGATTTCAACGCCCAAAACTTCATTCAGATTTGAATTGGCATCGGCATCGACAGCCAGTATGGGTCCTTTTCCCCTTTTACAAAGATAATCGATCAGTAAGCCGGTCAATGTGGTCTTTCCGGTACCGCCCTTGCCCGCTACCGCAATTGTATAAGCCATAAATTTGCCTCCAGGGTTTTGTCATATTTTCTAAATGATTATTATTTAACAATGCATATTATAAGATATTACAATCTCGTAAAAATTACGCTGTTTGTACTTTTATCAAACATATTTGCACAAACTCATAGACGCTAATTCACATCTTTTACGTCATTCTAACAACAGATAATTAGTTTGTCAAGGATTTAGCAAAAATAATGTGAATTGAATAACAATCAGAAACATATTTTAGAAAGTACATCGGTGACCTATAAAATAAGAAGTCCATATTATTGTAAGGTTTTACAATAATATGGACTTCTTTGGGCAAGGTTTATTGGCTGTATGAATCAGCCGGCAGCACAAATGGCGAAGCGTTATTTGGGAATGATTTCAACGCTGAAATCATTCTTATATTATTACGCATCCGACTCAATAATAATGACATTCTTCTCAAGGTCGACACTTTTTAATTGACCGATTACTTTTGTAATGCTGCCCATAATATCCGTCAGCGTGATCTCCCCACCGTCGACCAGCAAATTGCTGATATAGTCACCGATTTTATATTCAACGCCATCGGATACTTTATATGCAGTAGAAAGACACATCTCATTCTCCTCCCTTAACCTGCTCAAGCGCCGCCTCGAGTTTATCATTTCCGTCACGGAAATAATTAAGCCCGTCGGTTATGAGCGCGGCAGCTTCAAACTGCCCCTGGTGTTCAAGGGTATGCGACAACTCATGTAATTCCTCAGCATGGTGTTTGTTGTGTTCAACCATATAGGTCAGCAATGCTATGGTCTGGTTGATATCGCCGTGAAGCGCATGGGTATGACCCTCATGCATAGCTCACACCTCCCAAGATAGATTAAGTATGTTATAATAATAACACATTCATGCGAAGACGGCAAGTAAATAAAATTTTTTTCGTCCCGTATTGTAGAAATTGACATTATTCGACTAAATTTTATAAAATTGCTGTTATTTACAGCCTCGAAATGAATAGTTAAATTTTTGTCTACATTTCACGAGTTTGGCGGACAATAATCCAATAAATTAAGCTAATCCGATTTATGAGCATAAAAAAGCAGTCCAATTTCCAAATAAATGTAGTCAACTTTACAGAAATAGCCCATTTTTTATAATTTGACCATTTTTTGCATTGTAGGAACTTACAATTTTGTTCAAAACAGCTTTAAGATGCCCCATTTTTGGCAAAAAAATGCTTGAACAAGGGCCCGCAATAGGGTATTGTATAAGTGCACAATGCAAATAAGGCTCCGGGTTCAGGGCAGAACCCAACGCCAAAAAATTAGGAGGAATTACTATGATCGAAAACGTCAAGCAGGCTATCCTTACCGGTAAACTGAAGAAGATCGAGGGCATTGTTCAGGAAGCTTTGGACGGCGGCGCAGCCGCAGGCGACATCCTGAATTCCATGATCGCCACCATGGACGAGGTCGGCGATAAGTTCCAGCGCAACGAAATCTTCGTTCCTGAGATGCTGGTCGCAGCGCTCACCATGAAGAAGGGTGTTACCGTCCTGAAGCCCCTCCTCGCCGGAACCGACACCGTCAGCTACGGCAAGTTCATCATCGGCACCGTTGAAGGCGATCTGCACGATATCGGCAAGAATCTGGTCGCCCTTATGGTCGAGAGCGCCGGCTTTGAGGTCATTGATCTTGGTGTTGATGTCCCCGCCGCGAAGTTTGTCGAAGCCATTAAATCAAACCCCGAATGCAAGGTCGTCGGTGTCTCCGCACTACTTACCACCACCATGCAGGCCATGAAGGATACTGTGGCCGCCATTGAGGCTGCCGGCCTCGGCTCCCAGGTCAAGATCATGGTCGGCGGTGCTCCCATCACCCCCGAGTTTGCTGCTGAAATCGGTGCCGATGCCTACACACCTGACGCCGGATCCGCCGCTACGAAGGCAAAGGAACTCGCATCCTGATCAGATAACAAAAATACGAAACCCCCGGGGCAGCCCCGGGGGTTATTCCAAAGCGGAGGATCGCGTATGCACGAAATGGACCACGACGATATGCACGAGCATAATATAGCGCACGAGCATGACGACCACGGACATCACGGACACGTCCACACACCCGAGGAAACTAAGGCTGTTTTAAACCGCTTGGCTCGCGCTATCGGTCATCTCGAACATGTAAAAATGATGGTTGAAGAGGAACGAGACTGTTCGGACGTTTTGGTGCAGCTCTCGGCTGTAAAATCGGCGCTCAACAGCACGGGACTGCTGATACTTCAGAACCATATCGAGCACTGCATCGTGGATTCTGTCAAGCACGGCGATATGGACGCCATTACGGAACTCAATCAGGCAATTGCCCGTTATATCAAGTAGTAAAAGCACAGCAAATGCTGTGCTTTTACTATTTGACCCTTTTGAGATAGCCACGGTACGAAGAACTATCTAAAAAAGGCAGTGAATTGTCAAAAAAGCCTCGCAGAGTTTCCGTCGCGACCGCGGCGAAATAAAATTAAAGCATTTTCGGGCGCTGCGTGTACGTGCCCAGAAATACTTTTCGGACTACAAGCGTCGAATTGTCCGCCATAAGCGGACAATGAGGCGTAAGCTGCCTGCAAACCCCTTTGTCAAAGAAGCCTTTTTGTGAATTGTCAAGTCAAGTGCAACAGCATATCACAGAAGACTTCAAGAGGAGAATGCCACTCCAGGCATTTGCGTGGACCTAGATTTAACGTGGTAATGAAGCCGGCAATGTCTTCGTCTGAAACGCACGCCATATCGAAGCCTTTCGGTAAGTACTCCCGAATGAGACCGTTTGTGTTTTCGTTCGTGCCTCGCTGCCAAGGAGAAT
>JBFWKZ010000056.1:0-14684 GCA_050252415.1 Oscillospiraceae bacterium | reverse complement strand
ATCTGCGACGAGATACTTTGAAAGTTGAAAGCCTGAATTCATATGAATTCAGGCTTTTTTCTTTTAGGTAAAATTATACGGTATTCTGCCGACGAGACGCACCGCTTGCGGCAAAAACAATTTTTTTGCTGTGGGCCACGGCAAGCCGTCGGGAGTGCCCTATACCTATTAAAGACTATTTCTTTGCGAGATAGGCAACGATGCAGGCGCCGGGACCGACATGGGTACCGATCGTACAGCCGACGGGACAGACACTGAAGAGCGAGGTATCATATTTTTTCCCGGCAAGCTCTCTGAACGTGTCGCACTTTTCCCGGATAGCGGTGTAGCCGAAGTAAAAGGGGACGCCGGGCTGGGCCGCCGGAGATTCGTCCATATAGCCGAGCATAGCTGAGAGGGCGTTTTTTACGCCTCTGGCCCTGCCAAGCAGTTTAATCTCGCCGTCTTTCAGTGTGATGATCGGCTTGAAACCGAGAAGCGTACCGGCAATTTTTGCCGCGCGGGAGAGCCTGCCGCCCTTATAGAGATATTCCAGAGTGTCGACCATCGCGAAGAGCACGACCCTGGGGACCATATCGCGGATGTTTTCCGCAATCATTCCGGCGCTTATGCCGCTGCCCCGCATTTTCAAGGCCTGATCGATCAGGAGACGCATACCAACAATGGTGGTATCGCTGTCGATAACATGGATGTCCTCATATCCGACGATTTCTCTGGCGATGGCCGCGCTCTGCGTCGTACCGCTCAGCTTGCCGGAGATGAGAATTACAACGGCACTGTCGCTTTTCTCCGCGACGGCCCTGAAGATAGGGACAAAATCCTCGGGAGAGGGCTGAGAGGTCGTGGGAAGTTCTCTCGCCTTGGAAAGGCGTTCGTAAAACTCATCCGGGCCCAAGTCGACGCCGTCCATGTATGCCGTATCCCCGAACAAAACGCGGAGCGGTACGACGGTAACGCCCAATTTTTCCGCCTCTTCTCTGCTGATGTCCGACGTGGAGTCTGTGATGATTTTGATCATAAAAAATATCCTTTCCGGTTTTAAACTCAGTTAAGCCCCTCATCCAATATGCGCTTTACGATTATCTCGAGCTGATCGATTTCTTCCGGAGTGAATTTCGCGCGCAGATTATGCATCATATCGCGGATAAAGACGGCGTTGTCCCCGTAAAAAGCACGATATTTATCGGTGACGATCAGGCGAAATTCGCGCTTGTCTTCTGGCGAGGGGATTTTTTGAATATAGCCTTTGGTGATGAGCATGTTGATTTTATAGGTGGCGTTTGACTGCGAGATGTTCAGGAACTCCGCAAATTCCTTGACCGTCGGATGGTTAAGCAGAAAGATGACTTCCGCGGAAAAAGCCTCCGCTGCGCTCAGCGAGACATTTTCCTCACTTATGCGCGCAAAAAGATTCTGATAATACAGCAGCCTGAACTTCAGATAGAGGCGCTCAAATTCCTGCTCCAGCATGATACTCCTCCTGATAAAAAATTACTTCAAATATTTTAATTAAAATATTTGAAGTAATCATAGCATTCGTTCTTAAATTTGTCAAGGCAGGGGAAAGGGCTTTTTGCCGATAGGGATAGAAAAAGAGGGCTTATTCAGCCCTCTTTTTAATTTTGTAATAAGACGCAAACGTTCCTCCTGTACGCCGGGCTTGCCGAGAAAAACCTGATGTCCTATGCTTGTCCAAAAAATAATTTCGGATGCTTTCGGCGAATTTCAAATCTTATCATGGAGGTAGTGTTTAATCAGATCGAGATAATATAGTTCAGCTTTGCAGAAGCAGGTACCTTTACGATAAGAAACAGAGTGGGTCCAATAGGCTCTCGGCTGAAGAGAAAAACATTTGACTCTTTTGTCCTGCATGACGAGCGTTTCGACCAGAATCGACGGGCCAAGCCCGTCCTTTACCATTTGGCTGGCGATCATACCGCCATTGCATTCCATCATAATGCTCGGTTCAAACCCGGCATGTGAGAAGCATTCATCGGCAATCATTCTGGCGTTGGCACCCGGGCGAAGCAAAATAAATTTCTCATTTTTCAGGCGCCTCAGATCAAGTGTATTGTACGGAAGACCTGCGGGTGCCGCAAGATTGGCCAGAGGATGAGAGGATGGTAATGCCAACACGATTTCGCATGTTCCGAGCGGAAGCTGCACCAACTCTGCGGGTGAGGGTTTTGCGGTGCCATAGCCCATGATCGCCCAGTCGATCTGGCCATCCAACAGTTCGGCTTCGATACGTTCACTTGCGGTCAATTTTACATCGTATCCCGGGTATTTTTGATGAAAAACCGGAAACGTTTCCCTGAATATCTTTTCGCCGATACTGCGGTTCACGCCAATATTGATCCGGCCGGTGGAATTATCGGCAATATCACCCAGCTCTTTGTTGAGCTGCTCACATATGTTCAGCATCTTCTTGGCGGCTGTAACGTATTTTTCACCGGCATAAGTGAGCACGAGCTTTTTCTTGATACGGTAAAACAAAGGGGTGTTCAGCTCGCTTTCCAATTGCAGAAGATAACCGTTCAATGCTGAGCGCGAGATGAAAAGTTTTTCTGCGGCCTTCGAAATATTTTGACATTCAGCAATTGCCACAATATAGTTGAGCTGTTTTAGGTTCATGTGCTGTATACCTCACTTATATGTCGGAAAAACCGACTAATATAGCTGAATTATATATTCTTTACAAACTATTATAGAGTGTTTATAATAAAAATACAAAGTTTTTTTAAAAAAAATTGAAAAATCTATGCATAAGGAGAAAGAGAAATGTCTAACAAATCAAAAATTATGAAAAGCCTTTGCCTGATACTTGCACTGGCCATGGCATTTGGAATGCTGGCCGGATGCGGCACCACGACGGCCTCGGAGAGCGTTCAGCCTTCGCAGGCCCCTTCGTCTGCGCCTGAATCCAGCGAACCCAGCAATTCACCCGAGGGGGGAAAACCTGACAACTATCCCACAAAGCCCATTGAACTTATTGTTCCCTATGGTGCCGGCGGCGCAGCAGACATTGTCGCCCGTGCGATTGCTTCTGTCCTGCCTGACTATCTCGACGGCGCCACAGTCACGGTTACGAATGTAAGCGGCGGCAACGGCGTCGTTGGCATTACTCAGCTTATGAGCGAGAAAAATGATGGTTATACGCTTGCAATCTACGCATCTCCTTTATTTGAGATTACGCCTTATATGAACGATGTAAACTATACCATGGATAATTTCACCTTCCTAGGTACAGTCGTGCAGCGTCCCGACGTTCTGGTTGTAAATTCCGACTCCCCTTGGCAGACACTTGATGATTTTGTGGAATATGCAAAGGCCAATCCCGGCGTTACCTATGGTGATCCGGCCGCTGGTTCCGCTCATCTCGGCTTTGAAGCACTTATCAAGGCGGCAGGAATCACCGATATGAAGTTTGTTCCCTATTCCGGTGGTTCCGGCGAAGCGATTACCGCGCTTCTCGGAAAGCATGTTGATGCCGTTATCGCACTGCCCGCCGATACCTATGAATATATTCGCTCCGGCGATCTGCGTCCGCTGTGCATCGAGGGAGACGAGCGCATTGATATTATGCCAGAGGTTCCCACAGCAAAGGAATCCGGCTATGATGTCAATGTTGGTCTTACCAATGGATTTCTTGCCCCTGCGGGACTTGATCCCCAGATTGCGGCTTACCTGTCAAATGCACTTGAGCAGGCCGTAAATGATCCCAGAGTGCTGGATCTCGACCCCGGTGACAAGGGATTGCTTACATACTACAATGGTGACGATACAAAAACGCTTCTGAGTGAAACCGCACAGTCTTTCGAGGGACTTATTAAAGAGCTGGGACTTGCCAGTAAATGAGCCCTCCAGTTAATAGAGAAATGTCCGGCTCATCACTTGATGGACCGGACAAAATCTTATAGCACGGATTGGAGTGAACACAATGTCGAAAAACAGCAAGGATTTGCTGATTTCAATAACCTGTATTGGATTTTCTCTGTGCTTCATGCTGCTTGCCATACCGAGAGAAATACCGCTTCCAAAGTTTGTGAGCGGAGGCACAACCCCACGTGCCATACCAACCATATGCTGCTGGCTGATACTGGCAATGTCTGCGCTTATACTGACTAGAACAGTTATGCGCGATAGACGCTGCTTTGCAGTAATGGCGCAGGAACTCGGTATCAGCCTGAAAAATAAGCAGGGCTGGAGAACATTAGGCTTTGTGCTACTGGTTTTTGCCATGTCGGTCTTATACTATATCGGCTTTGTAAAAATCGGATTTTTTATTACGACGCTGATGCTGTTTCCGGTTTACGCATATGTGCTGGGGTGCCGGAAACCAATTGCTCTGATAGTGACAGATTTAGCGCTCACATTCGGCGTATATTATTTCTTTGCCGTATTCATGAGCTGCTATCTGCCGGGCTGGGCGCCATTTTAAGGAGGACATAATGGAACTGTTTTTGAATGGCCTTTTAGAAGTGCTGCATCCGTATAATTTCCTGTGGATCGTAATTGGTACTCTCGGCGGCATTGTGCTGGGTGCAATACCGGGCCTGACCGGAGCTATGGGTATATCCCTGCTGGTTCCGCTGACTTATACGTTGGAGCCGATACCCTCCATTTGTATGCTGCTCGGCGTATACTGTGGTGGGACCTATGGCGGATCCATTACGGCAATCCTCATCAACACGCCCGGATCCGGCGCATCGGTCGTGACGGCATTTGACGGATATGAGTTGGCCTTAAAAGGTCAGGGTGGAAAAGCGCTCAGAATGGCACTCTTTTCGTCATTTGTCGGCGGCATCATCAGTGCACTGATCCTGAGCACGATCTCTCCTTTCGTCGCGCAGATGGCGCTGAAATTCGGGCCATGCGAGTATCTTGCGCTTATCATTCTCGGTCTGACAGTCGTTGGCGGTATTTCCGGAGATGATATCTGCAAAGGTATCATCGCAGCAACGCTTGGACTGCTGGTGTCTATGATCGGACAGGACCCCGGGTCCGGATCTGAGCGTATGACATTTGGCATTCCCAATCTGATCAGCGGTGTGCCCGCCGTACCCCTCCTGATCGGAATGTTTGCGCTTTCCGAAATTTTGGTACAGGCGGAAAAGATCGGCTCCACCAAGTCCAAAATTGAGATCGCCCAGATGAAGGGTGACCAGCACCTGTCGCTCAGAGAGTTTGCATCTCATTGGAAAACCATAATAAAAGGCGCTCTCATCGGTACCTATATCGGAGCGATCCCGGGTATCGGCGCATCTGTGGCGTCATTCGTCTCGTATAATGAGGCCATGCGCGTTTCAAAGCATCCAGAGAAATTTGGACACGGCGCTTTGGACGGCATTGCTGCCAGCGAGTCGGGGAATAATGGCGTGACCGGTGCAACGCTGATCCCACTGCTTACTCTAGGTATACCCGGTGATGTCGTGACCGGAATCCTGCTTGGCGCCTTTATGATTCAGGGCCTCACGCCTGGACCAATGCTGATGTCCGAGCATGCAGATATGCTGTATGCCATATTTGCCGGGCTCATGGTCGTAAACTGTGTCATGCTCGGACTGGGCATTATCGGTATGCGTGTGTTCCCATATGTGAGTAAGCTCCCCGGTGATCTCATGTTCTCATGCGTATTTGTCATGTGTGCTGTCGGTTCCTATGCTACGCAGAATACGACATTTATGGTAGCCCTGATGATCGCATTCGGCCTGCTGGGATATATTATGAAAAAGGCCGGTATGCCTGCCGGTGCATTTCTTGTCGCCTATATGCTGGGTAGCACATTTGAATCCAATCTGCAGCGTTCGATGATCCTGCTTGACAACAAACTGTACCTGATATTCACAAAGCCGCTGGCTGATGTATTTCTCATTCTGACAGTCGTCTGCCTTGTATATATCCTAAAGATGCAAAAAACTAAAAATAAAAATGCTATGGCTAAGGAGGCCAGTTGATGAATAACGAGAAAATCAGACAGGGTGTTGTCAATTCTCTGCCACTGATAAATGAGATTAGTAATGCCGAATTGCGCGACAAAGTCGTTGCTGCCTGGGTACTTTCACTGACTGAGAACGGATACACTGCGATTGAGGAGCTTGAGGGATCCGGTAAACCAGGGGGATATGTGATTGGAAATCAGGCTCAGCATATTATGTGTGTCACACGCCTGGCCCTTGCGTTTGCCGACATCATTGAAGAGAGCTACAATAAAGACATGAAAATTGACAGGAATATGCTGCTTACAGCAGGACTCTGCCATGATGTCGGAAAACCGTATGAGTATAACCGCGCAAAGAAGACTGTCTGGCAAGCTGCACCGGAAAAGTCCGGAAATCCACCGCTGAGGCATACCCTCTATGGCGTATACATAGCGCTTACAGTCGGATTACCGGAAGAAATAGCACATGTCTGCGGCTGCCATTCTCCCGAAGGCGAGCTCGTCCAGCGCAGCTTACTGGCGACAATCATCCATTATGCAGACAAGGCTGCGTGGAGAATACCCGGGTGTTATGACCACTGGATATTTCCAAACGCATAAGGCGGCACAGTATGCGAGAATTGCTCGATGGACTCGTGGACTTACACATTCACGGATCGCCCTCGATTGTACCTAGAATTGAAACATGGAAATTTTTAAAGGAGATGGATGAGGCCGGATATAGGGCCGTGTGCCTTAAGGACCATTTCATACCAACCACCGGTATTGCCTATACGATCAATCATTCCGAAAATGCGCCAACAACGAAGGTTTTGAGTTCAGTTGTCCTGAATAATGCGCTGGGAGGGCTCAACGTTCTGGCGTTGGATGCCGCGGTCACGCTGGGAGCAAGACAGGTTTTTATGCCGACAGTTTCTGCCAAAAATCACTGCGAATATCTCAAAACCGTAACAAGTTTCGGCGGAGGCGGCTTGGCGATGCCTGAAAAGCCAATCTATATTTTGGACAAAACGGGCAGGCTAAAACCGGAAGTGTTTCCGGTGGTCGAGTACATGAAGAAACATCCAGAATTGTTATTTAGCATGGGCCACCTTAGCTCGGAGGAGATTGATGTGCTTCTTGAGTACGCACTGTCATGCGGTCTTACAAAGATTGTGGTTGATCATCCGTATTTCATTATCGGTGCCAGCGTAGCACAGGTAAAAAGATGGAGCCGGATGGGCGCATATATCAATTTTACCTGCTCAAGCCTTGAAGGGCTAGGCAAAAACGGCCATGTGCCGATTGACGTGTTAAAAGAAACGCTGGATGTCGTTCCAGATGAACGTCTTCTCATCAGTACCGACTTCGGCCAGCCGTATAACGGTTCTCCAGTAGCAGGTATGTCTCGAATGATCCATGTGCTGCTTGATGATTTGAAGATTCCGGAGAGCAGAGTAATAGCCATGACCCACAGCCTGCCTGCGATGCTTTTGGGATTATAAATATAGCCGGGCATACAAAGCTATGCCCGGCTGCCCTATAGATCCCGAAAGGAGAGAAGAAAAAAGCTTCACTTGATGTTGACAGTTTGAAATGCAAAGAAAATTCCGCAGTCTTATGGACTGCGGAATTTTCTGAATTTGGTGGACGATACAAGACTCGAACTTGTGACCTCCCGCACGTCAAGCGGATGCGCTACCAGCTGCGCCAATCGTCCACATTGTTGTTTTCTGTGTTTCAGCAAGGGATATTCTACACTAAAGAATGCCCCTTGTCAACACTTTTTCCGATTTTCCTACGTCTTTTTTAAGTGAGAGACTTTATGAATTCCGCCGCAACAAATATCAGCCCACAGGCAAAGATGACGATGATCTGGTCGACCTTAAATTTTTTCAGCGCGACGACGGCCAGTCCTGTCAGGACTACGGAGAGAATATTTAAATTTGCAAGGGTGATTGCCGCCTCGCCCCAAAAGGCGGTTATCAGGATACTCAGACCGGCAGCCGCGATGAGCGCGACCACCGCCGGGCGAAGGCCGCTCATTATACCCCGCATGAGTGCCAATGTGCGGTATTTATTATAGACGTAAAATAAAATACTGACGACCAGAAACGGCGGTACCATGAAGCCAAGGGTCGCGCATACGGCGCCGGGGAAGCCTGCAACCTTTGTTCCGACAAAAGTCGCGGCATTTATAGCAATCGGACCGGGCGTTATCTGTGAGATCGTGATGAGGTCTGTGAACTCGGATGGCGTCAGCCAGCCGTTTATGTTTACAATTTGCTCATTGATCAGGGGGAGAGAGGCATATCCGCCGCCTATGGTAAAGATACCGATATACAGGAAACTGGAAAAGAGTTGGAAAAAGATCATAATTCATTCTCCTTTCTCTTTTTTGAGACGAAGGCGGCGACGGCCCCGGCAAAGCCGCTGACGACAATGATATAGGCGACGTTGACGCCAAAAAACCATGTGGCGCAAAATACCGCCGCCATGACGGCGATAGACGGAATATGCTCCATTCTAAAATAACCCTTTGCCATATCCCATACGGCGTCAATGATAACCGCCGAAATTCCGGACTGCATCCCGCGCAGCATTGCCGCCGCATAGACGTTGCTGCGGATGGCGTCGTAGATGAAATACATGGCGGTAAGCAGCAGCAACGGGGGAATAGCCGTACCTAAAGCGGCCACGATCGCGCCAAGCAAACCGCCGAAGCGCCAGCCGAGCAAGACGGAGACGTTTATGGCAATCGCGCCCGGCGACGACTGGCCGAGGGCGATGAGCTCCAGCGTCTCATCCTCGCTGAGCCAGCCAAGCTCATCGGCGAATTTCTTCTTCATCAGCGGGACGATCACATAGCCGCCGCCAAAAGTGAATGCGCTGAGAATGAACGTAGAAGTAAACAGCGTTATAAGATTCGGTTTGCTCTTATCCATAAAGCTTCAACTCCTTAAAACACATAGCAGTAAAAGAGACCGCGCGGCCGCGGTCTCTTTTACTGCTGGAAAAACCAAAGGGCTTTTCCAGCAGAGAATTTATATACGAAGGCTCGCCGCTTTCCTGCAGAAGCGCATCATTACCACCGCAAGTGTCACCGGTAATGATGGATTGACTTGATCTCTGTCGTACGCGGTAGAAACTTAAACTGGGGGGATTCCTTAAAATAAGAAGACCAATAACACAGGTCTATATTATCGATTTTTCTGCGCTTTTCTAAACTGCGGCTGCGAGAGCTTACCAGCTTTCCTTGACGATGACCTGACATTCGTCCTGGATGCCGCCGCAGGAGGCGATAAGTGTGGCGGTTCCGGCACCGACACCTGTGACCTTGCCGGTCTGGTCGACGGTAAAGACGCTCTCGTCCGTGCTTCGCCATTCAACGGTGGAAGAGATATTCAGCGGATAGACGGAGGCGTTTAGCTGAACCGATTCTCCGACAATGGTGGTAAAGCCGTTTTCAACAGGGTCGGTCAGAAAATATATGGCCACGGAGGTCGGCGTCTCCGAGGGGGAGGGTGTGGGCGTGGGTGTGGGCGTGGGCGTCGGCGCCGTGGAGGGCGGGGGAGAAACCATATCGATATTATTATCTCCGGAGCTGTCGTCCGCCTCACGCCCGCTTAAGCTTGCCGTGATCAGGACGATTACGGAGAGCATGACGGCCGCCAGAAGAATGAGGCCAAAAAGAAGCTGCCATTTGTTGTTTTCCACGGCTCTGGCAGATGCGGCAGAGCCCTTTTGCGTACTGTCGGTTGTGGCGGCGGTCCGTGAGGACACACTTTGACGCCTTGCTCCGCAGTAGGGGCATTTTTTCAGGAGTCCGGAATATTGACGTCTGCATTTACGACAGGTTATCTTAGGAATAAAGCCCATAATGCTACAACCTTTCCATATCTATGCGTTCTCTATAAATAATAACGTGAATTTTTTTATCTTATTCTATCTCTTTTCCCCAAAAACGTCAAGCATTTGTAGCCACATACGGCAAATGAGAAAAAGGACCGAAGCTCGTAAGGACTTCGGCCGTAAAAAAGGTTAATAATAATTATGGACGACCTAGAAATGTCTGGAGAGGTCACGTCTGAGACGATGGATGATGCGTTTTTCCAGGCGGCTGATGTAGGATTGGGAGATGCCCAGAATATCCGCGACCTCCTTCTGCGTATACTCCGTGTAACCATTGAGCCCAAAGCGCATGAGAATGATGGACTGTTCGCGGTCCGACAGCCTGCCGACAGCGTCCATCAAAAGCCTTTTATCCACATCATCTTCGAGAGGCCGGTAGACCTCGTCCTCATCCGTGCCCAAGATATCGGAGAGTAGAAGCTCGTTGCCGTCCCAATCGGTGTTCAGCGGCTCGTCAAAAGAGACTTCGGCGCGCTGAGAACTGATTTTGCGCAGATACATAAGGATTTCATTTTCTATGCAGCGGGAGGCATAGGTGGCGAGCTTGATATTTTTTGCGGGCTTGAAGGTTCCGATTGCTTTGATAAGCCCGATTGTGCCGATCGAGATGAGGTCCTCGAGATTGATGCCGGTGTTTTCAAATCGGCGGGCTATGTAGACAACCAGACGCAGATTTCGCTCGATGAGAAGCTGCTTTGCGCTTTCGTCGCCTTCGGAAAGCGCCTTTATCGCCTTTTCCTCGTCTTCCCGGTTTAAGGGCGGCGGCAGATTGTCACTGCCTCCAATGTACAGGAGCTCCGGCGCCGGGAAACCGAGTTTTGTGAGACAGCGTCTGGCTGTTGAGGCGAGACGCATTTGTAAAAGGCGCAGCTTATTGATCTTTTTCCGTTTTTTCATATTCATATAAAGACACCTCCTATATTAATGCCTGCCGAACAATTTAAAAACGCAGCGGCTGCTGCAACAGTTATATGGCGCTTTGAATTGTTCAAATGCAAGACTGGGGGGGAAAAAACTGCCAAAAGTCTTGCACTTTGCTTTGCGGACACATGCCGCAAAGGCAAACAGGCAACCGATCAATGCATCTGTTTATATTACAGCGGAATACTCGCCGTCGCCCAAAGGGGTGGGAGAGACCGCCACGACAAAATCATGGGTCAGACAGCCGTCTATGTACAATTCATCCGGGGAAAAAGCGGGGATGAACCCGGCAGTCGTACCGATGGCGCTGTACATGACCGGCCGAAAACGCGGCGCACCCTCGATGTCGGCGAGCGCTAAAAGCGACTGTGCGCCGTCGCGGAGCGACAGGGCCTTTTTTTCCTCATCGGTGAAGAGATCCGCCGTCGACTGTGTATCCGCCACCAGAACAGATTTGCCGCTGCTCGGCTCACGGAGGGAATTGCCGGTGTCGCGCAGCACGTTCAGGGCGATTTTTTTCCCGCGCAGAACAATGGCTGCCGACAGGATCTCGCGGCGCCGGCGCCCAAATCTGCCTGAGAAGGCCAGACTAAGGCCTGCATAGCACAGTGCAAATGACAATATCAGCACGCGCATATTGATCCGGACCGCGCCGCCGATGACGGAGAGCGTGCCTCCGAGCATGGATGCCGCCCAAACCGCGCCGCCGAACGCCGCAGATATCAGCAAAAAGGACAAGGCGCATCGGAACAGTTTTGCCTCGCCTCCAAAAGCGGCGAGGGACATCAGAACCCAGAGGCACAGCTTCATCCAAGGTGTCACCAAAAAGCCGAAGCCCGGCACAAAGCATAATATGGCATACGCCCCGCCGAGTGCCGCTGCGGCAAGATATCGCCACCTCCTCAGCACCAGTGAACAGAGCCGCGCGGTAACGAGAAGAAGCAGGTAGTCAATGATGAAATTCAATAAAAACAGGCTGTCAACATATATGATCTCCATGGACAAATTATAGTGATTTCACACCTCGAAGTCAGTCAATACAAGGGAAATACAGAAAACTTTAAGCATTTTTATTTATTTTCCCCATTTTAGGTTTTTTTAAGATTCTTTACTTGACAAACCAGCCGGCATGCTTATAAAATAGCGTCAGAAGAATTTCTGTGCAAAAAATATAACAACAAGATAAAGGCAAACCGCACGAAAGTGCGGGACGCAAAGCTACGAAGGCTAAAACCGATTTTTGGTTATGCCCGTTCGGCCGCTCTTGTATCCAAAGGATACTTTGATATGTGCGGCTTGAAGCAATGTGTCGATTTTTGTCGAGCCGCTGTATCATACAGCGGCTCGTTTTTTTGTTTTTGCGCTTATCCTAGGGCCCTGTTTTCGCTGTGGCAAAAACCGTGAACACCGCTTGACGGCAGAAATATCGAAGGGACTGACGGCTTGCTTTGAAGAGGCCGGGCAAGCGATCGATCGGTGAAAATTTAGGGATCACAATATATCTTAAGGCTGCACTTGAAAAATTGAAAATGTTACCAGAATATAACCATCAAGGTGTATAAATGAGTTAAAGCTAACAAGTACCGTTCAAGTGGAGGCTAAGATGGCGAAAACATTCAAAAGAGTATGGAATATTCTGACGATGGCCGTGGTTGTGGCAGTCATCGTGCTGGCCCTGCTGCTGGTGGGTGTCCGCGTCATCGGTTACACGCCGTACGTTGTGCTCAGCGGAAGCATGGAGCCGGTTTTCCCCACGGGGTCGCTCATCTATGTTAAAGCGGCCGATGCCGGGGATGTCTCGGTCGGAGATCCCATAACCTTTGACATGGGAGACGGAACGGTGGCCACTCACCGCGTTGTCGCGATCGATAATGCCGCCGGGACGTTTACCACCAAAGGCGACGCCAACAATACGGCCGATTTTAATCCCGTGCCGTTTGACGCGCTGATCGGTATGCCGGTCTTCTGCATCCCGCATCTGGGCTATCTGTCCGACTTTCTGACCGAACCGCCCGGAATGTATATCGGCTGGAGCGTGATCGCGGTTTTGCTGATCCTGATGTTCCTGCCCGAGATGCTCGCGGCGGCGGAAAAGGCGGATAAGCGCGACGCCGAAAAGCAGCGCAATCATTAAAGGGGAAAGCCGAAAGGCATAAAATAAACATTTTTCCGGAAACCCGAAACAAAGGCCGCAAAGCGGCAAAATTGAAAGGAGAAAAAATCATGAAGAAAAAGACTCTTGTTCTCGTACTTACACTCGTACTGGTCCTCGCTGTCGGCGCCGCCGGCACCGTCGCCTGGCTGACGTCCACCCCCGACTCGCTGATCAATACCTTTACCATCGGCTCTCTGTCCATCAGCGTTGAAGAACCCAGCTGGATTGAGGACAGCAAGCTCTATCCCGGCGTTGAGATTGCTAAGGACCCCACGGTCACCGTTGCGGCCGACAGTGAGAAGTGCTATGTCTTTATGCAGGTCGAAGTCGGCAGTGATCTCGCGGCTATCGCTGACCTCAATTATGATACCACTGACTGGACCGCGCTGAGCGGAGTCAGCGGCGTCTACTATCAGGTCGTTGATGCCAGCACCACCGCCACCGAGCTTACGCCTCTCTTCACCACTGTCACAGTCGATACAGCTGCTGGCAATGACGCGATCGACGCGGCGGCCGACGACGACATTACGGTCACCGCTTATGCCATCCAGTATGCGGGCTTTGCCGACGCGGCAGCCGCTTGGGCTGAGTTTTAAGGTTCGATTTGGCTGCCCTCGCATAGCGAAAATGACCCATCACCCTAAAAACAGGGTTCCGGCTTTGGTTTGCACGGAGGGAGATATCCATCTCCCTCCGGCGCAGGAAAGCCAGCTTTCCCCAAAGGCTTGTTCCACCGTTTAGCTTTGTCTTTTGCGCGGCGGGACGGAAAACGTATTAATTGCAGAGAGCCTATTTGAAAGGCGGTATGCTTATGAGAAAAAAAATTGTGGCCGGCGGTATTCTGCTCATCGCCATCGCGCTCCTCGCGGCAGGCACCTTTGCCTATCTTGTGAGTGAGACGCGGGCGACCAATGTGATTACCACCGGTACGGTAGAATTGACGCTTACCGAGTATTCCATTACTCAGGGTGAAGACGGAAAATCCGAAAGGGTTTTGTATGTTGCCCCGGATAAAATATTGCCCGGTGAGACGGTCAGCAAAATCCCGGTCATTACGAACACCGGAACAGCGTCATTCTGGACACGGATGAAGATAGAAATCAAGGTTGACGGCGAAGTTATCGATGATGCTGACACATATGTCACGATCGATATGGATGAAATCAATTGGATATACAAAGAAGATGGCTGGTACTATTATAAATCAACTGTTGAACCTGGGGAAGAGGCTCTGCCGCTGTTTGATACGGTAACTTTCGATTCCGCCATGGGCAATGATTTCCAAAACAAGGAAATCAGTATCGATGTGGTTGCCGAGGCTGTTCAGAGTCAGAATAACCCCTTGACTGAGGATGGCTACAGCGATTTATGGGTCGCCTCAGAATCCATACCGGCATAAGGAGGCGCTGATATATGAAAAGAAGAATATTAGCCCTGCTTTTGGTTTTTGCAATGGTTTTTGGCGTGATGCCCG
The DNA here is from genome assembly GCA_050252415.1 of Oscillospiraceae bacterium. Lineage (GTDB taxonomy): Bacteria > Bacillota > Clostridia > Oscillospirales > Oscillospiraceae > Heteroscillospira. The sequence continues at coordinate 302 of JBFWKZ010000056.1, read as the reverse complement.
CCATTGCGATTGGTGTGGATGATGATTCGCCGGTTGAGACTACGCCGATTGAGAGTACGCCGATTGAGAGTACGCCGGTCGAGAGTACGCCGGTCGAGAGTACGCCGGTTGAGAGTACGCCCGCCGAGAGCACCCCGGTCGAGAGTACGCCCGCCGAGAGCACCCCGGTCGAGAGCACCCCGGTCGAGAGCACCCCGGTCGAGAGCACCCCGGTCGAGAGTACGCCGGTCGAGAGTACGCCGGTCGAGAGCACCCCGGTTGAGAGTACGCCCGCCGAGAGCACCCCGGTCGAGAGTACGCCG
>JBFWKZ010000055.1:0-14743 GCA_050252415.1 Oscillospiraceae bacterium | reverse complement strand
GTAAACCAATGACAATAAAGCTAATCACGGCTTTTATAATCGCGTTTATCGTATCGTCGGGAATGGGATATTTTTTTGTGCCGTGGCTCAGAAAAATCAAGGCGGGGCAGGCTATTCGCGAGGATGGGCCCGTCTGGCACATGTCCAAATCCGGTACACCGACGATGGGCGGGCTTATGTTCATCGCGGCCGTGTGCGTCGTCTGCATCACGACCGGTTTTCCCGAGATGCTGGCCGGTGAATACGGGCATATTTTTGTTCTCGCCTTTGCGCTCATTTTCGGTGGGATAGGTTTTTTGGACGATTATGAAAAACTGAAAAAAAAGCAGAATCTGGGTCTTACGGCGAAAAAAAAATTTCTTTTGCAGCTGGTTGTGGCCATCGCTTTCGTGCTGCTCCTCAGAAATTTCGGCTATCTTACGCCAAATCTCTACATTCCGTTTACCAATAAGATCATTCCCATTCAGGAGACGGCATATTTCATTTTTGCCGCCTTCGTTATTGTCGGCACGGTCAATTCGGTGAACCTGACGGACGGCGTCGACGGGCTTGCCACAGGCACCTCGCTCCCGGTATTTATTTGCTACACAGCGGTTTGCTATGCCTGGGGCAAAGACTATACGGCGCTCGGTATATTTTCCGCCGGATTGACAGGTGGGCTGTTGGGCTTTCTTATCTACAATTTTAACCCCGCTAAGGTCTTTATGGGCGATACCGGCTCGCTTTTTCTTGGCGGAGCCGTGTGTGCAATGGCTTTTGCAATGGATATGCCGCTCATACTCATTCCCCTGGGATTTATGTATATCCTTGAAACACTGTCCGATATCATCCAGGTCGCCTATTTCAAGGCGACGCATGGAAAACGTTTTTTTCGCATGGCGCCCTTCCACCACCATCTTGAGATGGGGGGCTGGACAGGGAAAAAGTGGACCGAAAAAGAACTATTTTGCCTGTTCACCGGAGTATCTGCGCTGACTGCGATTCTCTCCTATATGGCGGTGTACGGGCGTTATGGCCTATAGCTTATCATTTCGACTGTCGGGAGGTGCTTCGGCTTGGATAATGCCGGAAAGAGCAGGACGATCACTTACGGCAGCGCGCGGATCGCTGATTACAGAGATGATTTCCGCCGGGGCAACAGCACAATTGACTTGCCTTTTGCGATACTTACCCTTATACTCCTTGTTATGGGAGTCATTATGGTCTTTTCCGCCAGCTTCGCCAGGGCATACTATGACCTGGAGCAGGAGACGGGCGGTAACGCCGCCTATTATTTTATCAAACAGCTGATTTTTGCTGTGGGCGGCGTTCTTGTTATGCTGATATGTTCGGGATTACCGATCGCATTTTATAGGAAAATGTCCGTGCCGGTGCTCGCCGTATCGTTCGTGCTGCTTGCGCTGGTGCCGGTCATCGGCGTCAGCTCCGGCGGAGCGCAGCGGTGGATCAGTCTTGGCTTTACCACATTTCAACCCTCAGAGATCGCGAAAATCGGAGTCGTGATGGTATTTGCCAAAATGATATGTGTCTTTGACCGGAAAATGGGGACATTCCGATATGGTATATTGCCGTTTGCGCTGATCCTGGCCGCTATTGTCGGCCTGCTTCTGCTGGAGCCGCACGTCTCGGCGTCGATCATTATCATCGGCATTGGCGCGATCATGATGTTTTTAGGCGGCGCAAAGCTCTATTGGTTTTTAGGCGGCGCGGGTGTCGTTGCGGCTGCCGGTGTTTTGGTCGTCACAAAATTTGCCCATGTCTCATCGCGTATCAGCGCATGGCTCGATCCCTTTGCCGACGCTACGGGAAAGGGCTGGCAGACGATCCAGTCGCTCTATGCCATCGGGTCCGGCGGGCTGATGGGGCTTGGCCTTGGGCAAAGCCGGCAGAAATACCTCTATCTGCCCGAAGAACACAACGACTTCATCTTCTCCGTATGGTGTGAAGAGATGGGCTTTATCGGCGCACTGCTTCTGGTCCTGCTCTTTGCTCTCCTGATCGCCAGAGGGTATTGGATAGCCATACACTGCCGGGATAGATATAGCCTGCTTCTCTGTGCCGGACTTGTTACACTGCTGGCCATGCAGGTGTTACTCAACATGGCGGTCTGCACCAATCTCGTGCCGTGTACGGGCATATCGCTGCCGTTTTTCAGCTATGGGGGGACAGCGCTGCTCATACAGATGGCCGAGATGGGGATAATCCTCAGCATCTCAAGAAAGACTTAGGCCTTGTTTGTAAATTCAAAACCGAAGGATTTTCGGACGAAAATGTTGGCCCGTAAGGTAAAAAGCGCAGAGAATATCTGCGCCTTTTGACCTTTTATAATATGGCGGGACGATATTTTAGTCGAAGCAGACAAGGCCCTAAATTTTACGAGGCCTAGATGTTGGGAAAGTAAATTGGAGGAAAACTATGAAATTTCTGTTTACCTGCGGAGGCACTGCGGGTCATATAAACCCCGCGCTCGGCGTGGCGGGTAAAATACGGGAGCTGATGCCCGACGCCGAGATACTTTTTGTAGGTGCCAAGGGAAATATGGAGACAGAACTTGTTCCGCGTGCCGGATACGATATCGCAACCGTGACCATAACCAATCTCAGCCGCAGCTTTAAGCTCAAGATGATCATCCATAATCTCAAAACAATAAAAAATGTCATCATGGCGACGAAAGCAGCCAAGCGGATCATCCGTGACTTTAAGCCGGACGTCGCTGTCGGGACCGGCGGTTACGTGTGTTATCCGGTCCTCAAAGCGGCCGCCTCAATGGGTGTGCCGACCGCTGTTCACGAGAGCAACGCGGTCCCCGGCCTGACGACAAAAATGCTTGCCGGCAAGGTGGATAAAATCCTGGTTGGATTTGAGGAAAGCCGGGAAAATTACAGTATGCATGACAAAGTCATCGTGACCGGCACGCCCGTTCGCTGCGAATTTGCATGTTATGATAAGGCACGTGCCAAGGCGGAACTGGGAATTCCAACGGATAAGCCGCTCGTCGTATCGGTGTGGGGTTCGCTGGGCTCCGACCATATGAACAGGGTCATGTCGGACTTTATAAGTTTGATCGATGAACCGGAATTTTCGCTCATTCACGCCACCGGCAAACGCGGTTATTCGGCAGTCGTCAACAAGCTGAAAAACTGCGGGGTGTGGGAAAAACCGGGCATTGAAGTCCGGGAGTATATTTACAATATGCCGACCGTCATGGCGGCCGCCGACCTGATCCTTTGCAGGGCCGGCGCTTCGACGCTGTCTGAACTTGCACTTCTCGGCAAACCGGCGATTCTCATTCCGTCGCCTAACGTGACCAATAATCATCAGGAGAAGAACGCCCGTGTCATGGAGAGTGCCGGGGCGGCAAGAGTTCTTCTGGAGGGACAGTTCAACGCAGAAAGCCTTCTCAGCGACATCAACACGCTTTTGGGAGACAGTGTGACGCTTGAGGCCATGTCTCACAATATGCTCAGCCAGGGAAACTGTAATGCCACTGAACAGATTGCGGAAATTGTCCTGGATCTCGCGGAAAACGGCCTAAAAAAATAAATCTCTGTCACCGTCTGCGCAATCTGCATAGTATAGAATAAATCTAGCTGTGCGGAGGAGACAAAAATGGATATATGGCGGATCGAGGGTGGAGCAGAGCTTTTCGGCTCTGTAAATACCCAGGGGGCAAAAAATGCCGTGCTGCCTATTATGGCTGCGGCTGTCCTGACCGATTGTGTAACCGAACTTTATAACTGTCCCGACCTGAGGGATGTTGACGGCTCTGTGGATATTCTGCGCCGCCTGGGCTGCCAGGTGACACGGGAGCGCGACCGCGTCTACATAGATTCGACCGGCGGGACAAAAAGCAGTATTCCTCACGAGCTGATGGCGGGAATGCGCTCGTCAGTCATATTTCTGGGCGCTGTTCTGGCACGCTGCGGTGAAGCGACAATGGCCATGCCGGGCGGATGTGAACTGGGACCGCGGCCGGTTGACCTCCACATTGCCGCTCTGCGCGACATGGGGGCTGAGATAGAAGAAAGCGGTGGAAATATCATCTGCCACTGCGATAGATTACGTGGCGCGAGGATCAACCTCGCGCTTCCAAGCGTTGGTGCAACAGAGAATATCATGCTTGCCGCATGCGGCGCAGAGGGTGAGACGGAGATCACCAACGCAGCCCGGGAACCTGAAATACAGGACCTTGCGGATTTTCTGCGCGCCTTGGGCGCCGATATCACCGGCGACGGGTCGAGTGTGGTTAAAATCAACGGTTTCTCGCCTCAGAAACATGTTGTCCACAGGGTGATGCCGGACCGCATTGTCGCCGCAACTTGGCTGTGCGCTGCGGCGTCTGCCGGCGGTGAGGTCGAGGTGCTCGGCGCGATACCGGAACACATTGCGCCAGTCACACGCGCCCTGACGCAGATGGGGTGCGAGCTGACGCTTAAGCCGGATTCCATACGAATCCGAGCGCCCCAAAAACTCAAGGCGCCGCATCCGATTGCGACAAAACCCTATCCGGGATTCCCGACGGATGCGCAGGCACTGCTTATGGCTGTTACGCTGAAAGCCGAGGGAACCTCAGTATTTACCGAAAATATGTTCGAGAGCCGTTTTCGCCATGTTCCGGAGATGCTCCGTATGGGTGCGGATATCAAAACAGAGGGACGAGTGGCTATCGTGCGCGGTGTAGCCGAGCTGCACGGCGTCCCAGTGAATGCAACCGACCTGCGTGGAACGGCGGCACTGGTTGTTGCCGCGCTTGGCGCAAAGGGTGAGACCGTAATATGCGATAGCGGCCATCTGCGCCGCGGATATGAAAAACCGGTTGACGTTTTGTCGGCACTGGGTGCAAAAATACGTTAGAAAAAGGAAAAAAATTATGGCTGGAATACAGGAAAACAAACCGCGCGGACAACGGAGAAAAAGGAAAGGCTATGCGCCCCTTTCCTTTATTCTGGTCTGCGCGGCTGTCATATTATGCGTAAGTTTTCTATTTCGTGTCAAGACTATAGAAGTGATAGGCAGTACGGTTTACCCGGATGAGGAAATTATTCTGGCATCCGGCATTCAGGAGGGGGACAACCTCTTCTTCATCAATCGCTCAAGTGCCGCGAGCCGAATCATCTCAAAGCTTCCGGCAGTGGATAATGCGGTGGTCGATCGCGTGATGCCAAACAGGATCCGTATCACGATCAAGGAGAGCGCCTCAATTGCCTACATAGACATTCAGGGGGACCTCTGGAGTCTTGACCACAGTATGCGGTTCCTAGAAGAAATCACCGACTCCGATACGGAGGGAAAAATTGAGATCAAAGGGGTTGACGTCACAAATCCTATTGCGGGGACAAAGGTGGACAGCACGCGAACCAACGATATTTCAGCTGTGCTGAATGAAATGGTAAACTTTAATTTATTGTCGGATATCACTTGGCTGGACATGTCCTCGGATGAGACCGTTGAGTTCGATTATCTTGACCGTTTTACGGTCAGAATGCCAATCGAAGGCGATCTGGAATATAATTTTGAAAAGCTTTTGGCGGCTGTGAATCAACTCAGCCCCAGCGACAGGGCACTGCTCGATTTGTCGATCGACGACAAGGTCCATTTTAGCCCGAGATAAAATGAAAAATTTTTACAAAATGGGATTAAATTCATATTTGGTTCACATAATATTTGAAAAAACCATTGACCTGCATAGAGAATCGTTATAAAATAAAAAAGAATATTCTTAATGATAACCCCGGCGCCTTATGGCGGCTTGCCGGATAAAAAAATATTGGGAGGCAACAAATATGGCAAACACTCTGGAGACAGGGCCCGAGAATGTCGTCACTCTTAAGGTGGTTGGTATTGGCGGCGCGGGAAATAATGTTGTCAATAGAATGGTGAATTCTGGCACTACTGGCGTTGAGTTCATTGCTGTTAATACAGATAAGCAGGCGCTGGCCGTTTCCAGCGCTGACCAGAAGATTCAAATCGGTGAAAAGCTTACACATGGGCAGGGCGCAGGCAGTGACCCTGATGTGGGTAAGCGCAGTGCTGAGGAGAGCCGAAATAATATTGCTAAGTGTTTTGAAGATGCTGACATGGTGTTTATTACCGCCGGCATGGGCGGGGGTACCGGTACCGGCGCCGCGCCGATTCTTGCGGATATAGCCCGTGAAAGCGGTATTCTCACCGTTGGTGTTGTGACCAAGCCCTTTGGTTTCGAGGGCAGGAGAAGGATGAATCAGGCCATGCAGGGCATTAATGAACTGCTCGGTAAGGTCGATTCTCTGCTCATCATCCCCAATGACAGGCTGAAATACGCCACCGACCAGAAGGTTACTTTGGCCAACGCTTTTGAGATCGCCGATGATGTTCTGCGACAGGCGGTCACCAGCATTTCCGATCTGATTAAAAATACCGGATTCATAAATCTGGATTTTGCCGATGTTACCACCATTATGAAGGACGCCGGCTACGCTCATATGGGTGTTGGCCGTGCCGCAGGCAAGGGCAAGGCTGAGGATGCTGCCAAGGCCGCCGTCGCCAGTCCCCTGATGGAGACCTCCATCCAAGGTGCCCACGGTGTTCTGATCAATATCACGGGTTCCAGGGAAATGGGACTGGAAGATATTGAAAACGCCGCAAATCTGGTTCAGGAGGCGGCCCACCCCGATGCAAATATCATCTTCGGCGCAACGTTTGACGATGAACTGGATGATGAGATCCGAGTAACCGTCATCGCAACCGGTTTCGAAGACAACAGCAGCGCATCCGCCCAGACGGCCGCCCCTAAGTCGGCCGAGGCATCCGCTCCTGCTGAAAGCAGCCAGGGCCTTTATTCCGCCGCAGCCGAAAAGGCCGCTGCTGAGAAACGCTCACAGACCGGCGTGGCTGCCGCGCCCGGTGAAGAAGATCCGTTCGACAGCATTTTTAAAATCTTTAATTCCAAGTAAAAGCTTTAAACCATACGTACAAAGCCGCGGTCACATTTATGTGACCGCAGTTTTTTCTGTTCGGAATCAAAGAGAAGGCCAGACGGCTTCCATAAGTTTTTTTCATGCCGATTATACTGCCGGCAAGCGCCTTTGCACTGATTTTTTTGCATAGTGAATTCGTTCGTTCACCGCGGAGACTCCGTTTTTTCTCCTATAGCACTTGTCCAGTAAATCAATGGTATCATTATTCGCCAATATCAATACCTTCCTGTTTGATATGATCAGTAATACGCACTTTAGTCTGGCCGCTATGGGATAAAAAACAAATTTAAGAAAAATTTAAGTTTTTTGGGAACTTTTTGCAATTGACTGCGTCATAAGATTCAGGTAGAAATTATACTTATTTTGATACCCATTTTGCTAGGAGGGGTTACATGTCGGAAGTCGCTGAGCGCCCGATCCCGGATGCGGACTTGAAAACGCCGAAGAAAACACCAAAGAAAAAACCGAAGGGGAAACTTGTTAAACGAATAATTGGTATTGCGATATTGCTCGTTGTTGTAGGCGGTATTGTTTTCGGCCTGTATTCTCTGTTTCACGAGGATGAAGGAGACCAGGCTATCATGACGGGCGAGGTTACGCGCGGCTCTATCGAGAGTACGGTCACAGGCAGTGGCGTCGCGATGCCGAAGACTAGTGACACCATAACGCTTTCTTCCAGTGGAAAAGTGATGGAGGTCTATGTCTCCGACGGTGATTTTGTCAATGAAGGGGATCCCCTGTATACGATAGACAGTGAAGAGGCGAAGGACGCTTTAGATTCCGCGCAGGACAGTTTGGATAATTATCAGGAACAGCTCGATGCCATCTATGATTCCTATGCCGATCTGACCGTAACCGCACCGTTTGCGGGCAAACTGCTCGACGTAGCAGATATTGAGACCGGTGACGATGTGGGCAGCGGTACGGTGCTCTGCAAACTTGTTGACGATAAGACGATGAAGCTTGAGCTCTATTTCAGCTATGCCTATGAGAGTGAAATAACGGTTGGAAAGAGCGTGGAAGTCTCGGTTCCCGCCAACATGAGCGTCTTGACCGGTACGGTGCAGGCGGTAAACCATGTCAACCGGGTCTCTTCCGAGGGTTCAGAGCTGTTTTCGGCGGTGATCGTTTTGGACAACCCCGGGACATTAAGCGCCGAAATGGGTGCCACTGCGATGATGACCGCATCGAACGGCGAGGTCATTTACCCTTATGAGGCCGGTAAGCTCGCCTATAATCGCAGTACCGACGTGATTACAAAGACCTCCGGAACCGCTTCGACTGTGAATCTCATCAACTATAACGATGTTTCCGCCGGACAGGTCCTTCTGAATATGACGGCCGAGGATAACGATGCTGAGATCGCCTCCCTTAAAAATTCGATCAAGGACGCACAGGACACACTTGATAAAGCGAAAGAGAGCCTGGCTAATTTCAACGCTGTGGCGCCAATGAGCGGAACGGTACAGTCTTGCAGTCTCGTCCCCGGTGAAGAGGTCGAGTCCGGCAGGGCGGCCATTTCGATTGCCGATACCACGGTTATGACGATAGAGGCGAAAGTCGATTCAATAGATATTACCAATGTCAAACCCGGCATGATATGCAACATCACACAATGGGGCAGAGACGGAGAGACGCAGTATACCGGTACGGTGGAATCCGTCAGCATGGAGGGAAAATATGAGAACGGATATTCCTATTTTCCGGCCGTCATAAGGGTGGACAATCCCGATGGCGCGATGATGTCGGGAATGTATGTGGACTATGACATGACGGCGGCGCAATCTGAAGACTGCCTGATCGTGCCTGTCCAATCGGTACGCTATACGGCGGACGGCGTTGCATGCCTGCTGGTGCAAACAGATGACCCGCCGGAAAATGCGCTCGACCCGGAGAGTACCGGCCTTGAGATCCCCGAAGGGTTTGTTCCCGTTGAAGTTACTGTCGGACTGACCGATAACTTTAATGCTGAAATCACCTCCGGAGTGGAAGAGGGAGATGTGGTCTTTACGCAGTATATGACTGCCGGCGGCGATTCCTACAACGGCGGCAGCGCCGTAATGGTTGGGTGATGGCTATGGCCCTAATTGAGATCACAGATATTTGGAAGATTTATAATGAGGGTATGGAGAACGAAGTACGCGCGCTTGCAGATGTCAGCCTCACGATCGACAGAGGCGAATTTGTTGCAATAATCGGTGCCTCCGGTTCGGGAAAATCCACACTGATGAACATACTTGGGTGCCTCGATATCCCAACCTATGGGGAATATTATCTTGACGGTCAGCTTGTGAGTGAAATGAGCGATGCTCAGCTCTCAAAAATCAGAAATAAAGAGGTCGGATTTGTTTTTCAGGGCTTTAACCTTATCTCAGCGCTGACAGCGCTTGAAAATGTTGAGCTGCCGCTGATTTATCAGGGTGTCTATGGCACGCGACGCCATGAAATGGCTATGGAGGCGCTTCAAAAGGTCGGTCTTGATGAGAGATACCAGCACCGTCCGGCGGAGATGTCCGGCGGCCAGCAGCAGCGCGTAGCCATAGCGCGGGCAATATCCACACGCGCCCCGATCATCATGGCGGATGAGCCCACCGGTGCACTGGACTCAAAAACCGGCGAGCACGTCCTTGAGATCCTGCACAGTCTGCATAATGATGGAACAACGATCATTCTCATCACGCATGACAACAAAATTGCCGCAACGGCGGAGCGTATCATCCGAATTTCGGACGGCAGTGTCATAGAGGATTGCCCGAGAGAGGAGGCAAACCTTTGAATATCATACAGTCTTTTAAAATGGCCTTTAAATCGATAACCGACAACAAAGCCAGGTCTATACTGACCATGCTGGGAATCATCATCGGTGTTTCGGCGGTAATTATCATGGTTTCCGTCGTGCAGGGTGCAAATCAGTGGCAGAAAGATTACTATGAAAAGATGGGTACCAACAAAATTTCGGTTTATGCCTGGACATACCGGGGAACGGATATCTCCAACGACCTTTACGCATATTGCCTGGGGCTTGACGACCTGGTGATGGGCGTTACGCCGGATATTACCTATTCTGGTAGCGGCGGTCTCAAATACAGAACCGCCAGCACGGATAATATGGACTATCAGCCGCAGATCTATCTGGGAAGCGACCAGTTCTCTGTCTGCAATAACTTTACGGTCGGTTCCGGGCGGGACATCTCATACCTGGATGTGAAAAAGTATAATCAGGTAGTTGTTCTGGGTGCGGCGATAACAGACTACCTCTTCGGTGTTCGGGATCCCATCGGTGAGACGGTCACGATCGGCGGCAACCCGTTTACCGTCATCGGTGTCTACGTGGCAAAGGACCCGGATTCCGACTACTCGATGGACAACATGGCGGTTGTGCCATACAGCATGAACAGGATGCTCAATAATTCGAGCTCGATTGAAAATTTTAGTATCAAGGCTTCCGGCCCGGAGCAGGCCACGGAAGCGTCGACAATGATACAGGGCTTCCTTTCCGGCTTGATTACTCAGGAAAACGGGTATTTTTATGTTCAGTCCGAAAACCAGTGGATTGATAACAACAATGAGCAAACAAAGGTCCTCAGTTATGTTGTCGGCGGCATTGCCGGTATCTCACTGCTCGTCGGCGGTATTGGAATCATGAATATCATGTTGGTAACGGTTACTGAGCGTACCCGTGAGATCGGCATCCGCAAGGCGATCGGCGGCTCACGGAGATCGATTATTTTGCAGTTTCTCATTGAGGCGGCGGTCATCTGCTGTTGCGGAGGAATCCTCGGCGTCGCGCTGGGCTATTTGGGGACCGTTGTAGCGGGAAAACTGATACTCAATATTTTCCTCCTGCCAACCATAGCCATGACGATAGGCGCTGTCGGTTTTTCCGTGATTCTCGGAATCATATTCGGTATGTATCCGGCAGTCAAGGCCTCGGGCCTACAGCCTGTTGAAGCACTGCGAGCAGATTAGGGGTGTGTATATAAAAATGAAAAAATTTTCTTTAGTAGTACTTATCATCAGTCTTATAATGGGGTTGTGCCTCCCGGCGGTCGCTTCTTATAGTCCGTTTTTGGATGTTGCCGACAGCGAGACACAGCACAATATTGATGTTCTCCGCATGATGGGCGCCGTTCAGGGAGACGACAAAGGAAATTTCAGGCCAAACGATAAACTGACCCGGGCGGAGTTCTGCAAAATGGCGGTGATCGTCATGGGCAGAGGAGATGAGGAATACCTTTATCGTAACCGCACGATTTTTCCGGATGTTCGCGCAAACCATTGGGCAAGAGGCTATATCAACCTCGCGGTATCTTCCGATAATAAGATTATAATCGGCAACAGCGAGGGAACTTTCTGCCCCGACGACAATATCACGTATGCCCAGGCCGTTACCATGCTGATGAGAATGCTTGGCTATACGGATTCCGATGCCGGTATGCTTTGGCCTCAGGGCTATCTGGCACTTGCGGGAGACTGCGGGCTGACGGAGGGAGTGAACCTGTCTGCCGATGTGACTATTACAAGAGTGCAGGCGGCGGCGCTTTTTTGTAACCTTCTGGCCTCCGATCAGAAGAAGGGCGGCGAATATGTGTCGAATCTCGGTACGGTCCACCGTGATGCGGTAGTCATGTCCGACGATGCGACGGCGGACAACGGACAATCCGGCGCCATTAAAACCTCGGATGGCACCTACCTGCCGAAAACAGGCATTGCGCCGTCCTCATTTGTCGGCCAACGCGGTTTGTTTGTCACCGACAGCGACGACTATGCCGTCGCATTCGTCCCTGACCGCGGTAAGACGCTCAGCATCGTTGCCACATCGGCTCAGGCAGGCTGGGTAAAAGACAGCACCGGTAAGACTTATACGGTCTCCAGTGATGTACCGGCATATACCAGTGATACAGAGGGGACTTTCGGTGAGATGTGGGTGAATATCTACACGGGCTGCAAGGTTAACCTCTATTATACGGATGCCGGGAAGGTCGCCGGCGTCTTTATCAATGACAGCGTGGCCGATACCGCAGCGGTTGTATACGGCAGCGTCAGTGGGAACCCCTTTGCATCATTGCTGAATGGAGAGCGCAGCTACACGGTCTATAAAGATGGCGTGCCGGCATCTGCTTCCGATATTCGTCAGTACGATGTTGCAACCTATGATAAATCCAGCAAAATCCTGCATGTGTCCGACGTCCGCCTTACGGGCATCTATGAAGACGCCTCCCCGAACCGAGAGTACCCGAGTGTAATAAGCGTTATGGGAAAGAAATTTTCAGTTCTGCCCTCCGCCGTCTCATCACTCAAGCAGTTTGATATTGGCGATAATATCACCCTCCTGCTCACCAGTGACCTGCAGGTCGCCGGGGCCGTAAGCACCAGCGCCGCCCGGTCGAACGCCGTCGGCATCGTCAAGTCCTGTACGGCCAACAGTGCCGAGGTTCAGCTGTTTATCGGTATCACGGTCAGCGGCGAACTGCACGTGAGTGACAGCGCTGCTCAGGGATACTGTGGGCAGTTGGTAACGGTATCCTCTTCGGGTAAGGGAAAGTTAGGCTTATCCAAGCTGAGTGGAAGCGGCGTCTCAGGAAATCTGAATATGGATACCCGCACGATCGGCAGCTTGGCGCTCAGTGACAGCGTCAAGTTTTTCGAGCAGGTCGGAAACAGTGAGCTTCGCCAGATAGAGGCTGACGATATCCTGCAGGATGAAATTTCCTCTTCTCATATCGCCTATGTTGCAAAGGACTATGCCGGAAGGGCCAATATCGTTGTCCTCAATGATGTGACGGGTGATATGTATACCTATGGCATGATCGAGACGGGGAGGATAACTGTTTCAATCGGCTCGGATGAGTACGGACTTGAGGGGGAAAACCGCACCATAGCCATCATAAATGGCGACGGCAAGACTAATCCGTTCCAGAGTGCCGCAAGCTATAAAGATGACGACTTTGCCGGGATCGTTCCCGCACTGGACGGAAAAAGAGCGGCGGGCGTCATCAGTCTTGAATCGATTGAGGGAGTCAAACGGTCTGATTTCCAAACAGGGGACCCCGTGACTTTACACACCGACAAGGGCGTGTTCGTGGTTTCGGACGATGTGGTCTGCTACAACAGCGTGACGGAACAGTGGTTTAATTCTTTGGATGAGGCGAGGTCATTTTCCGATAATCTGACAGTCTATTATGATAAGCTTCCCGAGCAGGGAGGAAAGATCCGTGTGGTCGTGGCGAATTAGCGCTGAAACACGGAATATGATAAAATAGAGCTGAGGTATTGGGCACAATTGTGCCCAATACCTCAGCTTGTCAAAAAACTATTTATCAATACAAGAGCCTCGCAGAGTTTCCGTCGCGCACGACGGAAATATATTTTAATCTGTCATTTCCGGGGGCGTGTACATCGGAAATGACACTTATCATGCAGGTAAGCGGTGAGCGTCCTGCATGGCTATCCTTTGTCGAAAAAGCCCACAGGGCTTTTTCGACAGGCTGTAAGGTATGGGCACTGTTGTGCCCATACCTCTTCTTCGTTACCCTATCACGCAGCAAAAGTTTATTTAATGCTTGCTTTCCGGAGATAACTTATTGCCCATAAAAAGATGCCCAGAACAACGAAGGGCAATAGATAAAGCACGTCGCGCGGGATTTTTACCAGAGCTCCTCCGACGGCACCTGGCGCAAGACATAATACCATATACAGTGCCCAGACGATCCACAGAGCCTTTGCGCCGAATTTGTGCAGCGCTGCGGTAAGAATCATGCCAAGCATCGGTACCCCAACGGCAATGGCGGCCATTCCCCAGAACGGAATGATCAGCGATGTTCCGGAAATATGAAGCCCTGGGATGTATGTGCCCCAGACCCTGTAAGTAATAGCCATGTCCAAATGTGCAAGCAGCCATGCCGTTAATATTGCGGCAAAAGACTCGCCAAATATCAGAAGCAGAAGGCCGCTGAGGGTGCTTTTACGCGTAGCGCCCATTTTTATTGCCAGCTGAAACAGAGAATAGGCCTGCTTGGTGGAAACCATCACCGTTGTGAGTCCGGCTGCTGCCGGCAGAATTAACGGCGCGACCAGGAAAGTGCTGTCAGGTTTAATGATCAGCATGACAAGAGCTGTCATAAGCTCGATAAGAAGAAACAGTCCGCCGATTATGACAAAGATAAAGTATATGGAAGATTTGCCTAGAGACAACAGTCTTTTCATGATCAAGCTCACCTCACCGTTACGGATTTCATATAGTGCAGAAAATAAACTTCACTGCCCACGGCGCTGCATGTGAGCACAACAGTGAGTACGTGAATAAGATTTCCCCATAAATTGAAATGTTCAAAATAAGAATTTACAATGGAAAACATCAGACTGCTCATAAGCAGCAGCATGCTGATGACGGTTAAAAGGATTCCAAGTTTTCTGTTGTCCACAGAAGCGGCGCCGATGCCAATGCCCATGATCTGTGCGACGATCATAAACACCGCCCAAATGCCGGCGGAATCTATGTTGAAAAGATAAGGGGAATCAAGCGTGCTGAACGGCGGATAAAATTGAATATAATAGAAGATTAAGGAGATCAGCATCGCCAATATGGTCGCAATGAGTATGGCGATATGCACCGCAAAAATCATGCTTTTTCGTCTTGCACCCATGGAAAGAGCAACATTCATGTAGCTCAGCGAGAGCATCATGGAAAAGACATAGAGAAAGCTCACGGCCATGAACGGAAAACCGGTATAATAGGTCGAAAAAAAGCTGCCGGGAAAAATATAGTTTAATACGACTGCCAACAT
>JBFWKZ010000054.1:0-14770 GCA_050252415.1 Oscillospiraceae bacterium | reverse complement strand
TGCTAATTGCTGGGTATATAGTAACACTGTACCAAAAGAACGGCGCCAATATTTGAGCGTTTAAGGCACAAGATAAGGAGATATTTGATTGGAGGAATGACTTATGTTGCCTAGTATTTTTGGTGAAAATCTATTTGATGCTTTCTGGAATGATCCGTTTGACAGACGCTTTTTTGGAACGCATGATCCGCTTTACGGAAAGCATGCAAAGAATTTGATGAAGACGGACATAAAGGAACTGAAAGATAGCTATGAAGTTGCCATTGATCTGCCTGGCTTCAAGAAAGACGATCTCAATGTCAATTTGAAAGACGGCTATCTGACGGTTAGCGCCGCTAAGAGTCTGGGTAAGGACGAACACAATGAAGAAGGGCGCTATATCCGCCAGGAACGTTATGCGGGCTCATGTTCCCGCAGCTTTTATGTTGGAGAGCTGAAGCCGGGGGAAATTAAGGCAAAGTACGAAAGCGGTATTCTGCATCTGACTTTCCCGAGGACTGCCTCTCAGCTCCCGCCGACGCAAAACAGGATAGCGATCGAATAAATAAGGCTGAAATAGCGACAAAAAAGCAGGCCATCCTAACCGATGGTCTGCTTTTTGTACGCTTATGGTTTGAGTAGGCCTTATGCCTTAACGGGTCCAAACAGACACTCACGATGGGCGCCAATGTACTCCATGCAATAGAAGTCCTCGCCCAGCAGCGCGTTGGTTGCAAAGATGATACCCATCATGTCGCGGTTTGTGGGGTCGACGATGGCACTGTCCATTCCGGCATTCATCGCAAGGACCATAAATGACATATTGATCATCTTCCGAACCGGCAGACCAAAGGAAATATTACTCAGACCGCTGGTGATATGGATATCGGGTTCAATTTCCTTAATGGCTTTGCAGACCTTTACAAAGGTGAGCAGAGACTCTGTGTTGGTTCCAAGCGTTTCAACCAGAGGATCGATAAACAGACGATCAGGCGCAATGCCGGACTCCTTGGCACGCTTTAAGATTTCCCTAAATATTTCAATGCGGTGCTCGGCGGTTTTGGGGATACCGTGGTCATCGCACAGCAGGGCAACGCACCCCCATTTTGTGTCGGCAATTACGGGGAAAATGGTGTCAATTTTTTTACCTTCAAGGGATACGGAGTTAATAATACCCGCCTTTTTGCAATACTTGATGGCATCGACACAGACCTGAGGGTCGGGACTGTCGATACAAATCGGCGTATCACACTCTTCTTGAATGAGATCGATGAGCCATTTCATCGTTTCCAGCTCCTCGACGTTAACAGACGCGCAGCAATCGATATAGTCGGCGTTTGCCGCACTTTGAATTTTAG
Organism: Oscillospiraceae bacterium; assembly: GCA_050252415.1. Classification (GTDB taxonomy): domain Bacteria; phylum Bacillota; class Clostridia; order Oscillospirales; family Oscillospiraceae; genus Heteroscillospira. The sequence goes on along the minus strand of JBFWKZ010000054.1, from coordinate 13,433 downwards.
CCAGATTACGGATCCAGGCCTCGTCTCTCGCAGCAATTGCCTTGCCTGCGCTGGGAATACTGCCATTGATTTTTTCGCCGATAATGATCATAATGATCGCTCCTTTACTAATTTATTATTTTGCCTTTTTCGCCGCCTCAACGACGTGACTGATAAGAATAGATGTGGTGACGGTGCCCACACCGCCGGGTACCGGGGTGATCGCCTCAACAATAGGCTCGACAGCTTCAAAGTTGACATCACCGCAGAGTTTTTTCTGCTCCTCATTCCAGTTGATGCCAACATCGATTACGATCTGCCCCGGGGATACATAGTCGGCCCCAACGACGCCTGCTTTTCCGGCGGCGACGATGAGAATGTCCGCTTCACGGCATACGGACGGCATATCGACGGTACGGGTATGACAGATGGTTACGGTTGCATTTTTCTTGATAAGCATCATCGCCGCCGGTTTGCCGACGACAAGGCTTCTTCCAATAACGACGGCTTTTTTACCCTTGCAGTCAATCCCGTAGTGGTCAAGTATTTCCATGCAGGCGGAAGGGGTGCAGGGAGGAAAACCAAGCGCCTTACCGGTAAAGATACCGGCGTTGGAGAGATCGGTAATCCCATCGATATCCTTCTCAGGGGCAAGCGTATTGCAAATGAGATTCTCGTCGAGATGCTTTGGAAGGGGGCGGAAAAGCAGGACGCCGTGTATGGCGCCATCTTTGTTTATTTTTTGGATGAGTTCGAGTATTTCTTCCTGGCTGACATCGACAGGGAGAAGAAATTTCTCAACAGCGACACCGAGAGTTTCGGCGCGCTTTATGGCGCCGCGCTCATAGCTTAGGTCATCAGGCCTTTCACCGACGCGCACAATGGCCAGCGTTGGGGTTATGCCATGCGCTTTCAACGCCTCGACATCCTTCATAATACGGGCGTTTAAGTCTGCATTGACCTCGGCGCCCTTAAATAGAGTTGCCATATTAGACCTCCAAAATAGAATTATTAAACACCGAGGGCTGCGATAGTAAACCACCGCAGCTCTCCGGCTAAATGCTATGATTTAAAAATTTGCGCGTACTTCAGCAAATATTTTATCAGCACGGTCACAATACTTGTCCAGCATGGCTTCCGCCTTTGCGTTCAGTTCCTCAGCAACGGCACGGTTTTTCATCGCTTTTGTGTTTATAAAAACATTGAGGCTTGCGCTCATCAGGGCAGCTTTGCAGCAGGCAGCGCCGCAACCGGCATCTGAGACGGCAAGGCGGGAGCCCTTGGCACCGAACTCCGCGATGATATCGATTGCCTCACAGCATTTTTCCATAATAGCCATTGGAACACTGCATGCAACAACGGTTGCCTCTTCCATTACCTTGGCCTTATATGCACGCTGCTCCTCGGTATCCTTTGGCAACCCATATGCTTTGGACAAAGGCTCAAATACCTCGGCATCCTTTGCGATAAGCGCGAGAAGGTCATGCTGAAGCGAATTGCTCTTTGCTTTGAGGACGTGCATTTCTTCCTCAACGTCGGCATACTTCTTCTTTCCGACGGTGAGGGAGCCAACCATATTGCCCAGCGCGGTGCCGATTGCGCCAACGAGTGCTGATGCGCCGCCTCCTCCGGGGACAGGGGCGTTGGAGGCGAGGACCTCAACGAATTCTTCACAGCTTTTTTTTGCAAAGTCCATGAGTTGTTTACCTTTCTGTTCTTAATTCTTTGACGGCTCTGCCGATTCAAAAGGTCCGCGACCCGCTTATTTATAGTGAGCACAGGGGATGACTATGCCACCAAATTTGTCCGCATCAGGAGAAATCCGACAGGGACATCTTGGTCCGCTCCGCGTTTGGCGCGGATGCTTTACAGAGTGAAAATAAATGGTTTTTTCGATAGGGATAAGGATTCCCCTGCAATCATTTTTTAGAACAATCCGGAAATGACGCCATCATCATCGACGTCGATGCGCTCTGCCGCCGGAACCTTGGGCAGGCCGGGCATCGTCATGATAGCACCGGTAAGTGCGACCAGGAAACCGGCTCCCGCAGAGACCTTGACGTTGCGGACGGTTACGGTGAAATCTTTTGGCGCACCAAGCTTGGTGGGATCGTCGGTAAGACTGTACTGAGTTTTTGCCATGCAGATGGGCATTTTATCATAGCCGAGTGTGGTGAGCTGCTCCACCTGCTTCGCCGCTTCAGCGGTAAAGACGACGTCTTTTCCACCATATATCTTCTGTACAATAGCGGTAATTTTCTCTTCAATGCTCATATCGAGGTCATAGCTGAAGGTAAAGTCGTTGGGCTGTTCGCAGAGACGGATAACCTCCTTGGCCAGAGCGATTCCCCCTTCGCCGCCCTTTGCCCACACTTCGCTGAGGGCAACATTGACACCCAGTTCGTGGCACTTGTCCTCAACCAGTTTGAGTTCGGCCTCGGTGTCCAGCGGGAAGCGGTTGATTGCGACTACGCAGGGCAGTTTGAAAACAGTGGTGATATTGGAGACATGCTTAAGCAAGTTAGGCAGACCCTTTTCCAAAGCCTCAAGATTCTCTTTGCCAAGATCGTCGCGCTTGACGCCGCCGTTATATTTAAGGGCACGGACCGTGGCGACGATGACGACGGCATTCGGGTGCAGCCCCGCCATACGGCATTTGATATCCAGGAATTTTTCAGCGCCCAGATCAGCACCGAAGCCGGCCTCGGTTACCGTATATTCGGAAAGGCGCATTGCGACCTTGGTCGCGGTAACGGAGTTACAGCCATGGGCAATGTTGGCGAAAGGTCCGCCATGGACAAACGCGGGTGTGTTCTCCAGGGTTTGGACAAGATTAGGTTTAAGCGCATCCTTGAGGAGCGCCGCCATTGCACCCTGGGCATTGAGCTGGCCTGCGGTAACAGGTTCGCCGTCATAATTATAGCCGACTATCATCCGGGCAAGCCGGGTCTTCAAATCTGAAATTCCTGAACTCAAGCATAAAACGGCCATGATTTCGGAGGCAACGGTAATATCATAGCCATCCTCTCTCGGTGTGCCGTTTGCCTTACCGCCAAGGCCATCGATAACAAATCTGAGCTGACGGTCGTTCATATCGACACAACGCCTCCAGGTGATACGCCTGGGATCTATACGGAGCTTATTGCCCTGATAAATGTGGTTATCAAGCATGGCGGCGAGAAGGTTGTTTGCGGCGCCTATGGCATGAAAATCACCTGTAAAGTGAAGGTTAATATCCTCCATGGGGATAACCTGAGCATATCCGCCGCCTGCTGCGCCGCCCTTAACACCGAAAACAGGTCCAAGGGAGGGCTCGCGAAGCGCGACAAGCGCATTTTTGCCCAGTTTTTTAAGTCCGTCGGCAAGACCGACGGTAGTCGTGGTCTTACCTTCGCCTGCGGGGGTGGGGTTGATTGCAGTGACGAGAATAAGCTTTCCGTCCGGGCGGTCAACGTTCTTCAGAATGTTATAATCGACTTTGGCTTTATAGTTGCCGTACTGTTCGAGGTATTTTGCGTCAACTCCAGCGGTTTTCGCGATCTCGGTGATATGAAGCGGCTTCGCCTCGTGGGCGATCTGAATGTCGGATTTAAACTCCATTGTAATCCTCCTAATTAAAATATTTTAATTTCGGTCTGTTATTGTGTGTCTTTACAACAAATGGGTATTGTAAACTATTACAAAGCAGGCCCCTTTTGCGCCGTAAATATATCCTGCTAGCTATTGTTATCTGCAACAAAGGGAAACACGGAAAGTTTTCTTCAAGAGGATTACAGATCCTTGATACCGGACTTCTTGACGAGCTCTGCAACATCTTCAAATTTATTGAGGGCGTAGAGATGGATGCCGGAGATTCCGCTGACGCGGTACTCGTCGATGAGCTTAATGGTATATTCCATGCCGGCCTCCTTGAAGGCGGCTTTTTTGGCGGCGGCAGACTCCTCGGACTCGTTGGGGGCAAAGGGATTCGGGAAGATCCAATACTTAGAGATAATCTCACTGAGAGCTCTTGGCATTACGCAGCCGTTGCGGGATAGTGCCATATTTATGGTCGCAGAAATGCTTAGAACAGGCATGATGCCTACGTCGACGGGCATGGTGATGCCGGCAGCACGGATAGCGTCCATCCAATAACGGAACTGGTCCATATCCCAGCAGAGCTGGGTCATAATATAGTTGGCACCCTCATCCTGCTTTTGCTTTAGGAAGGAAATGTCGGCCTCAAGACTGCGGCAGGCGATGTGACCCTCGGGAGAGCCGGCTACTGCAATGGTAAATTTATCGCCAAACTCCTCGCGTACAAATTTAACAAGCTCGGTGGCATAGTGCAGGTCACCGCCGGTTCCTGTCCAGCCGAAGGGGAGATCACCGCGCAGGGCCAGCATATGGTTGATGCCGTGGTCAAGATACCTTTGGAGCTGCTCTTTAATGCCCTCGCGGGTATTTCCAATACAAGTAAAATGGGTTACGGGGGTAGTTTTGCCGGAGGCCTTGATCGCATCCAGAACATCGAGGTTCTTACCGACATTGGTACCGCCGGCTCCGTAGGTGCAGGAAATGTAGTCGGGCTTTAAAGTATACAGCTGGTCAAGGACCCCTCCCTCTCCAACGAGCTTTTCCATTCCGGCATCTGTTTTTGGCGGGAATACCTCAAAAGAAAAAGCGGATCTTTTTGCCATGATTTCGGTAACTGACATTATGTTTGTGCTCCTTTCGTCCTTTATGATTGTTCCTTTATTTTTATTGTCATGAGTGATAGATGACAATTTTTAAAAAATATTAGAATACGCAGTTGTTCCAATATTGGCCAATGTGTTTCCTCTTGCTTGATTAACAAATTATACTTAAATATTTATGTATTTTCCCCGAATACAATGACATATAATCGCAATCAATGAGGAATAATACATAATTGATTGTGTTTAGAAAAGCGGCATTTTATGCTAACTGAAAGCCTTTCTTGTAATATATCACAACTGTTCCAATTTGTCTGTAGTATAGTTTTACAAGATTTTATGGATTTTTCAGCATTATTGAATAATGTTTATTTTGGCACATATCACAACAAGCATCCGTCAAATTTTTATCAATATAGATAACTTACTGAATTATAATAAAAGGATGAAATAAAAAACAGGGAAATCGTATTGCGATTTCCCTGTTTTTTATATTTATTGTTGTTTAGTCGGTCACATAAGGCAGAAGAGCAATTTGACGAGCTCTCTTAATCGCCTCGGTGAGCTGGCGCTGATGGTGAGCGCAGGTACCGGTGGTTCGGCGAGGCAGAATCTTACTGCGCTCGGACATGAAGCGGCGGAGTTTTGCGGTGTCCTTATAGTCGATGTGCTGGCATTTATCGGCGCAGAACTGGCAAACCTTGCGGCGCTTATGATTTTTGTTACGGTCTCTATCGAAAGCCAAGGCTGTATCCTCCTTTTAAAGTATCGTTTTCACCCTAGATTGGTGAAAGATTAGAACGGCAGTTCTCCATCGCCATCATCCAACTCTGAAAATGCAGAACCGCTGTCTGTTTCATAGCTGCTGCCTGAACTGGACGGGCTATAAGCGGGGGCGCTGCCCTGTGGTTTATATGCGCTTGCTGATGAATCACCGGCAGAGTCACGTTTGGATTCGCCAAAATAGATGTTGTCGGCTACGACCTCGGCTGAGCGGCGTTTGTTCCCGTCTCTGTCCTGCCAGTCACGGATCTGAAGCCGTCCGGAGACGACGGCCATGCGGCCTTTTGAAAAATATTTTGAGACGAATTCAGCCGTTTGACGCCAAGCGACGATATCAATAAAATCAGTTTGCTTTTCTCCACCATCACGGGAGCCGAAGTCCCGGTCGACGGCGAGAGAAAAAGATGCAACGGGAATCCCAGACTGTGTATAACGCAGTTCGGGGTCACGGGTTAGTCTGCCCATAAGGGTAATGTGGTTAAGCATACCAAATTTCCTCCCTTATTCGTATCTGAGGGAAATAAGGGAACGCATTACGCCGTCGGTAATACCGAGAATGCGGTCCAGTTCAGCAGGAAATTCAGGGCTTGAAGTGAACTTGACGAGAACATAGTAACCCTCTGAAATGTAATTGATTTCGTAAGCGAGCTTACGCTTACCAATCTCCTCCATTTCATCAAGAGTTCCGTGCTGCTCGACAAGTGCTTTGAATTTCTCTACGATAGCCGCGGTCTCTTCCTCTCCCAAATTGGGATTAATGATGTACATCAGCTCGTACTTTTCGCTTGTCTTAGCCATTTGAGCACCTCCTTTTGGACTATATGGCCCCCGCCCACAGCGGGAGCAAGGATACCTATCCTATTATTATACATTGACAGGCTTAATCATTATACACTTTTTTCCCATAATGTCAAGTAGCTTTAAAAACTTATCTCTCTCGCCGGAATTCGCTGCGCTTCGCCATTCGTCGGGGATAAAATATTTATAATACCATAATGACTTAAGGAGGGGCAAAATGTCCGCAACTGTACTGAACACACCGCGGGAGCTTCTCTATCTACCCGTAGAAGAGATATTGCCAAATCCGGTCCAGCCGCGCCGCTATTTTTCTGAAGAGGGATTAAAAGAACTCGCAGACAGTATTGCCGTGCACGGTATACTCCAGCCGCTGACCGTGCGGCAGCGGCGTGGCCGCTATGAGCTGATAGCCGGTGAACGCAGACTGCGTGCGGCGAAGATGGCCGGTATCCAGACTGTGCCGTGTATCTTGGTTGAGGTATCAACTGAGGAATCCAGTTTATTGGCGTTGGTCGAAAACCTTCAGCGACGTGACTTGGATTTCATTGAGGAGGCGGAGGGGATTGCCCGACTAATTCGTATTTTTGGTCTGTCACGTGAGGATGTGGCAAAAAAACTAGGCAAATCGCAGTCCGCGATTGCCAACAAGCTGCGCATACTTAAGCTTCCACCTGAAATATTGGAAGGCCTGCGAAAAAATAGTCTCTCCGAGCGGCATGGGCGCGCTCTGCTTCGCCTGCCGGATATGGAAAGCCAATTGGAAGTCTATAATTATGTCGTCAAAAAAGGACTGACTGTTTCGGCAACAGAGGCTTATATTGATCGGCTCCTTGCAGAGAAGCAAAAATCCGCAAAGCGTACGCTTTTTATCCTCAAGGATGTACGCGTGTTCCTGAATACGGTAAACCGGGGATTGGCACTCATGCAAAAAGGAGGAATAAATGCCGGGCTCCGGCGGGAGGATAAGCCGGATGAGCTCATACTTACCATAAGTATACCGCGAAAACGCGAAACAAAATAAGCACTTGTATTGCCGAAACCCCCATATTATAATGTTGGTATTACTTATTCTAATTGATCAAACAGATGCCAATTTTCGGTGTTTGAGGAGGGCAATATGGATATAAAACGCTGGGAGGCCATGATCGTTTCAGTGGAAAAGGGAAGCTTTACCAGCGCTGCGGAAGTCCTGGGCTATACCCAGTCTGGGCTTACGCATATGATGAACCGGCTTGAAGAAGCAGTCGGTTATTCTCTGCTCATCCGTGGGCGAGATGGTATTAGGCTCACGCCGGAAGGCGAGGAACTGCTGCCAAAAATACATGAGCTGCTGCGCATCAACGCCGAGTTAGAGGCAACAATACGTGAGGTAAACGAGGGGAAAAAACGTGTTATCCGCATCGGAACCTATGCCAGTATGGCACAGCATTGGCTGCCATCGATAACCTGTAAATTTCAGGCGGAGTATCCCAATATACATCTCGAAATCAACTGCTGTACAATGGAGGAGATCTATAAAAATGTGGCCGATGGGAGTTTTGACCTTGCCTTTACAAGCGGCCTTCCGGGTTCCGGCCTCAACTGGCTGCCGTTAAAGGAGGACACTCTGCTTGCCATTCTGCCGGCTGATTATCCGCTTCAGTCAAAGGAATGGTTCAGTGTTTCAGACTATAACCAGTCGAATTTTCTCATGCCTTCTTTTGGCTGTGATCCCGATGTGCTGCCGATCCTTGAGCAGTGCCGTATCAAACCGGCGATACAGCTTACATCGGTGGATGATCTGGCAGTCATTTCAATGGTGGAGCACGGACTTGGAATCAGCATGTTGTCCGAGCTTATCATTAAGGGCAGAACCGACAATATCATTGCCTTGCCTCTGAAGCCGTTTGCCGTGCGCCAGCTTGGAATTTTATCCCGCCCGGAAAAAATTCAGACTACGATTGTTCGTGAATTTATCGACTGCGCGCGCGAGGTCGTAAGCACTCTGTAAATACGTATATTGATGTTTAAATCAGGGAGACAAAGTGCATGAACATTATACTTTATCTCTGAGAAGAATTAAAGTACAGATCGATATCCGGCTATGCCAGGGACTTAAAAACTGTGCGGCGGGTTTCTATATCGTTCTGTCGGTAAATGCCCGCTACTGACATACATTTATCTTGTAAACCGGGGGAATACTTGATAGAATGAACATAGAAACAGATAATTTTCTTGAGAGATCATATTACAGAGAAATGCTTATATTATACTTGGGGGAAGTATTTTTATATGGAAAAGGAAATGAAGCTGGCTGTTCTCATTGATGCTGAAAACATTGCAAGCAAGTATATTGAAATCATATTGAGTGAGGCCAACAGTCTGGGCAATATCATTTACAAGCGAATATATGGAAACTGGACGACTCAGCAGATGGGCTCGTGGAAAGATGTGATACTGGATAATTCTATTCAGCCGATTCAGCAGTACAGCAATACAAACGGCAAAAATTCTTCAGACTCCTCTCTTATTATCGACGCTATGGATTTATTGTATCTTGGCAGGCTCGATGGATTTTGCATCGTCTCTTCCGACAGTGACTTTACAAGACTGGCGGCACGTTTAAGAGAATCCGAAATGTTCGTATTAGGCATGGGCGAGCAAAAAACGCCGCGCTCCTTTATTTCGGCATGCAACAAGTTCAGATACCTTGATATTCTCTATTCTGCAAGCAGCACTGGAAAAATAGAAAAACGGCAAAATGGTTCCGATGAAAGAGACGACGTTGAAAATAAAACTCCGGTTGAAAAACATACGGAGCTTTTAGCAAAACAGCCTGAGCAAAATGATGTTGTCCAGGAGAAGCCCGGGTTTGATATCGAGACAATTAAACTGTCGCTCAAAGAACTGACGGAAGAAAATTCAGATGATGATGGTTGGATCTTTTCGGGGAAACTTGGCGGATTATTGAATAAACGTTTTCCGGACTTTGACGTACGCAACTTTGGAAGCAGAAAATTTGTGCAATTTGTGATGTCGTTAGACTTATTTGAGAGGAAAAGAGATACTAAAGACCGAAAACTGATCTATTTTAAATTAAAATAATTGCCTGCCGTTATGCCTCTCAACCTGAGCTGAGGGATTAATCATGAGGAGTCGATTGTATGAAAACGGTAATTTTATACTACACGCTCGGAGGAGCTACCAAAAAAGAAGCTGAGCGGCTTGCAGAGAAACTTGACGCGCCCGCTTATCAGGTGAGAGAAGCCCGCAACCGAAATCTTTTAACGGCTTTTATTCCAGGCTGTCCTCAGGCCATGCACCGTAAAGCCGTACATATTCGTTATCTGGGGATCGACCTGCAGGAATATGACCGGATTATTATCGGCTGTCCGGTATGGGCAGGATTTCCCGCGCCCGCATTTAACGCCATCGCGGAGCTGCTGCCGGCAGGGAAAGAAGTGGAACTCTTTTTCTGCTCAGGAGGCGGGGGTACGCCGAAGAGCGCGCTGGGTACCCGCGAACTGATTGAAAAGAAAGGCTGTACCGTCGTTTCCTACCGCGATGTCAATACCGGCACCGCGGCTGGGAAAACGACTGAATCCTAAATTTATAATTCCCATTGATCTATAGGGGGACGAGGATTAAGGCACACTTCGATACCCTGTATACACAGTAACTAAAATTTCTTAAAAGGCCGGTCATGCTAAGCTAACCGCTTGCATGACCGGCCTTTTTTCCTGATGAGGCAATATCATTCATCCTCTGAAACCGCAACGCGTTCTGTCGCACTCATTTTTGCGTATTTGATGACGTTCAAGGCGATAACGACCAGAGCGAGTACGATAAAAGTGCCGGATATCGGCGCTTTGAAGAATGCCCAGAAGTTACCGCGCGCGACTTGCAATCCGCGCCGCAGATAGGTTTCAACATACGGGCATAGGATGAAGCCCAGTATAACCGGCGCCTGAGGGTATCCTGCCTTTGCCAGCAGAACACCGATAACACCGAAGATAAGCAGGACCCACATGTCGAATATTCGGTTGTTTGTTGAGAAAGCGCCGATGGTACAGAGCACCATGACAATGGGCAGAAGAATATATTTCGGTATAGTCAAAAGCCGGATAAATCCGCGCATAAATAAAAATTCGATGATGATCATCATGACGCTGGCGACAATCAGCGCGGCAAATATGGCATAGATAAGCTCGCCGTTGGTTTTGAAAAGCATGGGCCCGGGCTGCAAGCCGTGAACCATAAATGCGCCGAGAAGCACGGCGGTTATCGTATCGCCGGGAATACCAAGCGTAAGCAGCGGTACCATGGCGCCGCCGATTGAGGCGTTGTTTGCCGTTTCGGTTGCGACAATACCGTCAATGATACCGGTTCCAAATTTATCCGGGTATTTTGAGGCACTGCGCACCGCGCCATACGCCAGAATATTGGAAGTGCCTCCACCGATGCCGGGTAGGATTCCGATGCCAACGCCGATGGCTGCGGCTATAACCATGTTTTTCTGCTGCTGCTTGAATTCCTGAAAGGAAAAGCCGAAACCCTTGATATGTACGTCTGCCTTAACCTGTGCGGTTTCGGGACTGCTTGCCGCCTTCAGGACTTCATTGATTGCGAAGAGGCCGACAAGACCGGGCAGCAAGGAAAAGCCGGCCGACAGCGCCGGCAAGCCGAATGTAAAGCGCGGCAGACCGTCTATGGGGGCGGCGCCGACCATAGCAAGCGTCATTCCAAGCGTGCCGGATACAAGCCCGCGAAACAGAGATTTTCCTGAAAGCGAACAGATCATCGTAAGCGAGAAAAATGAGAGCGCGAAGTATTCTTTAGCGCCAAACTTTACGGCGATTTTCGCAATTTGCGGAGCAAGGAATATTAAGACGGCAATGCTGATGAGGGTGCCGAAAAAAGAAAACACAACGCCGATGCCGAGAGCCTTTCCGGACTGGCCGTTTTTGCTCATTGGATGACCGTCAAAGGTCGTGGCGACCGAACTTCCTGTACCGGGGATATTCAGAAGGATTGCCGAGATCAGACCGCCGGAGGTTCCCCCAATATACAGTGCACACAGCATTGCAAAACCCTGAATGGGTTCCATTCCAAAGGTGAGCGGCAGGCAGAGCGCAACGCCGAGCGTGGCCGTAATGCCCGGTAGAGCGCCGAAGAGAATTCCGAGAGCGGTGCCGATGAGCATGATGACTAGGTTAAAAGGTGTGCAAACCGAAATTAACCCTTCAATAAACAGTTGCATATATTTTTACCCCCTGTACCGATTAAAAGCTCAGAATGCCGGGAGGCAGGATGACATAAAAGCCTTTGGTAAAGATGGTATAGATTGCAAATGAGAACGCAATGGACAAAATGGCGATGAAAACCGGTTTCTTCTTTTCTCTGGGTGCGATTAACAGTATCTGTACGAAAAGGTATAGAATTGTCGACAGAATAAAACCAAGCGGACGCATCAAGGAAATATAGATCCCTATTAGTATCAAGGTAATGACGCTAATATATTGCTGGATGAAATCATGTATGTTCTTCTTAGCGGCGGTGCTTTTTGTACCGTTTTCAGGACTTCCTACGGCGCCGGCATCCTTCTTTTCTCTCAGAGTGATAAAAATTTGCTCAATAAATATGTACAGCGTGCACAGAAAACCCAGGGCTGTTACGACTTTCGGCATAAAGTCGGAACCTAGAATATCGTTGGCGAAAGCCTTCAGCGACCAGGATGCACCGAACAGATAAATATAAAAGATCATGACCAGAATCGGGGTGATCCACTGAAATTTTGTAATACTGAATTTTGATTTATTTAACATATCAATTCTCCCATTTTCCAGAAGCTGAATAATCTAAACGGTAAAGAAAAAAGCAATATGCGCGTTGACACTGCCTGGGCGGCGTCAACGCGTCAGACTGCCAAAGGATACTGCAAGAGATGCGAGGTTACTTGCGGGGGAGTTCGAGGGGGTAAGCCCCGCCTCGAATGGAATGAACCGCCGGGAAAGCACAATAAATTAGGCTTTCTTGGCGAGCGCAGCGAGGTTTTTTTGAGAATACAAGACTCAAAAAACACACTGGCGCGTTGGCACTGCCCAGGCAGTGCCAACGCGTATGTATTCATCAGAAATGTTCTTTAATAATCATTTCGATTACTTTGCCTGCATCAGGTCGGCGTACTTGGCATAGCCGTCATAAATCTCGACAAGACGTGCTCTGGTATCTTCAACATTCAGGAAAGTCGGGTAGATTGAGATATCGGCAAGATCAGCCACACAGTCGGGATCTTCGACGGCGGCCTTGACCGCATCGGAGAGCTTTTGAATGATTGCGGGGTCGGTACCCTTGGGGGCGTAGAGTGTGAATTCCAGTCCTGGTATTTCAAAATCCACGCCCTGCTCTATGGCTGTGGTGAGTTCTGCGGGGACCAGCGGGTTGTCTCCGCCGCCGGTGTTGTCCATACCGAGACATTTGAAGTCACCGCTTTCAACATATTGTTTACCGGTATTCCAATAAGTCGGGATTACGGTAACCTCGCCGGCGAGAAGAGCCTGAACTTTCTGAGAGTCCGAGCCAACGTCGATAATATCAAGGTCTGCTCCGGTCACATCGTTGAAGGCGACGGCCAGCAGATGGGTGGAACCGCCGGTCTCGATGCCGATGCTGACCTCACCGGGGTGAGCCTTGGCATAATCGACCAGTTCGGCAATATTGTCAAACGGCGCGTCTGCTTGGGCCCAGAAACACTGCGAATTGTCGGTGCAGATGATGGCGACGGGATCCATTGCCTCATAAGAGATGAAATCCGCAACGCCGGCTATTTTTGAAACGAGCAGGGAATTGTGCCAGTAGTACAGCGTATACCCGTCGTTATCGCAGGCGAAAAGCGTATTGGCTGCAATGGTTCCGCCGGAACCGCTTTGATTGGAGATGATGATTGGCTGCCCCAACTGCTTCTCCAGATATTTGGCGAGAACGCGAGAAGAAAGATCGGTATTGCCGCCGGGATTTGCGGGGATAAGGAAGGTGATCGGCTTTTCAGGATAAGCATCTGCCGCAGAAGAGGGCGCTGAGGATTCGGGCGCAGTGGACTCGGGTGCGGTGGATTCTGGGGCCGAGGATTCAGACGAGGTCTGGCCTCCGCAACCGGCAAGCAAGAGAACAACAGCTATAGCGCCGGCGAACAAGATGGTTTGCCATTTCTTCATAATT
>JBFWKZ010000053.1:0-14892 GCA_050252415.1 Oscillospiraceae bacterium | reverse complement strand
TTCCGACATTGACTCGGCCTCGGTCACCATCGGAGCAGGCATGTCTGATGCGCTGTTACCGACGGATGAGCCGCAGGCGGAGAGAGAGAGAAGGAAAAATGCCAGAGTAAGAGCAAAGAGTCGTTTTTTCATTTTGTAACCTCCTTTTATAAGTCCTCTTAACCGATATGACGCATCTGTCCGTTTATTTGTTCCGTTAAAGCGCAAAATCCCTCATTCCGACGTCCGATGGAATTAAATTGACTTTATTTGCTAAAAAATTTATAATAAAATTCAATCCATCAATACATAGATAATAAATGGAGGGAATTAATGGATACTCAAATACAGATAAATCTTGGGGATATCCTGCAGTGCCTCTCAAAAGCGCAAAGCATACTTTCACCAATGGTCGGCAGACATCAAGAGCAAGTAGCCTACCTTTCCTATCAGCTGGCAACACAATTAAACGTTTCAATCAACGATATAAAGGAACTTTTCTTAGGCGCACTCGTACATGATATTGGGGCATTGTCCATAAAGGAAAAAATAGAGATCATTGATAATGATCCCTTTGACGTCAATACTCATGCATTTCGCGGGGCAAATCTGATACGGGAATTTGATCCGTTAAGGTCGGCTTCAGATATCGTTCGGTATCATCACCTGCCCTGGGATTTCGGCAAGGGGTTGTCCTATAACGGCAACCCGGTTCCTGTAACCAGCCATATCTTGCATTTAGCGGATAGGGTATGTGTTCAGTTTACAAAAACACGTAATGTTTTGACTCAAGTCCCGATTATAATGTCCGAAATCGAACATCACAGGGATTCCGACTTCATGCCGGAGCAGGTTGACGCCCTGATGGAGCTCAGTAAAACTGAGTATATCTGGTTGGACTTAATGTCTGAAGATCCCACTTCAAAGCTGCCCTCCTGGCTTATGCAGCTCATCCCCTTGGGTATTGACGACCTGATCGACTTAGCCAAATTGATCTCGCATGTCATTGATTTTGCAAGTGAGTTTACTTCCAGACATTCTGCCGGTGTGGCCAAAACCGCCGAAAGGCTTGCCGAATTAGCCAACTTTTCACCATATGAATGTAAAGTCATGCTGATTGCGGGCTATCTGCATGACTTAGGAAAGCTGGCCATCGACAATGACGTACTGGAAAAGCCCGCCATGCTCAATGCCGATGAGTTTAATGAAATCCGTTCGCATACCTATTACACCTATTATCTTTTAGACAGCATTCCTGAATTTAGCCGTGTTAAGTCATGGGCGGCGTATCATCATGAGAGAATCGACGGGAACGGGTATCCCTTCCATATTAAAGGTGATAATCTCTCACTTGGATCACGCATTATGGCGGTTGCCGACGTCTTTACGGCAATAACTGAGGATCGGCCATATCGCATCGGAATGGAAAATGAAAGGGCAATCAAAACCCTTAAAGGCATGGTGAGCAGCGGCTCTTTAGATCGGAATGTCGTCGATATTCTTCTGTGTCATTTTGACGAAATCAACACGATAAGAGCTCATTTTCAGCACGAAGCCGAAATATATTATAAAAACTTCTTTAAAACGGAATAAATCTCTCAGTCCTTATCCTCCCGCTCTGGGAATGACAAAAACAAGGACAGCAAGACGGCATGGCGTTGCAGCTATGCCGTCTTGCTGTCTAAGCACCTGATTTTTGAAGTTATCATCAGGACTCGTTTTTTAGATGATTGAACCGCCGCCTTTCCGGACTGAGACCGGAAACAAGCGTATAGACTGTCACGACGAAAAAAAGCCCAAGCGCCGCGAAACAGATCTGAAAAGCGAAACCTCTATCGTCTCCCAATTCCATAAAGCAAAAGAACGCGGCAAACGCGTTTACCGCTACCGCCGGCACGATTCTGGGCCGGCCGAAAACGAAACCGGCAATGAGATACAGCGCCTCGGTCGCACAGGCGATGGCTATAATTTCCACTGCATAGGACCAGATGACAGGGTTCGAGGCATGGTCTTTATAGGAGACAATAAGCCAAAAGCATCCAAAAAGTACAGGGACTATGGTACCGAGACAAGCGAGCGCGGAGTCCGCCCCGTTTTTACCCGTGCGCCCAATATAATACATGCCAAGTGCGCTGACCACCGCAAGAAGTCCCAAAATACGGCGCAGTTGCGGATAGAGTTCTTCCCCGCTTTTGAGCATCATCAGCGTTCCGCCCGCAAGCATCATCAGAGCGCAAATCGAGGTCACAACTTTATACAGCGTATTATCGCCTCTCACATCACCGGCAGGGTAATCGCCCACACCAAGGTGCAGCAGCGGTAAAGTCATGGCAATAAAGCCGCCTATTGTTGCAATTGAAAACAAAACCAAGAAAATGCTGGAAGAGGCTCCCTCTATGGCAAGTCCGGTATCTTTCTCAAAGATACTTATATTTTGGATCCAGCGCGCCATAAATCCGAATGCGGAGAGGACACATATGGCTACGCAGAGACGTTGGGCATAGTTTTTCATTTTTTGCATATTGCTGAAACCATCCAAATACTATTATGTATATCATTTTATACTTCTTTCACCTCATCGTCAATAACAAAGGAGGTAATATTTTGCCGAGACTATGGCTCACATCCCTGCTCATTATCGTTGCCGCACTTTTCGCGCCGCTGCTGTTTCTGCCCAAGGAAGACGAGCAGTACCCCGAGCCGGAAACTGAATTATCACCGGCTCCCGTCACCGTGCCGGAGGCGGAGTCGGACGGCGACTATGTCTTCACCGTTTTGGGAGAAGACGGCGTATTTGAGACCTGTATGTCCGATTATTTGCCGGGCGCCGTGGCAGCCGAGATGCCCGCACTTTTTGATGAAGCGGCTCTGAAGGCACAAACTGTCGCGCTGAGGACCTATATCATGCGCATGTGCCTGACAGGAAATCCCAAGCACCCACAGGCAGACGTCTGTGTAGACCCGAACTGCTGCACCGCTTGGCTGGACGCCGAGGCCCTGCAAGAAAAATGGGGAGACGACTATGAAAAAAACCTCTCGAAAATCACTTCCGCCGTCCGTACGACCGATGGGGAGTATCTCACCTATGAAGGTGAGCCCATTCAGGCAGTGTTCCACGCTTCCTCAGACGGACATACGGAGAACAGCAGTTCGCTGTGGTCCCCCGTGCCGTATCTCGTCAGTGTGGACAGCCCCGAAACCGAAGAGACGGTGCAAAACTTTGTGACCGAGGCTGTCTTTTCACCGGACGAGCTTCGCTCCGCGGTCCTCAAAGCTTTCCCCTCGGCGGATCTCTCCGCCGATCCCGGGACTTGGCTCGGCGCTACGGAACTGAACGAGACCGGCAGAGTAGCGAATATTACCCTTGGCGGCGTGTCAATTACCGGCAATGACGCGCGCTCGCTTTTTGGTCTGCGCAGCACCGATTTTGACCTTGTATACGGAGACGGTAAATTTACCTTCACCGTACGCGGCTACGGGCACGGCGTCGGTATGAGCCAGCAGGGTGCAAACCTGCTGGCTGAAGAGGGCATGGATTATATCGAAATCTTAGACCATTATTATCCCGGTACGACGCTCATAAAATGAATATTATAAAGATACTTGTCTTTTACAGTCGCATGTAGTATGCTTATGCTAACTAAAGAAACAGAAGGATGGTTTATTAATGGATTACGCAAAACTTGCGATGGAAATGCACGAAAAATGGGCCGGTAAACTCGACTATAAGCCCAAAATGGAACTTAAAACCATGCATGACCTGAGTATAGCCTATACCCCCGGCGTGGCGCAGCCCTGCCTCGAAATTCAAAAAGACCCAAAAAAGAGTTACACCCTCACAAACCGCGGCAATCTTGTTGCCGTCATCACCGACGGTACAGCCGTCCTCGGCCTCGGCGATATCGGTCCTGAAGCGGCAATGCCCGTCATGGAGGGTAAGTGCGTATTATTCAAGCACTTCGGCGGTGTCGATGCCGTTCCATTATGCGTCCGCACCAAGAACGTGGACGAGTTCGTCCACACAGTCGCGCTTTTATGCGGCAGCTTCGGCGCCATCAATCTGGAGGATATTGCCGCCCCCAGATGCTTTGAGATTGAGCGCAAGCTCAAGGTTGTCAGTGATATTCCAATCTTCCATGACGACCAGCACGGCACCGCCGTTGTTGTCCTCGCCGCCGTTTTGAACGCGCTCAAGGTTGTCGGCAAAGAGATAGGCACAGTGAAGTGCGTCTGCAACGGCGCGGGTGCCGCCGGTGTTGCCATTATCAAGCTGCTTATGGCGGCGGGCCTGAAAAATGTTATCATGTGTGACCGCAAAGGCGCAATATATGAGGGGCGCGGCGGCCTGAACGACTCCAAGGCCGAGATCGCACGTATAACCAATCCCGAAAATCGTACCGGCACCCTTGCCGAAATTATGGCGGGTGCCGATCTTTTTATCGGCGTCTCTTCTCCCGGCGTCGTGACAAAGGAGATGGTTGCCTCAATGGCGCCGGGCGCCGTTCTTTTCCCGATGGCCAATCCCGTACCGGAAATTATGCCCGAACTTGCTAAGGCGGCAGGCGCCGCCATTATCGGAACGGGCAGAAGCGACTATCCCAATCAAATAAACAACATTCTCACCTTTCCGGGCATCCTGCGCGGTACGCTGGACGTTCAGGCAAGCGATATTAATGACGAAATGAAGATGGCGGCAGGGCTTGCCCTTGCCTCTCTCGTCGAAAATCCCACTGCCGAGAACATTCTTCCCACAGCATACGACGAACGTGTCGCGCCTACCGTCGCCGCCGCTGTTGCAGACGCAGCAAGAAAATGCGGGATTGCCCGAAAATAAATATGGTGGATTACCGTATAACCTATTTGGAGATGTTGTAATGTCTGAAGATCGAATTTTATCCGCGCTGTCGCCGGGCGACAGGGGGGTTATCAAATCCGTCGCGAACTCAAATCCCGCCCTGAGGCACCGCCTTATCGACATGGGACTCACGCCGGGAACGGCGATACGCGTCAAAAAAGTTGCGCCGTTCGGCGACCCCGTGCAGGTTACCGTCCGAGGCTATGAGCTGAGCCTACGCAAATCCGACGCCTCCGAGATTACGCTTGGCGAATCCGCCCCAAGATGTGACAGGCCAAGATACAGTAAAACCACCTATGCTCCGCGCGCCCACGACCCCGAAATGCTGCGGCGTATGCGTATGGCGCATGAGCATGAGCTGGATTTTCACCATGAGCGCTATGATGCAACAGCGCATGATAAACGCGATATCAAGCTTGCCCTCGTTGGAAATCCAAACTGTGGAAAGACAACGCTGTTCAACGCGCTCACCGGCTCCGACCAATATGTCGGCAACTGGCCCGGCGTTACGGTCGAAAAAAAGGAAGGCCACGCGACGGTTGAGGGAAAAAATGTTGTTATCGTCGACCTGCCGGGCATCTATTCCCTATCCCCCTACTCGATGGAAGAAATCGTCGCACGCGACTTTATCATCAATGAACAGCCCGACGCTATTATCAACATCGTGGACGCAACGAACTTAGAGCGCAATCTCTATCTTACCGTGCAGCTGCTCGAGCTGGAACGCCCTATGGTACTCGCCTTAAATTTCATGGATGAAATGGGAAAAAAAGGCGACAAGATCGACTGTAAACTCTTGTCACAGCGGATAGGTGTTCCTGTGATCCCGATAAGTGCCAGAAGCGGGGATAATTTAAATGAGCTCATGCATATCGCACACAGGCAAATCCATATGGGCTTTACGCTCGAGCCGGACGACCTCTATGATGAGTACACGCATGAGATCCATCACCGGGTACATGAGCTCATCCATGACGCCGCCTATGCCGCCGGTCTTCCCGCTCACTGGTGCTCAATAAAACTCATTGAGGGCGACAATCTGGTTAAAAAGGCGTTGAACCTCCCGCCGGAGACGAATGAAAAAGTGGAGGCAATCGCCGCGGAATACGCCGCCTCCAGCACACTTGGCGACCGGGAGACGCTTATTGCCGATAGCCGCTACGCCTATATCGAAAAAATACTGCACGGGACGTTTACTCGCACCAAAACCGAGGACGTCACCGTAAGCGACAAAATAGACCGGGTACTGACCGGTAAATTTCTGGCACTTCCCGTATTTTTGCTCGCTATGCTCATTGTTTTCGCCATTACGTTTGGTCCGTTCGGCTCATGCCTGAGCAACGGCGTGGGAATTTTTATCGACAACTATCTTGCCGTTTGGACACACAACGCCCTTACGCAGTTGGGGGCGCAGTCCTGGCTTATCAGTCTGTTTGTCGACGGTATCATCGCCGGTGTCGGCGGCGTGCTCACCTTTTTACCGCAGATCGCGCTGCTTTTCTTCTTCCTAAGCCTGATGGAAGACTCGGGTTATATGTCCCGCGCCGCTTTCATTATGGATCGGCTTTTAAAACGTTTCGGTCTCTCTGGCAAGGCCTTCATTCCCATGCTGATGGGCTTTGGCTGCACCGTCCCCGCCGTCATGGGCGCCCGGACAATGGAAAACGAAAAGGACCGGCGTATGACCATTATGCTTGTACCGTTCATGTCCTGCTCGGCCAAGCTCCCGGTCTACGGCATGATAGCGGCTGCGTTTTTCCCAAAAAGTGCCGGACTGGTCGTATTTTCATTTTATGTTCTCGGCATGGTCATGGCGGTCATTTCCGGCCTTATCCTCAAGCGCACCGCATTTAAGGGAGACGATGCACCGTTCCTGCTTGAACTTCCGCCCTATCGTCTGCCCACACTCAGCAACGTTTTGCGCCATGTATGGGAAAAGGTGCGCGGATTTCTTGTCAAGGCCGGTACGCTTATCCTGGTCATGAGCGTGGTGCTCTGGGTCATGCAAAGCTTTGATATGAGTTTTAATATGGTCTCCGATGAGTCGAAGAGTATCCTCGGCTCTCTGGGCAATGCTATTGCGCCCATTTTTAAACCCATGGGCTTCGGCACGTGGCAGGCGGCGGTCGCACTGCTCACCGGTCTTATCGCTAAAGAGGCCGTCGTCGCCTCGCTGAGCATGTTCTATGGCTTCTCGCTCACCGCTTCGAGCAGCGTCATAGCAAGCGCTCTCAGCGACACGTTCCACACCTCGCTTGCGGCCTATGCCTTCCTTGTTTTCATTCTCCTGTATGTCCCCTGCGTCGCCGCCGTTGCCGCTATCCATAAGGAGATGGGCAGCCTCAAATGGACGCTGGCCAGTATCGGCTGGCAAATTGGTTGGGCCTATGTCATTTCCTTTCTCGTTTATAATATTGGGCGATTGTTTGTCGGATGAAGGCGAAAAAATCTCGCGCTATCTTAATTAACATAAAAACCCGCCGTTATAAAAATCCGATAGAGTTTTATAATACAAAAGCCTCACAGAGTTTTCGCCGCGCACGGCGGAAAAAATTTATATCTGTCATTCCCGGGGGCGTGTACATCCCAGCCGCAAGTGCGGCGTTAATCCGAAGTAAAGCGAAGGATTACTGCAGGGCGAGTTCATTTCGCCCATCGCAAGTCTTTTTTCAAATAAAAAAGGAAGACCAACTGGTCTTCCTTTTTTATTTAGTAAAGTGATCTTACTTAATTTCGACTTTTGCACCGACGGCCTCAAGTTTAGCCTTGAGTTCCTGGGCCTCATCCTTGGAGACGCCTTCCTTAAGCTTGGTGGGTACGCCCTCAACCATAGCCTTGGCATCGGCAAGGCCTGCACCGGTGATGGCGCGGACTTCCTTGATGACCTTGATCTTCTCGGAACCGAATTCGGTCATGATAACGTCAAACTCGGTCTTCTCCTCAACGGCAGCAGCAGCAGCTCCGCCTGCGGCAGGTGCAGCAGCGGCAGCGGCGGAAACGCCGAACTCTTCTTCAAGAGCGTGGACAAGCTCAGACAGCTCAAGGACTGTGAGAGCCTTAACTTCTTCGATCATAGCAGTGACTTTCTCGCTAGCCATTTAAAATTTCCTCCTAATGATTAAGTTGATGGTGTTCCTGCGCGATTACTCGGCAGCGGCTTCTGGAGCAGCGGTACCGCTGCCCTTTTGCTCGAGAATCTGACCCAGCACAACAGCAAGACTGGTGATGGGGGCGAGCATAGTTCCGAGAACTTTTGCACACAGAGCTTCCTTGGAAGGCAGCTCGGAGATTACAGAAATCTCTTCGTTGGAGAGGACCTTACCGTCCATATATCCGGCCTTGATGGTGAAAATTCCGTTAAGCTTCTTGGAACATTCGCTGCAGACACGGAAGGGAGCGATGGGGTCGCCCTTTGCGGTGGCAAGAGAGGTAGTGCCGTTCAGGACGTCATGGAGGCCTTCCATTCCGACCTTGTCGAGTGCAAAGCGAACCAGCGTATTCTTGACGACGGTGTACTCAACATCGTTCTTGCGCAGTTCGGTGCGCAGTTCGGTGTCTTGGGCAACAGTAATGCCCTTGTAGTCCACCAGCACGCCGGAACCGGAGTTCTGGATACGCTCGGCGAGCGCTTCGACGATAGCCTGCTTCTCACTGAGAACCTTTGCGTTAGGCATGTGTGGTTTCACCTCCGGGGTAATATAATCGCGCCCAAAAAAATGTTCCCGTACGCAAAAACGCACGAGAACAGAAAGTCATCATATCGTGATGCCGTCCTCGGCAGGATTTATAGGCAATAACCCACCTGCTGTCTTTGGAGCGCTAAAGTATAATATCAGAAAAAATACAGATTGTCAAGCTTTTTATGAAAAATGCGTGACCTATTCGTATCGCGGCTTCCATAGAGAATTGACGGGGAAAGAGTCCCCGTCAACACCATATCGGTCTGTTAAAAATCGGCGCTGCCCACAGTTCTGGGATGGGGAAGGACGTCGCGGATATTGGCGACTCCGGTAAGATACATGACAAGGCGCTCGAAGCCCAGGCCAAAGCCCGCGTGGCGGCAGGAGCCATAGCGCCGCAGGTCAAGATACCACCAATAATCCTCAGGATTGAGGCCCAGCTCCGCCATGCGCTTCTCGAGCACATCGAGGCGCTCTTCACGCTGGGATCCGCCGATGATTTCGCCGATGCCGGGTACAAGGCAGTCCGTTGCGGCAACGGTTTGGCCGTCCTCATTCTGGCGCATATAAAATGCCTTGATGTCCTTGGGATAGTCGGTGACAAATACCGGTTTCCCAAAATGCTGCTCGGTGAGAAAGCGCTCATGCTCGGTCTGCAAATCGCATCCCCATTCGACCTTGTAGTCAAATTTATCATTATTCCGCTTAAGGATCTCCACCGCCTCGGTGTAGCTCACCCGGCCGAAATCTGAAGAAACGACATGCTGAAGCCTGTCCAGCAATCCCTTATCCACAAAGCTGTTGAAAAATTCCATCTCCTGAGGACATTTCTCCAGGACCGTACTGATGACATGCTTGATCATCGCCTCGGCGACTTCCATATCGCCCTCAAGATCGCAGAACGCCATCTCAGGTTCGATCATCCAAAATTCGGCGGCATGGCGCTGTGTGTTTGAATTTTCGGCACGGAAGGTCGGTCCGAAGGTATAAACATCGCCAAAAGCCATGGCAAAATTTTCGGCGTTGAGCTGGCCCGATACGGTGAGATTGGCACTTTTGCCAAAGAAGTCCTGCGTGAAATCGACCTTACCATCCTCGGTTCTGGGCAAATTATCCATGTCCAGCGTGGTAACGCGGAACATCTCGCCCGCCCCCTCACAGTCGGAGGCGGTGATGATCGGCGTGTGGATATAGACAAAGCCGCGATTTTGAAAAAACGTGTGTATCGCCTGGGCAGCGACGCTGCGTACGCGAAACACGGCGGAAAACAAGTTCGTCCTCGCCCTTAAATGGGCAATAGAGCGCAAAAATTCAACGCTGTGGCGCTTTTTTTGCAGCGGATAGTCCGGTGAAGATTCACCCTCAACAACGATCTCATTTGCCTTTAGCTCAAAAGGCTGTTTTGCGTCCGGCGTCAGGACGAAGCTGCCCGTTACAATAAGCGCCGCGCCGACGTTCAGCTTTGCGATCTCGTCGTAATTGGAGAGGGTTCCGCGCTCAAATACGACTTGAAGCCCTTTGAAGGCGCTGCCGTCGTTTATCTCAGTAAAACCGAAATTTTTCATATCGCGCACGGTACGGATCCAGCCGCAGACCGTTATCTCCGTGCCGGCATATTTCGCCGCGTCGGCATACAGCTGGGCTATCTTGGTACGAGTCATTCTAAATCCCTCAAATCGGTAGTTTTTTTGTGAAATATCTAAATTATTATACGCATTTTTAGCCTTTTTTTCAAGAGGAATCGCGTAAAATTGAAAGTTTTCACATTCCCGGTCCGGCACACATCCCCATGCCGCGGCATAATATGCGAAGAGAAAGCAAAAAAGGATGTGGGGACTCATGAAATTTGCCGTTATGGGCGGCGATCTGCGCATTGCAAGGCTATGCGGCCTATTAGCCAGCGACGGACACCATGTGCGCACCTATGCGCTTGAGCGCGGCGAGGTGCCGTGTGAGGTGCGGCGTACAGCCAGTCCTGAGGAGTGTGCAAAACATGCCGACTGCATTATTCTGCCGCTGCCGCTCTCGGGTCAGCGCGGATACCTCAGCTCTCTGCTTTCGGCAGAAGACGTGCCGCTTGAGAGCATTTTTTCCGCTCTTCCCGGGGGTGTGCCGGTTTGCGCGGGCTGGGTAGACGATACCGCTGTCGAAATCGCACAGCGCTACGGCGTTGGCCTTATCGACTATTTTCGCCGGGAAGAGCTCTGCGTCATGAACGCAGCCGCTACAGCCGAAGGCGCTCTCGATCTGCTGATCCGCGAGACGCCAAAGACACTCTTGGGCAGCCGGGCGTTGGTGATCGGCTATGGACGCATCGGCAAAACGCTGGCTTCCCGCCTGAAGGATATGGGCGTACGCGTTGCCGTTTCATCACGGAAATATCAGGACATGGCATGGTGCCGTGTTTTCGGCTTTGAAGCACTGGACACCCGTGCGCTCGAGGGAAATCTTGGGAATTTTGATATGGTAATAAACACCGTACCGGCACCCGTTTTGGACGAAAATCGGCTGCGTGAGCTCAAGGAGGAGGCCCTGTGCATGGACCTCGCCTCCAAGCCGGGCGGCGTGGACTTTTCAGCGGCAGCTCAGCTTGGGGTACACGCCATATGGGCGCTCAGTCTGCCGGGGGAGGTTGCGCCGGTTACGGCCGGCGAGATCATTCGTGATACGATCTATAACATTTTGCGTGAAAAGGAGCTGATGTGATGGAAAAAACGCGGCTTGGGCTTGCACTGTGCGGTTCATTCTGCACCTTTGCAAAGGTCATGGACATCGCGCGTGAGCTCTCTGAAAAATACGACGTGATACCGATTATGAGCGAAAATTCCGCAACAACAGATACCCGTTTTGGGAAAGCCGAGCTCTTTCGGGAAAGATTGGAAGACTATTCCGGACATGATATCATAGACAGTATCGTCGCCGCCGAGCCGATAGGACCGAAAAAGCTGCTGGATGTTCTGGTCATCGCCCCCTGTACGGGCAACACGATTGGCAAGCTTGCAAATGGCATCGCCGATACGGCCGTGACTCTGGCCGTTAAGGCGCACCTGCGCAACGAACGCCCCGTAGTTATTGCGATTTCAACAAATGACGGGCTCAGCACCAACGCGGAGAACATAGGAAGGCTTATGGCGAGAAAGCACATATACCTGGTGCCGTTCCGGCAGGATAACCCCACTGGGAAACCCTGCTCGCTGGTTGCGGACTTTAACAAGATCGATGCTGCCGTTCAGGCGGCCCTCCAGGAAAAACAAATACAGCCTTTACTCATTTAAAATAACCAATAAATATGCGGCATCCGGTGGTCTTGACCACCGGATGCCGCATATTTAAGACCGACTTTATTGGAGCCGGCGGGAACAGCTCGCCATTTGAGGAATCTTAACGCCTGCCCTGTCGGGCATATTAAGTTATTCTTTGATTGTGCCGTCTGAGTTGAATAAAGGCAGCGGCGCGAGATATACGATGTCGTCGCGTTTCTGCGCTTCACCCTCGGCTAGGATGGCCATCTTTCCGGCTATCGTTGCGCCGGCGGATGTTATGAGTTCCTCCATTGCCCGGAGAGACTCGCCGGTGGAGATAACGTCGTCGATGATCAGCACGCGTTTTCCACGAAGCAGTGCGGCGTCGTGGGCATCCAATACGAGGTGCTGCACGGCTTCGGTCGTGATGGACCTCACATTCACCTCAAAGGTACCCTGCATGTAGAGCTTAGGCCCCTTTCTGGCGAGAAAATACTTTTCGGCGCCGCTCTGACGCGCCATTTCGTAAAGCAGAGGGATGCTTTTTGCCTCTGGGGCGATGAGGTAGTCATATTCCGGGGCGCGCTTGAGCAGTTCCGCTGCACAGTGGACAGTCAATTCAACGTCTCCGAAAATGACGAAGGCGCCGATATAGAGATCGTCGCTGACACGGCAGAGAGGCAGCTCGCGCTTTAAGCCGGCGACGTCTATCTCATAGGTAAGCATGATTGGAGTCCTCCTAAATTATTGCCTGTCGGCATGATTTACCACTTAAAAATTATACTGAATTTTTATCCAAAAATCAAGGCCAACCTGGTTTTCGGCTTCAGGCGTCCATAGGCAATCCGGTGAGATGGCGGCGAATCATGTCAAAGGCATTGTTCGCCGCGGCAAGGCGCACTCTCTCACGGGTCTTACCAAGGGTGAAACGGCGGCAATAGACTTCATTTTTTGTGGCCAGCGCAATATACACGACGCCGACATCATTTCTTCCATCCGTCTCCGGTCCGGCGACCCCGGTGATTCCGATCCCGATGTCGGTGCCGAGCTTCTCTCTTGCGCGGGAGGCCATCTCACGGGCAACGGGCTCGCTCACGGCACCCTTATCCTCAATCAGCTTCGGGTCGATACCTAAGAGCTTGGATTTGCTCATGTTGGAATAGACAATGAATCCGCCGAGGAACACCTGGGAAGCGCCGGGCATGTCGGTTATGCGCTTGGAAAGGAGGCCGCCTGTGCAGCTCTCCGCTACAGCCAGGGTAATTCCCTGCTCCTTCATGAGGCCGAACGCCGTCTCTTCAAGACTGTTTGCATCGATGCCGTATATGACGCTGCCAAGCACCTCGCGGACCTTTGCAATGACGGGGACCATCATTTTTTCCGCCTCTTCCTCACTGTGCGCCTTGGCCGTAACTCTCAGCATGCACTCGCCCTCTTTGGCATAGGGCGCGAGAGTGGGATTACTGAGCTCGTTCATTAAATCGCGAAGCGCATATTCAACGCTGCTCTCACCCATGCCGAAGATGCGGATATTGTGGGAGACGATCGTCTCATCGGACAGCGCGCTGAGATAGGGCATCGCCCAATGGCGGAACATGGCGTTGCACTCGCGGGGAGGTCCGGGCAGCATAAGCACAATGCAGCCCTCGGCCTTGAAAGCACACCCCGGCGCCGTACCCCAGTAGTTCTGGAAGACTGTGCAGCCCTCCGGCAGATAAGCCTGCTGGAGATTATTGTCGGTCATTTCTTTGCCCAGGACGGTAAAGTGCTCGCGCATGCGGTCGGCCGCCTCCTGGTTAAACTCGAGCTCAAGGCCGAAGGCTTTTGCAAGCACCTGTTTTGTGAGATCGTCACAGGTTGGCCCCAGGCCTCCGGTGGTGATGATGATGTCGGCCCGCTTTTTCGCGATCTCAACCACTTCGGTGAGCCTTGCGGGATTGTCCCCCACGACGGAATGCCAATAGACGTTGATGCCAAGCTCGGAGAGCATGACGGAGATGTCTCTCGCGTCGGAATTTAAGATATTTCCGAGTAAAAGCTCTGTTCCGACGCCGAGAATTTCGGCAGTGTATACCTTGTTCATGGCTGTAATTTCACCCTTTCTATGTTATTAAATGCCTCGTCCACCAACGTATCGACTTCCAAAAGGCTCTCAGCGGCAATCACCTCATCGAGTTTTGGTTTGGTACGCGGGTGGCGCGGCGTAAATACCGTGCAGCAGTCCTCATATGGGAGAATCGACGTTTCAAAAGTCCCTATCTTGCGGGCAATGGCAATGATCTCGCCCTTGTCCATGCCGACAAGCGGACGCAAAACCGGCAGCGTGACGCACGCCTCCGTCACGGCCATTGCCTGTATCGTCTGACTGGCAACCTGGCCGAGATCTTCACCGGTAACCAATGCGGAACAGCTGTTTGCCTCCGCAATTTTTTGAGAAATACGCATCATAAACCGGCGCATGATAATCGTAAACAGTTCCTCAGGACATTTTTGGCGTATCTCCTCCTGAATATGCGTGAAGGGGACGATTTCGACCGTCAGTCTGCCGCAATAGGCCGTGAGGATCTGCGCAAGTGCAATGACCTTCTCCTTGGCCTGCTGGGAGGTATAAGGGAAAGAGAAAAAATGTACCGGAATGACCTGAACGCCGCGCTTGGCGATCATATAGCTCGATACCGGGCTGTCTATCCCGCCGGAGAGCAGCGTAACGGCTCTGCCGTTGCTCCCAACCGGCATTCCGCCCGCGCCGGGAACTGCGTCGCCATGGACATAGGCGGCATAGTCGCGAACCTCAATATTCACGGTCAGCTCCGGATTTTTAACATCCACCCGGGTATTTGGAAACGCGTCGGCAAGCAAACCGCCGACGTACTGGGATATCTGTATCGAGGTCATGGGGAAGCTCTTGTCGGAACGTTTCGTCTCGACCTTAAAGCTCTCGGCCTTCTCCATGCTCTCGGCCAGGTAGGCCAACGCCGTCTTAAAAATCGCGTCAACATCTTTTTCACAGGCGGCGGCGCGGTTGAGCGAGACGATTCCAAAGAGTTTTTTCAGGCGTTCGAACGCCGCATCCATATCGCAGTCGTCATTTTCCGGCTCAACGTAAATGGTGGACTGGACGCAGTATATTTCAAAT
>JBFWKZ010000052.1:0-15145 GCA_050252415.1 Oscillospiraceae bacterium | reverse complement strand
CATGACTGCTCGGATTGCTTCAATTTGGGCAGCAACACCGGTTTTACTGTGCTTGAAATGATTCATGCGTTGGAAAGAGTGACGAGCCGGACTGTGCCTTATAAGCTGGCCGGCCGCAGGGCGGGCGACCCTGCCGCACTTGTCGCATCCAATCAGAAGGCAAAAGATACGCTGGGCTGGGTCCCGTCGCACAGCGGTATCGAAGAAATTTTGCAGGATGCCTGGAATTGGGAAAATAATCGGAAGTACTGAGAAGCGCGCTGGTATCAAAAGATGAGCATTTTTTGACCGGAATACTTCCTATTGAATGTCGCTGTGGCCGGAAGTGCTTTCGCAGAAAAGGGACAGAGCGCCCCTGAGAAAAGTTTGAGGGTATCGGATAAACAAGTCCGATACCCTCAAACTATATTCGCAAATGGGAATGCACCCTTGAGCGAACAACTCGCGCAGCGGTTATGATTCCACGGCTTTCAAGGCTTTTATATACTTTTCCGCCGTTCTTTCCGAGCCCCTTTTTTTGCTGTCAAAGGTCGACAGCAGCGCCGCATCCAGGATTCCCGGATTAAATTTTATTTTGCAGACATCTTTTGCAAATACGGCCGCTGCCACTTCGCTGAACTGCCGAATCTGCGAATTTCTTTTTAAAGGCCCGAGAGCGTAACTTACCACGTAGCTTTCATAATCCTTTTGGCATTTATCCTCCAAAAAGTGAAAGCATTCATGCGCCAATATAATTTTCTTAACGGCCTCTTTATCAATTCCGGCCAATTCGGCATAACCGGCTCCGGCCGAAAGGGCGTCAAAGGCTCTTGCAATTGAATCGAGATAAAGCTCAATCCGTAAAGGATTTGTCATGATTGCGGCGAACAACACCAACGGAGGCGCCTGTATCCGGTTGATAAGGCGTATTTCAACACCGCTTAAACGAAGCCATTGTTCAACGCTGCCACACGGGCTGAATTCATTCCATACGGCGGCCATTTTTTTGCCATAATCACAAGCTTTGCTTATGATGCCGGTGTATTCATCCTGAGCAATATGGCAGCTCAGGATGTCACGGTGTAATTGCAGGCGCCACCAGGCCGTATCACGAAATTGCAGAAGCTGACCCACTTCGTCACAGGTAATCGTCATTTTTTCCATAGACTATTTTTTGAAGCGACAAGATAGATGTCTTTCTCCGAACTGATAAGGGGCAGCTCAGCCTTAATGACATTATACGCCAAATCCTGACCGCTGGCACCTGAGCAGTCAAGAAGCCTGCCTCCGCTGCAGAGGTAGAGATCCGGTGCTATGGATGATTCGGAAGAATAGGTTATCATGTTATTCCATAGCTTGTCAAAATCGGACTTAATATTCTCATGATCGGTTTTAACCACCACGCCATTGGAACGCTGTATCTTAACAAAGCCTTTTTTGTCAACGATTCGAATCCGTTCTTTATTTCCTTTTGACGAATCCGGTGTTGTGAGGATATATATACCGGCATCTGTTTTGGCTTTGATCGCAACACTTTGTTCTGAAACGCCGAACGAATTTGCAGCGATACTTTTTGCCTCGCTGTCCGTGATTTCTTTGAGAAGATCTGTTGTCTGAACTTCAGAAGAGCCAAGCGCAATAGCCGTTACTTTCTGCGTTTGGTTATCGACCGTAATATGTACCTCTACCGTATCCTCTACCGCGCCGCTGTTTACCACTCTTTCCACCGCCTCTTTTCGGATAGCGGAAATATCTTCTGCCGTAGGATTTGGGATGGTGCGCTCAACGACTTCCCGAACCATAGCAAGGGCCACACCGATGGACGAAATGACTTCGGCATTCTCGGGGATATCATATGGGAGATCCATAAGATTCGCTGTAAACGGAAGCAAAGCCCCTGCACCTCCGCCCACGCCGACAAGCACCATCTGTTCTTTCTCCAACTGATAGCATGCGGCCAGTTCATTGATTATAGGAACGATCTTATTGCACGACGTCTTCAAAATCGTATGGGCCGTCTCTTCCACAGTCTGTCCGGTAACTTTAGCAAGCGCTCCTATAGCCGTACGGCATGACTTCATATTGCCGTGGGCATACATATCTTCAGTTGCAAGTCCCAGCACGTTGGCGGCGCATGTATTCGTAATGGCGATGCGTTTACCATTTTTTACTCTTACGACGACATAATCACCCGGATCTCCCGCTCGCGGAGAAATATATTCGACGACCGGATCGATGATCTCTTCATCGGGAGTGAAAGCGGCATATGGCATTCCTGCGATATGTGCGCTTCTCGGCCCAACATCGATAATATTGCCGTTATTAACTCTTACCATGCTTCCGCCCGCTATCCCGAGTACGCGCACATCCAGTGACGATATGTAGGTCCGGTGTTGTCCAAGCGTTGCATAATTTACCGCGGGACGGCCATTTTTTATAACGCCTATATTTGTACTGGTTCCGCCGACTTCAAAATATATCCCATTGGATGCTCTCAGATACATCAATGCGCCAATAACGCTTGCCGCAGGCCCGGACAGCATGGTCAGAACGGGCCTTTTTTTCATTTCTGCGATATCCATAACGCCGCCGTCACCGCGCATAATCATAAGCGGAACTTTAATTCCGGCGCCTTTTACCGTGGTTTCGATACTTTCTGCTGTGTGCAGCATTTTAGGCATAATACTGGCATTTATTGCGGCAGTTCGCGTCCTTATTGTAAGGCCGTAAAGTTTTGTGATCTCAGCGGCCATCGTCACCGGTACGCCCATATCCATTGCAACGGATTGAACAAGTTGTTCCTCTTCCTGGCTGTCCACCCCGAAGGCCATGCTTGCAACGATGACTTCGGCTCCTTTTGAGAGTAAATCTTTAATTGTATCCATAATTTGTTCTCTGCTGAGGCCTTTAGTATCAATATAGGCATGCTTAATAGGAATTGAGCGCCCGGTTACCAAAGGAATATCTTGAATTTTTGTCTGCCTTTTTGCCATATACCCTTCGATAAGGCCTCTGCCCATTCCAATAATGCCAACCGTTGCGACATCTCCTTCCAAAAGCGCGTTCGTCGCTTGGGTAGTACTATGTGCGATGAAGACAATTTCTTCCGGTTGGATATGATTTTCCAAAAGACATTTTTGGAACGCCTCGATGATACCCTGTGAAACTCCCATCTTATGGCTATGGGTCGTCATAACCGTTGCCTTGCCCAATATTTCATGTGTAACATTGTCCAGTGCCACCGCTTTGGTGTGTGTGCCACCGACATCAATGCCGACTCTGATTGTTCTTTTCATCACTTACTCCTTTTCTCGCCATGTCTTCCGGGATAACGCCGCCCCCTAGCCAAGTACTGAAGTTTAAGACAATACAAATAGGGCTAGCCGCTGCTGTTTTAATTTATTGCAAGATCGCACGAATCGGCTGCCTTACAATATGCATACCGGCAATATTAATTCAGTTTATCCAATAAAGAAGTAATACATGGCTATAGACATAAATATCGCGCAGATCCAAGTCCAGGGAAGTGTTGATTTGAGATGCTCCCCGATGCCGACTTTAGTATAACTCAGTACCCATGCATTGGTTGATTGCGTTGGACAAGTCCCAAAAGTCATACAGAGCCATGGAACGAAGATCAGCATTGCCGTAAATGACGGGTCATATTTGCCGCAGGCAACCAGAATAGCCACAACGGCAGTTCCAACACCACTGAGTGCCAGCGGTCCTCTAAACAGGCCAAGCGGAGCAAGAATACCGACCGCCAGCGCAATATAGAGCGGATTATCGGGGAGCAATGCCATAACATAAGGCTGGAAAAGAAATGCGCAGTTCTTGGCAACACTGGCATAACACCAGATACAGCACATCAGGAGTATCAATATTGCGATGTCTCGTACCGATTCGCGTAAGGAATTCATGGCAAGATCCAGACATTCCTTCGGATGCCTCATCTTCCCTGAAAAAGTCAGGGCGAGAAGTAATGACAAAATCAAAGCAGGGTTAACCGGCCAGGAAAAAAATGCGACAAGAATGACTGGAATAATCGGGGTAATATAGGCAAGCGGAAACATACGTGTTCGGGTGATGTCCTCACTTGGCGCCTTTGCAGCCCAGGCGTGCTGCACCTTTCCTTTGCGCAGACGAATCATTACCATAAGGACAAAGATCACTGCGGCAATTCCCATTGAGCAGAGAGCGAAATGTAAGAAAGTACCATGATATTCAATGGCTTCAAAGGTCGACTTGAGTTGGGCAAATGGAGTCGGATTGATAAGCATTCCCGTAAAATCAGCCATTATAAAACACGTTGCGGTGATATCCTTTGGAATCCCCAAAGAAAACATAATCGGCATGGTGATGAGGCCAATGGCCATTGCGGTACCAATTCCATATACGCTTGTAAATATGGCCGAAGAAACGAGGTATAGCAGAATAACCGTGAATTTTGGGCGATCACCACCGAGCTCAACAGTCTTTCTGATAATGACACCGACAATATTGGTATCGACGAGAATGCGGCCAAACCAGCTGCCGAATATGATTATCAGTATCGTACTGCCGGCCGCATCGATTCGATCGCTGATGATCTTGACGAGCTCGCTCACCGAAGATCCTGCGGCAAAGCCCCATATCAGGATCATGACAAAAAAACCGACAATAATATTTCCGCCTCTGACTAAGTACACGACTAGAGCAATAAAAGTGAGCAATAGAAAGATAGCCAATGCAGTTTCCATTATTTTCCTTCCTTCCCTTTTTAAATACAATTCAGCTAACGTACTACCGATGCCAGCATTGTCATGCCTATGGAATCCTTAATCATAAATCATTGCATAATAATCACACCTTTGATCTTGCAAATGAAACCTCTCCTTTTTCCACAATGGCCGCAAACATCAGCATGGCGCTAAATACCAAATCCCAATTGTGCTATTTTTATGCTCATATCTTATGTCCCTTCAACGGGCTGACAGCTCATTGAAGATTTTATGTATTTTTTAATCTGTCGTACGGAAAATCGATGTTGGCGCTATCCGTCAATCGTCTGGGAATTTTTTGGCCGCTCCGCTCCCATATGGCGCTCGAGAGCCTTGTTATATCGCTTATCGCCTCCCTGACAATTAATTGCCTCGAGCGCTATGGGACTGATACTATCTCCGTGGGCTATTTTTCCGGTGCAAAGCTCTTAACTGCATCAATTGCCCCGCCCATGTCGCAAAGCTGTTCGTTTACGCATATTGCCTCGATGACATAGCATTTATCAGACGCTTTTGCTCGCTCGAGCGCCTCGGCCAACTCATTTGGTGTGGACACGCGCTCCGATATGCAGCCGTAGCCTTCCGCTACTTTCAGATAGTCTATCGTGCCATCCTGGTTATAGGGCATGCCGACGGCATATTCAAATCCGTAGGCGCCCTTTTGGTTTTGAAGGATTAGTCCCAGATAGGCATTATTGAGAATAACGACGATAATCGGCTTTTTAAATGCTGTTGCCACGGCAATTTCCTCGCCCATAAAGGTAAAACCGAAGTCTCCAACGATGGTAACGGAATAATCGTCCGGGTATGCAACCTTTGCCCCAAACGCGGCGGGAATTTCAAAGCCCAAAGTTCCGGCTCCTCCGGAAGGGAGATAACGGCGCGGTCTGTTAATCTCCTGAAGCTGCCCCCCCCATATCTGAGTGATACCACAGCCGGCAGTGAACATTGTATTCTCATCAAATGCCTTGTTTACCTCATAGAACACTCTGTGTGGCATAATCGGCGAGGTCTCATAATCGGTTTTTCGCTTCAGAGTTTCCCGCAGCTCAGGTATGGTTTCAGCTCTGTCGCTGGTAGGCTTAAGTCCACGAGCTTTTATTTCCTTCAGGAGGGCCTCCGCCGCCAATTTTGCATCGGATACAATTCCAAGATCAGGCTCGAAAACCTTACCGATTTGCTTTGGCTCAATATCGATATGTATAAACCGGCGTCCTTTTCGGTATACATTGAGATTACCGGTATGTCGGTCGGAAAAACGGCAACCTATCCCTATCACCAGATCGGAGCCCAGGAAAATTTTGTTACCAATCGGCTGCCCTACCTGGATACCCATGTGGCCGGCATTCAGCGGATGCTGTATAGGTATGCCGCCCTTCGCCATATAGGTGGTTATGACCGGGATCTTAAGCGACTCGGCAAGCGCGATGACATCTTTCTCGGACTCCGACAGCGTCACGCCGCCGCCCATGATAATAACCGGAGCTTTTGCCTGCGATATCATATCCACTGCGGCTTTAATGTCCTCGTCCTTTGGCTCAACAGAGGGGAGGGGGATAGGTTCGTATGTGTCAATGTCGAATTCCAGTTCGCCCATCTGTACGTCCAGGGGATAGTCGAACAGAACGGGGCCGGGCTTCCCGGAGCGCATCAGATAAAACGCCTCTTTCATCATCTCCGGAATATCCTCGGCTTTCATGGGCCGGAATACCTTCTTCGTCACGGTTTTTGCGATATCAACCATGTCGACGCATTGGAACGGGTCCATGCCGAGCTGCCATGTATTTGCCTGGCCTACAATTGCCAACACCGGAATGCAGTCGATAAACGCGGTGTACAATCCAGTGACAAAGTTTGTCGCCCCAGGTCCGGATGTGCATATTGCGAGCGCAATTTCATGTTTTGCTCTGTAGTATCCGTCTGCCGCGTGCATGCAGGCCTCCTCATGGCGCATGCCGTAGTGGTCGATATCTGCTTTCTCCAGATATTTATAAACAGGATTTATTCCTGCTCCGGGTATGCCGAATGCAGTTGTTATTCCTTCTTTCTCCATGATTTTGACAATGGCTTCCGCTGATTTCATTTTCATAATTATCTCCTTATTCAATCGTAGATTTGGGTTATTTTTGTGAGTCTAAGGTGTCAAAAACCGGAACGTTCAAATTTTCGTATAACAGATAAATCACGTTTCCGGCTGTCTTAAGTGTCGGTGTCCCCGGTTTCAAATGGCGCTTATCTAATACCGACAGATTTCGCGATAGGTCTCCAGCATCGTCATAAAGTTTTCCACCGGTACATCGTCCTGTATCGCGTGAACCGGGGTAAATATGAACCCGCCTCCCGGAGCAAATGCATCGGTATTTCTCTTGACCATGTCTATAACCTGTTGCTTTGTTCCAAATGGCAGAGTCTTTTGCGTGTCTATCGCTCCGCCCCAGAAAGTGAGATCCTTACCGAATTCTTTTTTAAGATCATACGGATCCATATTCTTTGCGGTTATCTGTACAGGGTTTAGAATATCAAGTCCGATGTTGATAAAATCTGAGAGGAACGGCACTACGGAACCACAGCAGTGAAGGAGTATCTTCGCGTTGGACCTCGATCTTATGTGATCAAACACCTGTTTGAAATAGGGTAATATCAGGCTACTGAACATCGCCATGGAGATGAACGGGCCTGTCTGCGTGCCCAAATCGTCGCATTCAGCGACGATATCTACCGTATCGCCGTAGACATCGAACACATTGTCCCACCACTGCATTTTCTTCTCGACCAATTTGTCCAGGAATTTGCATGCCCTCTCTTCGTCGCCGGCAATCATGGCAAGCCAGTTGTTAAAGCCGTAAAGGCGTGGGCCGGTCTGAAGGAAACCGTTTGCGAAGTGTTCACATACCATGACCGGGTATCCGGCTGACTGATAGTCTTCTGCCATTTTTCGACACTCCGGTTTGACCAGCGCCGGGGTTGGAAATTCATAGCGCTCGTCAGCCGATTCTTCGGCGTCCTTTAAAGGGAAACCGCACATATCGTAATACCGTGGGCTGTTTTTCGGCATGCGGTAGGTGGTTCCCCAATCATCGCTCATATAGAAGCTGGTTTCATCCTCCCAATCCTTTGCTCTCCTGATCCCTACGGGTATTGTTTTTACCCTGGCGGCCCTGACATCACAGCCAAGCTTTTCCAAAACCTCGTCGCTTGCAAAAACTTGCTGGTTCGCTTTTGCACAGATATCGATATCCTCCTCAAGCCCAAGGTAGCTCAAAAGCTTGACGTAAAATCCGCGCGTAAATTTGCAGGCTTTACCTGCGCCGAGGTCGAGCGGTATCTTGTCTGGTTCTTTGTGGTCAAGCGCCATCATCACGCGTTCCTTGCTTGTCATTTTATCAGCTCCTTATATTGCATAATTTTTTAGTTTTTTATGTTGCATGATAACCATCTTGCCGAGCTTGGGCTACGAGCGACGCCAACCTGGTCAATCGCATTTATGACGGTCGGCCTGTCGTAACCTCCGGTGCCTCCCAAATTTTTATGCATACTTATAAATCGTTACATCTGCCTGCTTCGGAATCTAAATCATGTCTCTTGCCACCTGATTAAAAGGCCACGAGACTTTGGCGCCGCTCAGGACCTCATGTATTCCCATTGCTGCGTGCAGTCCCATTTTGTCAAGAGATTCCTTGGCACTGCCGGCCGTATGAGGCGTAAGCACAACATTTTCCAGCGCGAACAGCGGGCATTGATGTGGTGGTTCCTTCTCGAAAACGTCAATACCGGCTCCGCGGATAATTCCGTTTTTCAAGGCCGTGACAAGGTCGTCCGTGACAATCAGCTCTCCCCGTGCCGCATTAATAAGGAAAGCGGTCGATTTCATCTTCTTGAGCGCATTGAGATTGATGATTCCTTTCGTGTCGGGTAATACCGGTAAATGAAGACTGACATAATCGCTGCATGCCAGCAGCTCGTCACGGTTTTCCAATAGGATAATGCCGTTCTCAAGCGACTCTTTTTTTACAAACGGGTCGAGGCCGACAACGCTCATTCCAAGCCCATGCATGGCTTTATGCGCCAAACGCTGCCCGATCCTGCCGAGACCGATAAGTCCAAGCGTTTTTCCCTCGAGCTCCTCGCCAATATAATCTTTTCTGAAGGAGAATTCTCCGGTTTCCCGCAGCTTTTTGTCCAGCGGATAGCCTTGCTTTGCACAGGCCATCATCAGATATAGGGCATGTTCCGCGACAGAGTTTGTATTGGCTACAGGCGTGTATGTAACGGCGATGCCCCGCTGTGTCGCATAGTCCACATCAATGTTGTCCACGCCGACGCCGTGTTTTGCGATAACTTTCAGCTTTTTCGCACGGTCGATTACTTCCTTGTCACAAGGGGCTACCCGCACTAAAAGTCCGTCACAATCTGTCAGCAACTTTATCATGGCCTCCTTCGTGTTGGACGAAGCAAATGATATTTCGTATCCTCTTTCTCTCATATAATTTAATGCCGGCTGAGTAATAAACTCAGATATTCCTATCTTCATTACTGTTCCTCCATTTACGGTGTGCAAAGGCGTCCGTAGTCCGTCTATTGATTCAAAGCGTCATCCAGTATTGAGTCAATCTTTTTTTTATCTTCCCGTGAACAATCTGAAAGCGGATTGCGGACAAATCCGCCGTGATATCCCATGCAGTCGCAGGCATATTTAAGCCCTGCTATTCCAAACGTGCCTGTAACGGCCGTGTTGACGGGAAGCCATCGCTGATACAGTTTAAATGCCTCTTGGCTCTTTCCTGCGTCATACAACTGCTGAACTTTTACAATAGCCTCGGGGCAGCAGTTCGCCATTGCGGAGATGATACCGGTTATGCCCATAGTCAGAGCAGGGTACCATGAGGCAAATGTACCTGTCATTATCTGAAATTTTGGGTCCGCGGCCCGCAGAAAATTGGCAAGCTGCGGAACGTCACCATTGGAATCTTTCATGCCGACGATGTTTTTATGGCGGCTGAGTTCCACAAGGGCATCGGCGGTAATATTGACATGGGTATATTTTGAAACATTATAAAGCATGACGGGTAAATCGGTATTATCGGCTACCTCGGTGAAAAATTTGATCAGCGCCCTGGAATCCATTGATCCACTGTAATAAAATGGCGTTGCCACAAGGACTGCGCCGGCCCCCATCGCGGCATATTCGTTTGCCGTTCTGATCGTTTCCCGTACGGAGTCCAAACATGAGCCGACGATAATCAGCCGGCCGGGCAGCGCATTATCCACCGCTATCTTTACTAACTGCGATTTTTCTTGCTCGCTGAGAAAAACCGGTTCTCCGTTGGATCCGGCTATCAGGTAACCATACAGATCATCTTTGTTCCATTTCTGCATGTTGGACGCGAATCCGTCATAATCGACGTCTCCATTTTCCTTGAATGGCGTAATTACAGGCGGAATGACACCTTTGATTCTTTCCATTTTTATCTCTCCTTTTTGATAAAATTCAGATAAATTTACAGATATCACAAAATATGTTGTATACAATGGGCATTGTTTGTCGTGCCAAATAATGGTATTCTTTAAATATGCCTATAATTGAAATGTATTTTTAAATATTAAGATAAGAGCAAAACTAAAGACGTAAGGAGATTTAGTATGACTATGAATAAAAAAGATGGAACAAACCCTTCAATGGCGCTATCTTCAAATCAATCCACTGAGAAGGCGCTTGCGTTATTGGAGTTTCTGGCCTCTTCTCATGAACCCGTTCGGCTTATCGACATCGGTAATGAACTCAATATTAATCAGAGCACGGCAAGAAGGTTTTTGAACACGTTAATTCAGTGTGGCTATGTGCAGCAGGAACCCAAAACAGCCCGGTATTTTATGACTTTCAAAATATGTAAAATTTCCAACGATGTCATAGATAATTTGGATCTGCGCCGTATTACGCATCCCTATCTGGTCACGCTGTCAAAAATATTTGGCGAATCGGTATGTGTCGCAATAGAGCAAAATCAATCGGTGGTGTTCGTCGATGTGGTGACGGGACCGAGCAATTCGCTGATGAGCATACACCGCGTCGGCAGCTATGGGCCGATGCACTGTACCGGCTGTGGCAAGATCCTTTTACTGAGGTTCTCCGAAGATGAAATCGATCAGTATATCCAACAGAAAGGGCTCACTCGATTTACCCCAAATACCCTCTCAGATAAAAGCGCCTTGCTGGAAGAATTGAAAAAAGTCAAAAATAACGGTTATTCCTGCGACGATGAGGAATGTGAACTAGGGATGCGATGCTTTGCTTATCCGCTTAGAAATTACAGCGGCGAAATTGTTGCCAGCATCAGCGTTACCGGGCCAACCGCAAGGATTACTCAGGAGCTTTTCAACGCCAATGAGAAATATCTTGCCGAGGCTGCTTATAATATCTCGAAAGAGCTCGGTTTTTCGGGAATATTTCAATAATTGCAATTAAATTTCTATAATTGTCATTGATATGATAACTCATTATATTTGCGTTGTCAACATCCTATAAAGGTTTTCATTTTCACCTTCATACATTCGTCATAGATACCAAAAATATATTGGTATTCTAGTGGAAATAAATACCTACTCGTCATGAATGACTTAGTATCCCTTTGAATACGTAAAAAGGCCATAAAACGATTTTAAAATAGTTACGTTAAAAATCTTTTTGAAGCGGCACAAGTCCCTATAAAAAAGCTGCAAACCCGACAGAGTCGGGTTTGCAGCTTTTTTATAGAATAATTTGGGCCGAAAACGGCAGGTGTCCATCTATTCTTGTGCCTATAGTAGCCTGTGTTTAGCATCCTTTAAGAATATTACGAATGCCAAAAGGACATGTACGTATTTTCCCAGATGTCAGACAACGCAGCCTTTATTTTGATGGTAATATGCTATGCAATATTGCTCAAAAATTCGGACAACGCCACTTTTAAAATTCAGCAGCCAACTGTTACCTTGGGCCGTTTCCATTTATTACGGCTTAATACCGCACCTTACTAAATAGGTATTCCTCTTTCCCGGTACTCCTGAGTTCAAAACAGCTTCCATCATCCAATTTGAGCTTTTTGCGGAGCTTTGTCACATGCACGGCGATGGTGTTCGAAGCACCCGGCATACTTCCGCCCCAGGCGCGTCGGTAAATTTCCTCGCAGCTCAGGCGCCTGCCCGCAAATAAAACGAAGCAGGCCAAAAGCTGTATTTCCTTTTGCGTCAGAGAAATGCGTTCTCCATCCAAGGTGACCTCTCCGGCCAGCAGGTCGATGACAAGCGGAAAAAGCTCAATTTTGCCGGCCGACATAATCCCGGCTCTCCGAAGCTGCGCTGCGATCCGCGCCCCCAGCACGTTCAGATCATAGGGCTTGGTGATATAATCATCTCCGCCCTTCAGCAATCCCTTTACAACGCTGTCGGTTTCATCCCTGCATGTCAGGAAGATAACGGGAGCGTTTGTTTTTTCCCGGATCTCCGCGCAGAAATCCCAGCCCATACCGTCCGGCATCATAACGTCCAATAAGATAAGGTCGGGAAGCTGTTCCTCCACATGGAAACGCGCCTGTGCCAGAGCCTGTACGCCAAACACGTCATAGCCCTGACTTTCCAAATATTCTTTGTTAAGAGCCAGTACGTCGGTTTCATCCTCGATTATCAATATCTTGGCTTTGCCCATTATCTCACCCCAAAACAGTTTATCATGCATCGCTATAAAATGGGAGAAAAATTTCTGGCAACAATTAAGATTTGTTAATCCCCGCCGGACGGTGGTCTCATTCTGCTAAGATGGATAAAAAGGTAGGGGAGGTTTATGCGCGATGCTTCACATGACACGAGTGGACACTCTGGATGACGCAACCCTGGATATTAAACTGAGCAATGGACACCTGATTTTGTTTTCGATGAACCGGCTGCTTAATCACGACCCTGCCTATTGCGCCCTGACGGGGAAAATCCCGTTTCCCCGTCCGGTCAATGAGGGATCAAGTATCTCTTGGCAGGACGGTCCCAGACTGACGTTAAAAGACATTTTAGTTATGCTGTCTGAACAGGATGAGGAGAAATAAATGACGTTATGGATATCCGCGTTTGCAGGTGCGCTACTGCTTTTAGGGACGTTCATCTGCAATAGCTATTATAAGAAAACGGCCGCTCCGGTATTTCGCTATCTACCGGTTGTCCTGGGCGTGCTTGCGGCGCTGTGCTTTTTCTACTGCACTTCGGCGCTTTTGTTAATTGTAGGTATCGAATAACCCCGACAAATCAGATTCGTTGTCCGGGAGGGAAGAAGCCATGAAAAAACGGTATGCATTTCTTATTATTACTGCTCTGCTGCTTGACCTGACCGGCTGTGCGCCTGACCGGATTTCCGATACAAATCTTACATCGCCGTCGGTTGACCCCACCGCCCGAATTGTCTCCCCATCTGCAGTACCCGCAGAGCCGAGCACACCGGCGCCGGAGCTTCAGTATACCTTTGATCCCTATGTTCTTCCATCGGATGCGAGGGCCTATCTGGGAGATGCGCTGTCGGATTACCGGCACCTCGTTGATGCGGTCCTGCAGCGGCAGGAAACGGTATCGCTGCCTGAGGACTCTCTATCTAAGGCGGTATCCTGCCTGCTTGCCGAGTTTCCGCTGAGTGCGCTTATCCATGATTTTAATTATGATTGGGAGAATGCTTCCGTAACATTTAGCTATTTATATGACAGGGATGAGCATGAGGCCCGCATCCAGGCTTTTGAAAAACGTGTGCAGCAGGCAGTACGCGCGTCGGTTTTACCCGCCGGCAACGACTGCGAAGAGGCGATCTCCTTATACCGCTGGACTGCGCAAAATATCCGCTATTTGGACGGCGGTGATATTTCGGTCTACCATGCGTTGATGGACGGCGAAGGGATATGCCAGAGCTACGCGGGCGCCTATCAATTTTTGTTGCTGCAGGTCGGAATAGACGCTCTCGGCGCGGGTGCGTTCATGAATGACGGCGGGGCGCACGAGTGGACGATGGTGTCGCTCGGCGGCCGGTGGTTCCATATGGACCCCACGTTTGAAGACAGCCTTGACGGCGGAGACGGGCTGACATTCTTCGGCATGGACGACATCCGGCGTGGGCAGAGCGGAGTGGAAACGCCATTTACGACCGGCATCGATGAATGGTGTACTACCGCCCCGGCGTGCGAAGACGATTGCTTTCGCGACTTAAACGCATGTCTATACTGGGAACGCGATACGGCGGCCAGCTGCATCAGGCTTTCCGACGGCGTGTCGGAGGAGCCCTACGCGGATTTAGACACGGATGCTTACGAAATTTGCTATTATCAATAAATTATCCTATGGGAACGGAAGGAGACTATGAGATGAAAAAATCATTTGCGGTTCTGCTTGCTGCCATGCTGCTGCTGTCTGCGGGATGTGGGAGCTCTCCGGTGGCTTCACCCTCTCCGACGGCGACCGATGAAGTGACGGCATCCTCATTACCGGAAACGAATGCAGAGGGTGCCGGTAATATGCTGATGCTAAAAGCGCCCGGAATTCCATCTGATGCGGAACGGATAAGTGAGACGGACGGAGATGACGGCACCTGCCGTACCGAATGGCTCTATGACGGTGCCGTTACCATCGCTCTGGCGCGCGTGCCATGTGCCGAATCTGACGAGGAGAGTATCGCCGTGCAAATCGGGACTCTGACCGGCATGGATACCGCGGACTTCACTGCCGCCGTCGACGAAAATCTGTCACAGGAATTTTCTTATCCGGTCTGGCGCATTACCTATACCACCGGGGAGAACGAGGATACCCACAGGAATGTGGACGTTTATATCCAGACCGACGATATGGATTATTGGTTTCACACTGCGACGCCGGCAGATTTTTATACAGACTACGAACCGGCTATCGGAGTGTGGATTTCATCACTGGTATTGTCGGATTAGGGCTTGTTTGATAAATCGGAATGGCGATGTTTCCGGACGATTTTTGTATCGGGCAAGACGAGTTTTCGCGGACATAATTTGAGATTTTTAGGAGGATAAAAATGATGAACAAGACAGGAAGAATTTTGATACCGGTCCTGATACTCGCATTGATGTGCGTGCTTTTTACCGGCTGCGGTGGAGACAACACGACTTTTTCGGTAAGCGTATCGGATAATCTGGGGTATGACCTCACCGAATTGTACGTGATCCCTTCCGGGCAAGACGATCGGGGAGAGGAGTTCTTAGGTGGAGAAACGTTAACCAGCTATTCCGAAGCCCGGGTGATTGTCCTGAATAAAACGGACGATGGCCTATGTGACCTTAAAGCTGTCGACACGGACGGAGATTCCTATTTCTTCGAGAGCGTGCCGCTTTCCGACAACGCCTCTCTTTCCTTGGAACTGCGTGTCGGCGCAGGGGGGT
>JBFWKZ010000051.1:7753-15453 GCA_050252415.1 Oscillospiraceae bacterium | reverse complement strand
GAACACATGAAGGATAATTACCCTTATCTCTTTAACTTTGCGATCCGGGTCAACCCCTTTAATCAAGCGGACGACGTCGTTATCGAATAAGATCTTCCCACCGCGTTATACAGCGCCTGTCAGTTCTGCGTCCCGGTATCGTTTTTCTCCTCTCAATGGCTTATTTTGCCTGACAATATCATATCTGAATTCTGCCGGCATGCTAAG
This sequence comes from Oscillospiraceae bacterium, assembly GCA_050252415.1. Lineage (GTDB taxonomy): Bacteria > Bacillota > Clostridia > Oscillospirales > Oscillospiraceae > Heteroscillospira. The sequence continues at coordinate 15,246 of JBFWKZ010000051.1, read as the reverse complement.
CCGGAAAAGGTCCCATGCTCAGCGTCCGGCTGAACATGGGACCTTAAAAATGTCAGACAAAAAACGGAGCGATCGGGATGATGGCGAAAGATGGGATGGCAAACCGGGAACAGAGCGCTTCGCAGCCCGATCAGCTTATACCGGCGGATTACCTGGTATGGAAGCCGGTAAAACGCGGCCGACCGGAACTTTTTGCTCTCTCAAGCAATGTTTGAAAAAGGATCACTTGACCAATCCGCTATCCGCCATGGAAACCCAATCAGAATCGGCGACGATAATGTGATCGAGCAAGGTCACATTTAAAAGCGCAAGCGCCCGTTTCAGCTCGCGCGTCGCGATGCTGTCCTCCGGAGACGGCATCGCGACGCCGCTCGGATGGTTGTGTGCGATAATAACGCCGACAGCTCTTTTGGCTATTGCAATTTCGACAACTTTTCTGAAATTGATATCTGCGGAATTGATACTGCCGCGGTGGACCTCGTCACAACTCAGCAGCTTACCCTTGCCGTCAAGGCTGAGCATATAGATAATCTCTTCCTGCGCACCGATATATTTCGGAACGAGATAGGCTCCGGCCGTCTCGCTGTCGCACATAATGACAGGCTTCCTATTGTCCGGCTTTATGTAGGATACCGCAAGCTTCTGCGCCAATTTTATTAAAATGGCGCTTCGTTCACCTATGCCCTTGACCTTCTTCAGGTCGTGGATGGATGCGTCAAAGACCTCTTTAATCCCGCCGAAGGTGTTTATGAGTTCGTGTGCCACAGCGTTCGTATCGCCGCGCGGAATCGAATTAAACAGCAAAAGCTCAAGAAGCTCGTGCTCATTAAAGTCCTCGCCTTTTGCGTCGGTGAAACGCTTTCTCATTCTCTCCCTGTGCTTATCGTGAATCCCCACGTTCTCACTTCCGTCACATGTTAATATGGATGATTATAACATTTATTTGTTCATTGCGTAAAGCCAATTTTTATGATATTATTTTTTTAATCGCCTTTGAAAGGAGGCTCCGTATGCGAAAATATCTTCCCTTTGTCCGTGATTTCGTCCGCCGCGCGGACATGCATCTGCTGACTCTCTGCTGCATCTGCACCATTTTCGGCCTTGTGATCATAAGCAGCGCAACGGCAAGCTATGACACGCCGAGATATCTGCTGGTCCAGACTGCAGCGTTTATAATAGGTATCGGCCTTTATGTGCTGTTCACCCTCATCGACATCGACATCATTGCCGATAACTGGATGTTCCTTTTTTTCTTCAGTATTGCCTTTATTCTCGTCCTCGTCCCTTTCGGCGTCGAGGGCGACACCGGCAACAAGGCATGGCTCCGTTTCTTCGGTATCGGCATACAGCCCACCGAAGTCGTCAAGATCATTTTTATCGTGCTGATGGCAAAGCATATCACTTATTTAAAGGAATATAAAAATCTCAACTCGGTTTTTTCCGTGCTGCAGCTTGTTCTGCACTTTGGCATTCTCTTTTCGCTCATCTTTGTTATCACCAAGGATATGGGCAGCGCGCTCATATTCTTTGCCATATTTATTGTGCAGCTCTTCATGGCCGGCCTGCGGCTTTACTGGTTCGCCATCGGTTCCGCCGGAATTGCCGCCGTCTTTCCCTTCTTCTGGACACACGTTTTAAACGAGCGTTACCGCCAGCGCATCCTCGCCCCCTATGACCCGTCCATCGACCCCACGAACAGCGATATCAACTGGCAGGCTCACCAGAGCAAGCTTGCCCTGGCCTCCGGCCAGCTCTCCGGCACCGGGCTCTATGACGGCACCCAGACACAGTCTACGGCGCTTTCACAAAAGCACACGGACTTCATCTTTGCCGTGGCCGGCGAGGAGCTCGGCATGATCGCCTGCTTTGCAATCATCATCCTGCTCATGCTTATCGTCGTGCGCTGTGTGCAGGTCGGTATCCGTTCAAACAACACCATGAGCTGCCTGATCTGCATCGGTATGGCGACGTTCATAGCCTTTCAGACGTTTATCAACATCGGCATGTGCATAGGCCTTACCCCCGTCATCGGTCTGACCCTGCCGTTTTTCAGCTATGGCGGCTCTTCCCTGTTCTCTACATTTGCCGCTATGGGCATCGTCTCGGGAATAAAATACCGACCGACGCCGCAGCGGTTTTACAGCTTATAACGTGCTGGAACTCCGGCTGTGGGTGTTTTGGGCTTGTTGGAAACATCAATAGTGCCTGTCCTTTCGTCAAATTTGGCGCCGGGCTGCGCTATATTTCCTTGTCATAAAAAAATTATACCTTCACCTTGTCCGACATAAAATTTGTCCGGAAATAGAGACATTCCGGTTGATCAAATAAGCTCTAGTAAAAAAATAAGATTATTTTTAGTTCATTATGTCCCAGCATTTTAACTTGACAATGGAAGTTTCTCCCTGTACTATATAAATTGTGCTTAGTATTTGTTATAGACACAATATATTGTGTTATGAGGTCATGGAAACCATTTTTGGGGTTTCAACTCTATACTTATGCAGGAGGAAATCAAATGGAAATTGTCTGTATCAAAAAGAGAGACGGAAGGCAAGTCGGGTTTGATCCGGCAAAAATTACTCAGGCGATCGTAAAGGCGTTTGACGCCACCTATAAGCCCGGCAATCAGGATGTCGCTGCGAACCTGACTCAGGAGGTCTGCTCTATCCTCGAGGTGGAGGGCTGCTCTATCCCGGAGGTCGAGCACGTTCAGGACATTGTCGAGCGCGTTCTGATGGACAACGGCTATGTTCAAACCGCGAAGGCCTACATACTCTACCGTGCTGAGCGCAGCAAGATACGTCAAATGAACACCCGCCTTATGCAGACATACGAGGAAATTACGTTTTCAGATGCAAAAGACTCCGATGTCATGCGCGAGAATGCCAACGTTGACGGTGACACCGCCATGGGTGCCATGCTGAAATACGGCAGCGAGGGCGCCAAACAGTTTTACAATATGTTTGTACTCAAGCCCGAGCATGCCAAAGCGCATTCCGAGGGTGATATTCATATCCACGACCTCGATTTTTACACGCTTACCACGACCTGCACGCATATTGATATCATCAAGCTCTTTAAAGGCGGCTTTTCGACCGGGCACGGTCATCTCCGCGAACCAAACGACATTGCCTCCTATTCCGCGCTGGCCTGCATCGCCATGCAGTCCAACCAAAACGACCAGCACGGCGGACAGGCGATCGTAAATTTTGACTATGGTATGGCCGATGGTGTCGTCAAAACCTTCAAACGCCTTTACCGCCAGAATCTGGCAAAAGCCATCATGCTTCAGATGGAGATCGACGATCCCGAAGATGATATTCGGGCGCTCGTCGCCGATATTGAGGCGGAGAGCGGGCTTTTCCCCGCGCTTTCCGGAATTGAGGCCTATCAGGCACTGGAGCTGCCCCGCCTTATCGAAAAATACGGCGATGAGGCCGAGATGACTAAAGTGCAGAAAGCGGCATACCGCTACGCCGTCAAGGAGACCGACAGGGCGACTTATCAGGCTATGGAGGCCTTCATCCACAACCTCAATACGATGCACAGCCGCGCCGGTGCACAAACGCCGTTTTCCTCCATCAACTATGGTATGGATACAAGCCCCGAGGGCAGAATGGTGATGAAGAACGTTCTCCTCGCGACTGAAGCCGGCCTTGGAAACGGTGAGACGGCCATTTTCCCGATCCAGATCTTCCGCGTCAAAGAGGGCATAAACTATAACCCGGGGGACCCAAACTACGACCTGTTCAAGCTGGCCTGCCGGGTCAGCGCCAAACGTCTGTTCCCCAACTTTTCCTTTATTGATGCGCCTTTTAACCTCCAGTATTATGATCCGAAAAATCCAGCGACGGAAATTGCCTATATGGGCTGCCGCACACGTGTCATCGGAAACGTACACGATCCCAGCCGTGAGATCTGCAACGGCCGCGGCAACCTCAGCTTCACATCGATCAACCTGCCCCGCCTCGCCATAAAGGCGCACGGCGATATCGGCGTATTTTTTGAAAGTCTCGATAATATGATGGACCTTGTAATCGACCAGCTCAAGGAACGTTTTGCGATTCAAAGCCGGAAAAAGGTCAAAAATTACCCCTTCCTCATGGGTCAGGGCGTCTGGATCGACAGCGAAAAGCTTGACTGGAACGACGAGGTCGGCGAGGTGCTGAAGCACGGAACCCTCACCTGTGGCTTTATAGGGCTTGCCGAATGTCTCAAAGCGCTTATCGGCGCACACCATGGCGAGAGCACCCAGGCGCAAAATCTGGGGCTGGAAATCGTTGCGCATATGCGTGCCAGAATGGATGAGGAGAGCCGCAGGACGGGTCTCAATTTCTCGCTCATCGCGACCCCGGCCGAGGGCCTTTCCGGCCGCTTTGTCCGCTTGGACAAAAAGCGCTTCGGCATCATTGCGGGCGTCACCGACAGGGATTACTATACCAACAGCTTCCATATTCCCGTCTACTATCCCATAACCGCCTTCGAGAAAATCAAGCTTGAGGCGCCTTACCATGCCATGACCAACGCCGGGCACATCAGCTATATTGAGATGGACGGCGACCCGACGGACAACCTTGAAGCTTTCGAAAAGGTCGTCCGCTACATGAAGGAATGCGGCATCGGTTACGGCAGCATCAACCACCCGGTCGACCGCGACCCCGTCTGCGGTTTTTCCGGCATAATCGGCGACCAGTGCCCGGGCTGCGGAAGAATGGAGGGCGACGTGCCGTTCGAACGTATCCGCCGTATAACCGGCTATCTTGTCGGCACGCTGGACCGTTTTAACGACGCCAAGCGCGCCGAGGAACGCGACAGAGTAAAACACGGTATGTGACATGCGGATTGCAAATTATATACAGGACTCTATCGTTGACGGAACAGGGCTTCGCTTTACGCTTTTTACTCAGGGCTGTCCCCACCGGTGTGAGGGCTGCCACAATCCGGAAACGCATGATTTTTCCGGAGGCAAAGAGATGTCCCCCGAGGATATCATTGAAATCATCCTTAAAAACCCGCTTACCGACGGCGTCACCTTCTCCGGCGGCGAGCCCTTTTGTCAGGCACAGGATTGTGCCGGGATCGCCCGTGCCGTGCGTGAGCGCGGACTGAATATCTGGGCCTACAGCGGCTATACCTTCGAGCAGCTTCTGGTCAGTCCGGATGAAAGCATCCATAATCTGCTTGCCCTCTGCGACGTGCTCGTCGACGGTCCTTTCATTCTTTCCCGGCGCAGCCTGAGCCTCAAATGGCGCGGCAGCGCAAACCAACGCGTACTGGACATACCAAAAAGTCTCGAGCTTGGCAAACCTGTGCCGCTCGTCTGAATTGTGGAGGTCATATTATGGCAAGCTATAAACTCAGGGTATTTCAGGGAAAACGAAGTCTCAACATCACCGGAGATGACGGGAAAAGTTTTTTGGACGCGCTGCGTGACAACGGCTTTACCGGTATTCACGCCGCCTGCGGCGGCAACGGCACATGCAAACAGTGCGCGGTTACGATAACCGGCAAAGTAAAGGTAGCCGCGACCGGCAAGATCATCGACGCCGATCACCTTGAGCTTCTCTCCTGCCAGCATACTCCCGCCGGGGACTGCGAGTTGATTGTCCCCGAGTCAAAGAAAATGGCCGTCGTTACCCGCGGAGCGGGCGACATTTCTCCCTGTGGCAAGGGGCTTGGCATTGCCGTCGACATCGGTACGACCACCGTTGCCGTTTACCTCTACGACCTTGCAACAGGCCGTCGGCTCGAGGTGGCCAGCGATCGAAATGCTCAGCGCCCGTTTGGCGCGGACGTCATCAGCCGTATCCAGTTTTCCGCCGAAGCTGGGGGGCTCGATAAGCTTACCAACGCCATACGCCGGCAGCTCTCCAAATTGATTGACGTCTGCTGCCGCCATGCGCGAAGAAAAAGAGGCGAAATCACAAGGGTCACGATTGCAGGCAACACCGTGATGGAGCACATTTTCATGAACCTCAGCCCCGTCACCATCGGCGTTGCACCCTTCAAGGTGCTGAGTCTGTTCGGCAAAGCCGTACCGGCGAACGGCATTTTCGACGGGCTGTCGGAGGGGGCAACGGTCTACCTCTGTCCCGCTCTTGCCGGCTATGTCGGCGGGGATATCACCGCCGGGATCTTTTCCTCCGGTGCCTGGGAGAGCGAGGAGTCATGCTTTTTCCTGGATATCGGTACGAATGGTGAGATGGGCGCCGGCGACAAACACGGCTATATCTGCTGTGCCACAGCCGCGGGTCCCGCCTTCGAGGGCGCGGAGATTGAATGCGGCATGGACGGCTCCCCCGGCGCGATCAGCGAGGTCTGGTATGAAGACGGCGAGGTCCGGTTCAGCGTCATCGGCGGTGAAAAAGCGCTCGGTATTTGCGGTTCTGGACTTGTCGACGCCCTGTGTACGATGCTTCGCTGCGGCGCGATACAGGAAAGCGGCCGGATGCCCTCTCCGGATGAGGCGCCGGAGAATATCCGCCATATGCTCCGCCCCGATGAAAACGGCAGAATGCGCTTTTATCTGACCGACGATGTCTATGTCTCCGGCGACGACGTCCGCCAGCTCCAGATGGCAAAGGCGGCGATCCGCGCCGGGATCGAGACGCTGCTCAGTCTCCGTAAGCTGAACTATGCGGATATATGCCATGTCATCATCGCCGGAGGCTTCGGCGCCTATATGGATGTCAAGTCTGCCTGCGGCATAGGCCTTTTGCCGCCCGCTTTTCTCGATAAGACCCGCCATGCGGGGAACACCGCCGGCGGCGGCGCGGCGCTCGCTCTGGATGAGAGCGCCCGTACGACACTGGCTGAGGTCACGGCAAAATGCAGCTACCACGAGCTGTCGTCCTCCGCGCTTTTTATGGAAAAATACATCGAATCTATGGTATTCGATGAAGTTCAGGAGGTATTTTGATGGATATTCAACGGCTTATCGACATCGCAAAAGAACACGGCTTTGAGGTCGCAGCTCCTATGGACGTAAAAACGCTGAAGTTCCTGCCTGAGGTACGCGACATGTGCTCCGCCGACCGCTGTCACAGCTATAACAAATCCTGGGCCTGTCCTCCCGCCTGCGGTACGCTGGAAGAGATAAGCGAAAAATGCAGGCAGTTCACCCATGGGATGCTGGTCCAGACGGTGGGAAAGCGCGAGGATGAATTTGACTTTGAGGCCATTGAGGTCACAAATGAGGCGCACAAAAAGCGCTTCAACGCCCTGGTCAAGACCTATACCGATATGGGACTTAACATCAACGCGCTCAGCGCCGGAGGCTGCACGCTGTGCGACAAATGCACCTATCCGGATGCCCCATGCCGTTTTCCGCAGTATGTTCATCCCTCGATGGAGGCCAGCGGACTGTTTGTCAGCCAGGTCTGTAAGGATAACAATGTCCCATACTATTATGGAAAGGATTCCATCTGCTTTGTCTCTTGCTTTCTGTTTAAAGACTAGCTATATAAACAATGCAAAAATGCTTCCGACGTGTT
>JBFWKZ010000051.1:0-7653 GCA_050252415.1 Oscillospiraceae bacterium | reverse complement strand
TTGTCAGCCAGGTCTGTAAGGATAACAATGTCCCATACTATTATGGAAAGGATTCCATCTGCTTTGTCTCTTGCTTTCTGTTTAAAGACTAGCTATATAAACAATGCAAAAATGCTTCCGACGTGTTGCCGTCGGAAGCATTTTTTGCTTGTCAAAGCAGTCGTTCCGACTGCTTTGACAAAGGGGTCTGCAGGCTGCTGTGCGCCCCATCGTCCGCTTTTGGTGGACAATTCGACGCTTGCAGCCTGATATGTATTTTCGGGCACGTACACGCCGCGCCCGAAAATGCCTTAATTTTATTTTTCCGCTGCGGCGGCCAAACTCTGCGAGGCTTTTTTAGAGGACTTACAGTTTATGGCGTATAATCTTGCCGCTCGTGGTCTTGGGCAGCTCATCGCAGAAGACAACCTGGCGCGGGTATTTATATGGCGCCGTCTTTTCCTTGACGTAGTTCTGGATCTCTTTTTTGAGCGCTTCGCTGCCCTTGGTCCCCTTGGTGAGCACGATGCTCGCCTTGACGATTTGGCCGCGGATCTCATCCGGCGCGGCGGAGACGCCGCACTCGAGAACGTAGGGCAGTTCCATGATGACGCTCTCAATCTCAAACGGTCCGATCCGGTAGCCGGAGGATTTAATTAGATCATCGACGCGTCCGACATACCAAAAGTAGCCGTCCTCATCCCGCCATGCGGTATCGCCGGTATGATACAGTCCGTCGTGCCAGGCAGCCGCCGTCTTTTGCTCGTCGCCGTAGTATCCGGTAAAAAGTCCGCAGGGCGCGCCGTTTGAGGTCCGTATCGCGATCTCGCCCACCTCGCCGTCGGCGACCGTATTGCCCTCCGAATCCACAAGGTCGACATCATACAGCGGAACGGCCTTGCCCATGGAGCCGACCTTCGGCGTCATACCGATGAGGTTTCCGATCATGACCGTCGTCTCCGATTGACCAAAGCCCTCCATAACAGGCAGGCCCGTCGCCTTCCGGAACTGGTGGAATACCTCGGGATTCAGCGCCTCTCCGGCAATGGTCGCGTGCTCGATGGAGCTGAGGTCGTACTTGGCGAGGTCTTCCTTAATCATGAAGCGGTACATCGTCGGGGGCGCACAGAAGGTCGTGATATGATATTTTTTGAACATCGGCAGAATATCATGGGCATCGAAACGGTCAAAGTCGTAGACGAAAATCGCCGCCTCATTGAGCCATTGGCCATAGAGCTTGCCCCACATGGCCTTTGCCCATCCGGTATCGGATATCGTGAGGTGCAGCCCGTCGGGGTTCACACAATGCCAATATTTTGCCGTGATGAAGTGCCCCAGCGGATATTTGTAGTTGTGGGCGGCGATCTTGGGATAGCCTGTCGTACCGGATGTGAAAAACATCAGCATAAGGTCGTCGCCGCAGGGACATTCGTCGAAACTCGGACGGATATATTCATCTGAAAACAGACGGAACTCATTGTCAAAATCGTGCCAGCCCTCACGTGTACCGCCGACGAGTATCTTTTTTATCTCGGGGAAGCGCTTGGCGGCGGCGGCGACATGGTCGGCCACCTCGCCGTCGGCGGTGCTGAGTATGGCGGACACCCCCGCCGCTTCGAACCTGTAATCAATGTCGTGCTCCATAAGCTGATTGGATGCGGGAATCGCGATGGCACCCAGCTTGTGCAGGCCGAGAATCGCAAACCAGAACTGGTAGTGGCGCTTGAGAATGAGCATGACTCTGTCGCCCCTTTTGATTCCCAGCGATTTGAAATAGTTTGCCGCGCGCGAGGAATAACGGCTCATGTCGTTAAACGTAAAGTATTTTTCGTTCTTATTGACGTCGACGTGCAGCATGGCAAGCTTGTTCGGCTTACGGCGCGCCAATACGTCCACAACATCAAAAGCAAAATTGAACTCGTCTTCGTTTTTAAACGAGATGGAAAGCAGGCTGCCGTTTTCATCCTCCACCGGTACGATGAAGTCCTCATGAATGAGTTTTTCCCTGCGCTCGGAACGCTGTGGAATCGCCTCAAGCGTCTCGGGCTTTGCGCTCTCCGTCTCCGTGGGATTCAAAACGATGGCATAAAAGATGCAGTCCTGTCCTTCCGTGGCGATCATCCCATGCGGCGCAGTGCTGTTATAATAGATACTGTCTCCGGGTCCCAAAATTTCAATGTGCTCGCCCACCTGCACCTTCAGGTATCCGCTTAACACGATATCGCACTCCTGGCCCTCGTGCGTCGTGCACTCTATGGGACTGCACTGCGCCTCGTCGGTGTACTCGGCAAGGACCCAAAGCGGCTCGGCGATGCGATGTTTAAACTGCGCCGCCAGATTATAGTAGGTCATGCCGTGGGCCTGTTCAATACGCTGTCCGTTTCCGCTCCGGGTGACGGTGTAGTTTGAAAGTCTCGGGCTTAAGCCTTCGATAATGTCCGTCACATCCACGCCGAAAACCTGTGCGCAGCGGTAGATGAAGGCAAAGCTCATATCGCTTCTGCCCTCCTCGCAGGCACGGTATTCTTCGAGTTCCACATCGGTCTTTTGCGCCATCTCTTCGGCGGAAATGCCCTCCACCTCGCGCAGCTCCTGGATACGTCTGCCCATCATCAGCAGCTTCATGTCGATTTCTTTTCTCGTCTTCATTTTTTTCTCCTTCCCGGGACAGTCAGGATTGCTTTTGCCGTTTTGTCATTTCAGCAAAATAAAAAGCCGTCCCAAAGCATTTGCTTTGAGACGGCTGTAATTTATACATCCGCGGTACCACTCAAATTGCGCCTATAACGGCGCCACCTCAAGGACTCCAGCAAGTCCATCACCCTAACGCGGCTAAACGGGAGGCTCTACTCGCCAGATTGGCTTTCTGCTCTCCAGCTCGGAAGTGACAGGCCGTTGAGGAACTTGTTGCTGCCGACTCACACCAACCGCCGGCTCTCTGAAAGCGCAGGTCCTCGACCCTCTTCGTCTCAGCTTTTATATGTTGGTGTGATTTTAGCACAGGTTTATAACACTTGTCAAGAGCTTTTTCGCGCTTAGAGTTTATTGCGCATAATTTTTCCGCTTATGGTCTTCGGCAGCTCGTCGCGGAAAACGACTATGCGGGGATATTTATACGGGGCGGTCTTCTCCTTGACATATTTCTGAATCTCTTTTTTCAGTGCCTCAGTCCCATCTGTTCCCTTAGTGAGAACAATGCTCGCCTTGACAACCTGACCGCGAACCTCATCCGGCGCGGCGGACACGCCGCATTCGAGAACATAGGGGAGCTCCATGATGACGCTCTCGATCTCAAAGGGTCCGATCCGGTAGCCGGAGGACTTGATGACATCGTCCACGCGTCCGACATACCAGAAATAGCCATCCTCGTCACGCCAGGCGGTATCACCCGTGTGATAGAGCCCGTCGTGCCAGGCGCCGCGGGTCTTTTCGTCGTCATTGTAATAGCCTTTAAACAGGCCGCAGGGCGTGCTGGTCTCCGTGTGGATGGCGATCTCGCCGGTCTCGCCGTCGGGAACCGAGTTGCCGTCGGCATCGACAATGTCGACATCGTAGATGGGGCTGGGTTTGCCCATGGCGCCGATTTTCGGCGTCATACCGACAAAGTTGCCGAGAACCAGCGTCGTCTCGGTCTGTCCAAAGCCCTCCATAACGGAAAGCCCCGTCGCCTTACGGAATTGATGGAATACCTCGGGGTTCAGCGCCTCGCCTGCGGTCGTTGCATGCTCGATGGAGCTGAGGTCATACTTGGAAAGGTCTTCCTTGATCATAAAGCGATACATGGTCGGAGGCGCGCAAAACGTGGTGATGTTGTACTTTTTAAACATCGGCAAGATTTCATGCGCATCGAAGCGGTCAAAGTCGAAGGTAAACGTGGCCGCCTCACAGAGCCATTGGCCGTAGAGCTTACCCCACAGGGCTTTGCCCCAGCCGGTGTCGGAGATCGTAAAGTGGATGCCATCGGGATTAACGCAGTGCCAATACTTGGCGGTAACGAAGTGCCCGAGCGGATACTTATAGTTGTGAGCCGCGATTTTGGGATAGCCCGTGGTGCCCGAGGTAAAGAACATCAGCATCGTGTCGTCCCCGCAGGGGCATTCTTCAAAGCTCGGACGGATATACTCATCTGAGAAGAAGCGAAACTCCCCGTCAAAGTCATGCCAGCCGTCGCGCTTTCCGCCGGCCAGAATTTTAATCTTCAGGCCCGGGCACTTCTTTGCCGCATTCTCGGCATGCATGGCCGCTTGCCCGTGGGCCGTGCAGACGATGGCGCTGACGCCCGCCGCCTCAAACCGATACTCAAAATCATGATCCATAAGCTGATCCGTAGCGGGGATGGCAACGGCGCCGATCTTATGGAGCGCCAGGATGGAAAACCAGAACTCGCTCTGGCGCCGGAGCACCAGCATGACCTTGTCGCCCTTCTTGATGCCGAGAGATCTGAAGTAGTTTGCCGCCTTTGAGGAATAGCGACTGATGTCTTTAAACGTAAAATACGTCTCATTGTGGTCATTATCGACGTGCAGCATAGCGAGCTTATTGGGCTTACGGCGTGCCAGCGCATCCACAACATCATAGGCGAAGTTGAATTCGTCTTCGTTTTTAAAGGTCACGGAACGCAGAGAGCCGTCTTCGTTTTCCTCCGGCACAATGAAATTTTCATAGATGAGGTTCTCTGGCAGTTCGACGGGCTTTATCGTCTCGCCCATCTCCGGTTCGCCCTCTTCAGCGCCCTTGATGACAACGGCGCAGAACACGCAGTCGCCGTCGCCCACCGCGACCATACCGTGTGGTGTGGAGCTGTTGTAATAGATACTGTCCCCGGCGTCTAAAACTTCGACGTTGTCGCCCACCTGTACCTTGAGCCGGCCGCTGATGATATAATCGAACTCCTGTCCGCTGTGAGTACTGAGCTGGAGCTTTTCCTCAGGTTCAGCGCTGTAGCGCACCCAGTGCGGCTCGGCCAGTTTATGGCGAAAGTACGGCGCAAGGTTCCGGATCTCAATCCCATCTTCCATGACCGTAAGATTTCCCTCGCCCTTCCGCGTGACGGTGTAAGAGGAGAGTGTTGCGCTGCTGCCGCTCATGAGGTCGGTTATCTCGACGCCGAAGACCTGAGCACACTTGTAGATGAAGGTAAAATGAAAATCTGCCTTGCCCGCTTCGAGGTCGAGATACTCCTGAAGGCTCACTCCGGTGTTTTTCGCCATATCCTCCGCAGAAAGGCCCTGGATCTCACGCATCTCATGGATACGCGCGGCGACCGCCAGGATTTGCTCGTTCATTTCAGGGGTGTGTTGCATCTTTCAATCGACTCCTTTCGGGACGGAATATAAATAAAAAACCCGTCCCAAAGATTTTACTTTGAGACGGGTGTAATTTACATCCGCGGTACCACTCAAATTGCGTCTGAAAAGACGCCACCTCAAGAGCTCCATCAAGCTCCGTGCCTTAACGCGGCGCAAACGTAAAGCGTCTACTTTCCAAATTTCGGATTTCGGGCTCTCGGCTCGGAAGTGATAGGTACTTGAGAAGCGTGGACACCGGCTCACACCAACCGCCGGTTCTCTGATTCACACGGGCATCTCCGCCGTCTTCGTCACAGCCTTTGAATATTGATTTGATTGTAGCATAGCAATTCGATGCGGTCAATTGTCAATATTAACTAAAGATAAAACATCAATAATAGCAATCATGGCCGTTTTGCCTTATCTAATCGAACGGATATCGTATGGCGTGGTCTGGTAGACAAAGTAATTGAGCCAATTTGAATAGATAAGGTGGGCGTGGCTGCGCCATGTGACGCGGGGTTCCTTGGTGTCGTCGTCGTCCGGAAAGTAATTTTTCGGTATTGCAATGGGCAGCCCCGCATTTTTATCGCGCAGATATTCGGCTTTCAAGGTATCTCTGTCGTACTCCGAATGCCCGGTGACGAAGATCTGACGGCCGCCCTCGTTGCTGACGGCATAAACACCCGCCTCCGGTGAGCTTGCAAGGATTTTCAGCTCGGGCACCGCCTCGATCTCCTCGCGCTTTACGGTCGTATGGCGGGAATGCGGCACCATGAAGACATCGTCGAAGCCGCGCAGCAGGATATTGCTGCGCCGCTCCACAATATGCGGGAATATGCCGAACAGTTTGTTCTCGAGCGGATATTTTTTCACCCCGTAGTGGTAATAGAGTCCCGCCTGGGCACCCCAGCAGATGTGAAAAGTACTGTGGACGTGCGTTTTTGTCCACTCCATGATCTCACAGAGCTCCTCCCAGTACTCTACCTCCTCAAATTCCATCTGTTCGACCGGTGCGCCGGTTATGATCATCCCGTCGAATTTTTGGCTGCGTATCTCATCGAATGTTTTGTAAAAAGCAAGCATATGTTCCATGGATGTGTTCTTAGCCTTGTGTGTACTGGTGTGTAAAAGTTCAAGCTCGACCTGCAGCGGCGTATTTCCTAAAAGGCGTGCCAGCTGCGTCTCCGTCGAGACCTTTGTCGGCATGAGATTGAGAAGGCAAACCTTCAGCGGACGGATGTCCTGTTTGATTGCACGGGTCTCCGTCATGACAAAGATGTTCTCGTTGACCAGCGTCTTGGTCGCGGGCAGTTTATTTGGAATTTTTATAGGCATTTTTGATAGCCCTCCATGATAATCTCAAAATTAAGCGATACATACGCGCGGGCAGCTCTCCAGACGCGCGTTGCGGTCTTTGCCCAAAGCAATAAAAATAGGCAGTCCGGTGGACTCGGCCACCGTCTGCCGCCAAATCGGGAATATGAAGAGGCAATCACATTCGCCAAAGCCCGAAAGTGCAGGCAGTAAGCCGTCTTCTATTTGCCATGCATACACACATTCGCATCATAACAGCTCATGCCTCCTGCCATAAAAATATAAAAATAGCAAAATTTTAGTTATTTTTACTATAACCCGTGCTTCCGCTATTGTCAACACTGATTTCCAGCGTTCGTTTCTCACAATAACCCGCCGCATAAATCTGTTGGCCCAAAGCGGATTCGAAGTCAGGTTCAGATGATAGGTACCGAGCGGCAAAAAATTGATAATTCTGTTAATTCTAACCGCCAAATACTGTCATATTTCACAATTGTTTAACAATGTGAAGTGCTTTACAATAAAAGAACATATACAGGAAGGTGTGATAAGGATGTTTCACATGTACAACCGCGTGGCTGAGACGATGCCGCGTGAACAGCTTAGAGAACTTCAGGGACAGCGGCTTCGGGCCACGGTGGAGCGCGTTTTTAATAACGTGCCGATGTATCGTGAGCGATTTACCGAGCTGGGACTACGCCCCGAGGATATAAGCTCGATTGATGATATTGTGAAGCTTCCTTTTACGTACAAACAGGATCTGCGCGACCACTATCCCTATGGGCTTTTTGCCTGTCCCATGGATGATATCGTTCGCATTCACGCCTCTTCCGGTACGACCGGAAAGCAGACGGTCGTCGGCTACACACGGACAGATCTAAAGATCTGGGGCGAGGTTATGGCGCGCACCTTGGGCGGCGGCGGCGTCACCAAATCCGATATTGGACACATCAGCTATGGCTACGGCCTCTTCACAGGCGGCCTCGGAGGCAATCTTGGTTCCGAAACCGTCGGCTGCGCGACGATTCCCGCCTCCGTCGGCAACACCAAGCGCCAGGTCACCATACTT
>JBFWKZ010000050.1:0-15653 GCA_050252415.1 Oscillospiraceae bacterium | reverse complement strand
TTAAAAATCCCAAGTGTTTCAGGCATAGTTACAACTTGAAATACAAATATGTTTCACCGTGAAACATATTTGACGAACTAAGGCCGGATTGCGAAAGCAATCCGGCCTTTCGATTGAAGACGTTCAGCAGTGCCGTGCAGACAATATGGCGGACAAATACTATAAAATGAGCGGGGCTGTCTAAGCAGCCCCGCTCATACGCTTCCGGTATTCCTTTAAAGTTTTGATTCCAGCCAATTCAATATATCGCCGTAGACCTCTTCTTTATTTGTCTCATTCAGTAATTCGTGCCTCGCCCCATGGTAGAGTTTCATTGAGACGTCGGTCATTCCGGCGTCTAGGAAACTGCGGTAGGCGCGAATAACGCTTTTTCCGTTTTCACCGACAGGGTCCCGGTCGCCGGAGATAAAGAAAACAGGCATTTTTTTGTTCATGCGCTTCACATTTCTGGGATTCGAAATAAACAGAATCCCGTCGGCCATATCCCTGAAAAGTCCTGCGGAGGGGATATATCCGCAGAGCGGATCTTCGTTATAGGCGTCGACCACGGCGGTATCGCGGGAAATCCAGTCGGACAGCGTCCGCGCGGGCGCTATGCCGTTGTTGTATTTTCCAAAGGCAATTTTATTGAGCCTCTCACTTTTATAGCTGGCTCCGTGCGAGCGGATTTCCAGCGCCGCAATCGCTCTGGCGGCCACAAGAATGGGGCGCGCCTGCTGACCGGTACCGCTGAGAATGACTCCATCGAGGCCGATGGAATAACGGATGATGTAGGTACGGCTTAAAAAACTGCCCATACTGTGCCCAAACAGAAAATAGGGGACATCCGGATAGCGTTCCCGCGTAAGCTCATACAGCTTGCGCATATCGGCAACGACTATTTCCCAACCTCCGGTATTACCCCAATAGCCCAGGTCTTCAGTTTTCTCAACACTCTCACCATGTCCAAGATTATCTATCCCAACGACAAGAAAGCCGTTGTCACATAAAAAATGCGCAAAGTGGTTGTATCTTCTGACATATTCGGCAACGCCATGGGATACCTGTACGATCCCACGGACGCCGATCTCAGGCTGCCAGAAGACGGCATGGATATCGATTTTGCCGTTAGACGAGAGGAAGGTGAATTCGTTACAAATTGCCATATCCAAATCCTCCGTTATATGGTATATTTTAATAAATACATTTTATATTTTTTAAAGCTAAACGTCAATAGATAAGGAGATTAAAATGGACGGCTATGTCATTGCCCTCGATCAGGGGACGACGAGTTCCCGCGCCGTCATCTTTGATGGTGAAGGTAAAATCGTAACGCTTGCGCAATACCCGTTTAAGCAAATCTATCCCAAGCCCGGTTGGGTCGAGCACGACCCCATGGCAATATTGGAGACTCAGCTTCGCGCGCTGGACGAGGCCTATGAAAAAAGCGGACTTTCGCCAACTGATATTGCCGGTATCGGCATCACAAACCAGCGCGAGACCACGATCGTCTGGGAAAGGGATACCGGAAAGCCTATCTGCAACGCCATCGTCTGGCAGTGCCGCCGTACCGCGGCGATATGCGACGAGCTGACTGCCGATGGGCTGGCGGGCTATGTACGGGACAAGACCGGGCTGCTCATAGACGCCTATTTTTCCGGCAGCAAGATAAAGTGGATTCTTGAAAATATACCCGGCGCCAAGCGCCGCGCCGAAAGGGGAGAACTGCTCTTCGGCACGGTGGACAGCTGGCTGATCTGGAATCTCACCGTGAAAAGGGCGCATGTGACGGACTATTCAAATGCCTCGCGTACCATGCTGTTCGATATCGACAGGCTCTCCTGGGATGCGCAGCTGTGCATGCGGCTCGGCGTGCCGATGTCCATGCTGCCAAGGCCTGTGTCGTGCTCGGAGGTCTACGGGACGCTGAAAAAGGGATTACCCGGACTTGATGACCTGGCCGGCGTGCCGATATGCGGCAGCGCGGGAGATCAGCAGGCAGCTTTGCTCGGTCAGGGCTGTATCGAGCCGGGGCAGGCAAAAAACACCTATGGGACCGGCTGCTTTACGCTAATGAACACCGGGCCCAGCTCTATCCGTTCGGTCAGCGGGCTGGTTTCTTCCGTCGCCTGGGCGGTCGGCGGCGAGACGGCCTATGCCGTCGAGGGGAGCGTCTTTAATGCCGGGAGCGCTATCCAGTGGCTGCGGGACGAGCTGGGGCTCATCCACACATCACACGAATGCGACATCCTTGCGGAATCTGTTCCGGACAACGGCGGTGTCTATATGGTCTCGGCGTTTACGGGCCTTGGCGCGCCGAACTGGGACATGTATGCCAGGGGTGCGATCGTCGGACTGACCCGGGGTGCGACAAAGGCGCACCTGGCCCGCGCGGTACTGGAGGGTATCGCCTATCAGGTCAAGGATCTGCTCGATGCGATGGAGTCCGATTCCGGCAACAGCCTGCAGGAGCTGCGCGCAGATGGGGGGGCCAGCGTCAGCAACTTTATGATGCAGTTTCAGGCGGATCTTTTGAGAAAGCCCATAGACCGCTCGCTGGTGGTCGAGACAACGGCCTTTGGCGCCGCCATGCTCGCAGGGATATCGGCGGGGATCTGGCCGGATATTCGTTCGGCGGCAAAGATGCGCAGAGCGGACAGAATCTATACGCCGCAAATGGATGAAGCGCTTGCCGCACATTACCATTCCCAGTGGAAACGCGCGTTGAAGCGCGCATGTGACTGGGCGGAAAAATAAGTTTGCCCTTTCATACGCAAAAGCCTTTTCAATTTTAATGGCGACTCTTACTGGGCTGAAAACCCTTCCGGTGGCGTGATCATCGGAAGAATTATTTTATAAGCGCTTCAGAGCAAGAATCTTTTTATCAAGCCTCTTGATGAGGCTTCTGCGATGAGCTTTAATGGCCGCGGCTATTTTTGGCGAGGGTGATAAGCGTTGCGTTCTTATTGTCTTCGGGGTTAACCAGCACGTGGCGCAGGAGCATCAGCAGGCACTTTCCGATTTCACTGCCGAAAAAGCCAAGCCGCTTAAGTTCTTTCCCGGTGATGTCCAGCTCGGAGACGGCGAGACAGCGGTCTTCATTGAGCAGCCGGCGCATATTTTCCACAGCATGGTCAATACCGCTGACCTGCATGGCCGCGGCGGCGCAGGGGGAGAATTTCCGACCGACAGCGGCGGCAATTGCGGCAAGGCTGGTTTCCCTCAGCCAAACGGGTTCCGGGTCCAAAACCTGCGAAACGGCGCGGATAGTCCGGCTGTCGCACCGAAGTGAGCTCAGAAAATTTGCCGAAAGACCTATGCGCCCGGATTGCCTTAAAAGCGCGCAGAAAGCGCCAAAGCGCATAAGCGGATCTAAGGGAATATCCCGCAGGGGGGAGAGGTTTACCGGTCTGCCCGGACACAAGTATCGGTCAAAAAGTCCCAGTTCTATGCCGAGCGCCAGATTTTCCGGCCTCGGAGAGAGAAGCGCTTTTCGCGTCTCGGCCTGCACGCGCTCGGCGGCGATGAGAGAAGCCGTTGAGGTGAGCCGTGCCATCGCAGACGGGATGGCAGCATCCAGCTCAAAGCCGAGCTGAGCGGAGAATCGGATCGCTCGGAACATGCGCAGCGCGTCCTCTGAAAAACGTATCTCCGCGTCTCCGACACAGCGTATAACGCCAGCCCGGATATCGGCTTCGCCGCCAAAATAGTCGGTTATTTTTCCGCACCTGTCCATCGCAAGCGCGTTCATCGTGAAGTCGCGGCGGGACAGATCCGAAAATAGGCTGCCGGTAAAACGCACGCTGTCCGGACGGCGATGATCGTGGTAGGCTCCGTCGATGCGAAATGTCGTCACCTCAATCCGTTCGCCCAGAGTCCTGACGGTAACGGTGCCGTGTTTCAGTCCGGTCGGAATGCTGTAGGGAAAAACGCGCAGGACGTCCTCCGGCATGGCGGAGGTACACACGTCCCAATCCTGAGGGATACGCCCCAAGAGTCTGTCCCGGCAGCAGCCGCCGACGGCATAGGCCTCGTATCCGGCGGTCTCCAGTGCGGAGAGGACGTTGTCAACAAACGGCGGCAGCGCTATGTTCTGCATAGTGATTGCGCAAGGTCGCAGATCCGCTCCGCGGCGTCAGGCTTTGCAACCAGCTCAATGGAGCGGCTCATCAGCGCAAGACGGCCCGGATTTTCAAACAGATAATAGACCGCTTCACTGATCGAGAAAGTGCTTGTGACGCGGATAGCCGCACCGTTGTTCATCAGAAAATCGATATTGTGCTCCTCATGCCCCGGTATGGGATTGACCAGAATCATCGGGAGCTTTTTGCAAAGCGCTTCCGTCACCGTCAGTCCGCCGGGCTTCGTGACGATGCAGTCGGCGGCGTCCATATAGATGTCCACGTTGTCAACAAACCCTTTTACGACAATGGACGAGTTGGTTTTAAGATATGTGAGGTGCTTGCGCAGCTTTTCGTTGTTCCCGCAGATGCAGACGATCTGCAGTCCGCTGTTCAGACGGTCAATTGCGCTGACGTTGGTCAGCATATTGCCGTAGCCCATACTGCCGCCCATGATCAGGATCGTTTCCTTGTCTTCATCCAGTCCAAGCGC
Organism: Oscillospiraceae bacterium; assembly: GCA_050252415.1. Classification (GTDB taxonomy): domain Bacteria; phylum Bacillota; class Clostridia; order Oscillospirales; family Oscillospiraceae; genus Heteroscillospira. The sequence goes on along the minus strand of JBFWKZ010000050.1, from coordinate 11,060 downwards.
TCTACGCGCATCGACTTTATTATGTTTGTTCCGGAAGATCGGACGGACGGGAATGCCCAAAGGCGCGATTTGCCCCGGCGCGATATTCTTTCGCTGAGCGATGTAGTTTAAAAGCTCGCTTGCGGTTACAATATATTCGAGCGCACCACAGTCTTCCCAGCCGGGATGGATACAGTAGTCCGTTATGATGCCGATGCAGGGGATCATTAAAATGTGCTGTTCTTTCAGCCGGTTTAATACCTGCCCGGCAAATGGATGGGTGGATATGATCACATCCGGCATATAATCGTGCAGATGGCGCGCCAGTTTGTGGGCAATGAAGGTGTTGGATGTGAAAAAAGAGGAGAGCTTTCGCATGGCCTCGCTGTTTTCCATCTGCTGATACGCATGCTTGAAGCCGTTTTGGAAATGTTTCACGGTAAATAAATAGCCGTTGTCGATGATGTCGTAGGTGATTCGGCTTATCTGCTGGTAGAGATCTTCAACATGGACGTCGATCCCTCTGGCGGTAAACTCGTCGGCGATGGCTTTCGCTGTTGAGATATGTCCATAGCCCGCGGTGACACTAAGCACCAAAACTCTCATAGATAAGTCTCCTTTCGGGGAAATAACACTATTGTAAAATGACGGTATAAGCATTATAATATATCGGTATGATAATTACAATGATTGTTTAAGGAGTAATAGTTGATGGCTTCCTTTTCCGACTATCTTTTCCCGGGCAAAAAAGGGCATCTGATTGGTATCGGCGGCGTATCGATGTCACCGCTTGCCGAGGTGCTGTCCGGGATGGGACTTATGATAAAAGGCTCTGACATGCGCAGCAGTGAAAAGGTTGAGTTCCTTCGCAAAAAAGGAATTGAAGTCGATATCGGACACAGCGCCGACAATATTGATGAAGACACAGATTTTGTCGTGCGCACTGCGGCGGTGCATGACGATAATATCGAGGTGATTACCGCTCACCGGCTTGAAATCCCGGTTTTCGAGCGCACTCAGGCGTGGGGCACACTGATGAAGGATTATAAAAATGCGATCTGCATTTCCGGCACCCATGGAAAAACGACGACAACGTCGATGTCCACCCATATTCTTATGGCGGCCGAGAGAGATCCGACCGTTATGATCGGCGGGACGCTGCCGTTGCTCAAGGCGGGACATCGCATCGGAAAAGGGGATACGATCATCCTTGAGGCCTGTGAGTATTATAACTCTTTTTTGAGCTTTTCACCGACCGTTGCCGTGATTTTAAATATTGAAGCCGACCATCTGGATTTTTTCCACGACCTTGAGGATATCAAAACGTCTTTTCGTAAATTTGCGGAGCTTGTTCCGGAGAATGGGTATATTGTTGCCAATCTCGACGATAACAACACGATGTCCGCGCTTGCCGGAATTGCGCGCAAAATCGTGACTTTCGGTTTGACCGAGAACGCGGACGTCTATGCAAAAAATATCATCTATATGGGTGCCCAGTCCGAATTCGACATCTATTATAAGGGTAAGTTTTTCCAGCATATCGGGCTGCGTGTACCCGGCATCCACAATATTAAAAACGCCCTGGCGGCGACAGCGGCCGCCATCTGTGTCGGTGTGTCGTCAATATCGGTAAAATACGGTCTTGCAGGCTTTACAGGGGCCGGTAGGAGATTTGAGTTCAAAGGGAAGTTCAACGGGGCGGACGTCTATGATGACTATGCCCACCATCCCGGGGAACTGAAGGCGCTGTTTGATGCGGTTGAGCCGCTGGGCTATAAGCGGATCATAACGGTTTTCCAGCCGCATACGTATACGCGGACAAATGCGCTGTTTGATGATTTCGTTGAGCAGCTTTGCCGCCCGGATCTCACCTATCTTGCCGAGATTTATGCTGCGCGTGAGAAAAATACGCTTGGTATCTCTTCTGCCGATCTGGCGAAGGAAATACCGAATTCAATCTATTTTTCCAATTTTGATGAGCTTGAAAAAAGTTTGAGATGGACTGCTTCACCCGGCGATCTGATCCTTACCGTCGGTGCTGGGGATGTGTATACGATTGGAGAGCGCATTGTGGGAAAACGGAAATAGCGCAAAAATAGAAAAATCCCTGTGACCACCAGTCACAGGGATTTTTCTATTTGACGTTATCTTATCCGGCTGTTGCTTCATTTTCTTTTTGCTTTTGGACGGCTGTCACAACCTGCGGCAGGGTCATCCCGTCGCCTGAAAGATCGGCGTCAAGAACGGCGTCGATCGGGACGGAGAGGTACATGTCCTGGCCATAGGAAAAATATCCTGAGGTGATGCCGATCACATAGCCGTATTCATTGAAGAGCGCTCCGCCTGAGCTGCCCTGCGAGATCGAGGCGGTATTTTGCAGCATGGGCAGTTCAAATAAGGTTGTCACGCGCTGCGTGTTGCTGATGATACCGGATGAGAGCGAGTTCTGCATCCCAAGGGGGTTGCCGAGCGCGTAGACCGTGTCGCCGACATGGACGGATTTGCTGCTCATCAAATTGAGGTATGGAAATACCGTTTTTCCGTTTCCGCCCATAGATGTCTGAGAGACCTTTATGACGGAGACATCGATATCGGGGTCATAGTACAGCACGCGCTCGACAGCGTACTGCTCGCCGCTGTCCAGTGTAATAACGGCATAGATCGCTTTGTCTATCGTATGGTAGTTTGTCACCATAACGCCGTCGTCACTGATGAAAAAGGCGCTGGAGCTGCTGGCCGGCGTACGGTTTATGATGTTTGCAGAGGTATCATAACACTCAAGCAGGGCGACGGATGCGGTATAGCGGTCGGATATCTCGCGGGCGGTAAGCGGCCGCTCGCCACTGAGTCCGAGCGCCGAGGCCTTTGCGCTGTCGATATCCCCGTTTGCCGCCAGATAGTCTATGAGTGTGATGTCTTGTTCCTTCATCCGGCAAGTCAGCGCAGCTAGAGCGCACTCAAACATATCGCCGCGGTCAAATTCGGTATATAAGGATTCGGCAATACCGAGACGAACGGCAACGGAGCTGGACAACGCCCAAGTAAAATCGCCGTCATCCTCGGAATAGCCCAGAATCCGGAGAATGAGCGTAAAGAAATCTTTGTCGCGCACCGGAGCATCACTGCCGAAGTGGAGCGCATCGGCACCCTCGATAAGGCTGTTGGTATAGGCATAGCCGACATACTGCGTCGCCCAGTCCGGCACATCAGTAAACGGTGAATCGCCGCCTTCGGCTTCGGCATCGTCCGCGAGCCCCGCAAGGCGCAGGGTAAAGATAAGCGTTTCAAGGCGCGTTGGAACCCTGTCAAGTTCATAGCCGCTGTCGGTACCCTCTATGAGATCAAGCGTATACAGCGTATCGGCAGCCAACGTCTGGTCGTCGATAGCCGACACGGGCATAATGAGCGTAAAAATTATTAAAACGGCAAGTGATGCCGGAATCAAGCGTTTCATGATGTTCTCCTTGGAAATGGTATATAGTAAGGTATAAAATAGGGCGTTAAAGTTCATTATAATAAAAATTTACAAAAATTACAAGGGTTTACAAAAGAAAAGATAAAACGCACCGCAGCACTCAGATTATGCGGCCGGCTCGTCAATAGGCCACGATTTCCTTGAGGATAAACTCACGGCCGCACAGCAGCTCGCGTCTATCACTGCCGCAGTTCGGGCAGTCGGAGCGATTTTCCAGAAAGCGGTAGATGCTGCCGCAGTCGGAGCATCTCACGTTTCCCGGGAGCGTTTCGATGATCAGTTCCGTTGTTTCCAGTATGGTACCGGCCACAGCGGCCGGGTAACATTGTTTCAAATAACCGGGAATGACGGAAGAGAGCTCTCCCACCTGGAGAACAATACGCTCGACATGCGTCAGCTTTTCCTCACGGGCAATCTGTTCAACACGGCGGGCAACCTCAATAACAATACTCAGCTCATGCATAAAGATTCAGCCTTTTGAACCGAACGCACGCTTGACTTTTTTAATGGCGATTTTTCCCTTGCGTTTGATGACATGCGGGACAATAGTTTTCATCATGTCCTCAAGCGCAACGCCCTCGCCGTCATACCGGCGTTCAAGGCGGATGGCATCGAATTGGCATTTGATGGCGCACTGTCCGCACCCGACGCACATGTATTGATCGACGACAACGGCACCGCAGCCCTGGCACCGCTTTGTCTCATCCCTGATCTGTGTCTCGGTGAGCGCACTGCGCAGATCGCGGAAAGTTGATCCGGCTGTTTTCCCATCCACAGGGGCAATACGCTGGCGGGGGGTATTGTCATAGCTGCTTATCACCGCAGCCGGTCTGTCCAGTTCGTGGAAGCGGCGACGGCTGCGCCCAAACCGCAGATCCTGGCCGGGCTGAACAAAACGGTGGATGGATATTGCGGCCTGCTTTCCGGCTGCGATGGCGTCTATGGCAAAGCTTGGACCCGTTACGGCGTCGCCGCCCGCAAATACGTCCGGCTGAGCGGTCTGATACGTCCAGTCGTCTGCCTGTACGGTGCCGTTCGGATTCCGCACAGCGGTACTGCCGGAAAGGAGGCCGCCCCAGCTTATCTCCTGACCAACCGCCAGCAAAACATAGTCGGCTGAAACGGTTAACAAAACATTTTCATCAAATTGTGGGCTGAACGTGTGATTGCCATCAAAAACAGCAGCGCATTGCATAAACTCGACGCCGGTGACTTTACCGTTTCGGGTGATGATCCGCTTTGGCCCCCAGGCGCTGCCGAGCGTAATGCCCTCGTCTTCGGCTTCATGGACCGCCTCACTCAGAGCCGGCATTTCGTCTTGGCTCTCAAGGCAGAAGATTCCGACATTTTCTCCGCCGGCGCGTACGGCTGTGCGCGCGACATCGAGCGCCACATTCCCTCCGCCGATGACAATCACATTGCCGGAAAGCGTCTGCGCCTCGGTCAGGTTGACGCGTTTGAGGAAATCCACGCCGGACATGACGCCCTCCGCATCCTCGCCGTCGATCCCAAGCGGGCGCCCCGCCTGTGCACCGATGGCAAGGAAAAACGCCTTGAATCCCTTCTGGCGCAGAGTATCCAGCGTTATGTCCGTTCCAACTTCCACACCGGTGCGAATCTTGATGCCAAGTTCTTTGATGACGGCAATTTCGGCGTTGACAACGTTCCTTTCCAGGCGGAAGGGGGGAATACCGAGCGTGAGCATGCCGCCCGGCTGCTGCTCCCGCTCAAAAACCGTGACGTCGTAGCCGTCCAGCGCAAGATAATAGGCGCAGGAGAGTCCGGCGGGACCGGCCCCGACAATGCCGATTTTCTTATCGCTGTAATCATGGCGCTTTTCTGGGATAAAGCGGCGCGAGACGTCTCTGTCCTGCTCGGCAATGAACTTTTTGATCTCATCGATGGCAATGGACTCGTCGATATCGCCGCGGGTACAGGTGTCCTCGCACGGATGGTTGCAGATACGGCCGCAGACGGCGGGGAAGGGGTTCTCCATTTTGATAAGTCTGAGCGCTTCGGTATATTTGCCCTGCGCGGCCAGCTTGATATAGCCCTGTACAGCGATGTGTGCCGGACAGCCTGCAATATGGGGGGCCGCGCCGGAATCGACAACGTCCTCACGGTTGAGCCGATAGTCGGGGTTCCAGTCTTTTTCGGTCCACACATTGTCGCGCGGGGTTTCCTTCGTCGTGATGTCGGTGACAACAGAGCTCTCGGAGCAGAGCTTCATCGCGTTCATGGGGCAGTTTTCAACACACAGGCCGCAGGCCACGCATTTTTCGGCGTCGACTTCCGCTATGTAGTTGGACCGGATCATATCCGTATTCTTAAACATCTCGCCAGTGCGCATCGACAGGCAGCCGCATCCGCAGCAGTTGCAGATGGCATGCGTCTTCCCGTCGCCGTCCAAGTTCGGGATCTCGTGGATGAGGCCGTTTTCCTCCGCGCGGCGGAGGATCTCATAGACCTCTTCCTTGGTGACCCGGCGGCCGCGCCCGGTACGGATATAATATTCGGCGGCGTGGCCGAGCTGTATGCACATGTCTTCCTTCAGGTGGCCGCAGCCCTCGCCCATAATCTCGCGGGCGGTACGGCAGGAGCAGTTCGATACGGAGAAGATGTCGTGCTCCTCGATATGCTTGCTGACCTCCTCATAAGATGCGCTGTGGCTCTCGCCGTCGATGGCTGACTCGATCGGGATGACGCGCATGAGTCCAATGCCGACAGGGGTCATCCCGGAGGTCCCGGCGCCGCGGATACGGCCATAAGCTTCAAATGCCTCGGCAATCTGCGGATATTTTCTGGGGTTCGTCGGGTGATTGACCATCATTTCCATGATGCCCGGCACCCAGGTGTCGTACCAAAAGGTATCCTTGCCGTCGATGATGTTGACAAAACACACGCCGGCGTCCGCCAGCTCAAGCAGCAGCCGGTGCGTCTCCCCAACGCTTTTGCCGCAGCGCGCGGCAGCTTCTTCGGCAGTGACCCTTTCACGAATTGCCATCGTCATACAGACATCGGCCATACCGTCCGTGACGACCGGCTCGAGTATAAGGTACTCCGGTGAGTCAAACGTATACGCGCCCTTACTTCCGCTTTTTTTGCGGCCGATATGGTTGGCGAGCGCAAGAATCTTTTCATTTCTGAGATTGAGCCGCTGTACCATTTTAGCCTACCTCCCAAGACATTACTGCCGCCATGCTTTTACCTCGCCGCGGAGCCATTCGACCCATTCGCCGATCCCTTCGCCGGTACGGGCGGAGATGGGGATGACGCGGGCTTTCGGGTTGAGCTTAGATATGCGCTCACGGACGGCGTCGATACTGAAATCGAATACGTTGAGCGCATCGATTTTATTGATAAGAATAACGTCGCATATGGTGAACATGAGCGGATATTTGAGCGGCTTGTCGTCGCCCTCCGGCACTGAGAGTATCATCGCGTTTTTACTGGCGCCGGTATCGAACTCGGCGGGACAGACCAGATTGCCGACGTTCTCCAATATGGCGAGGTCGAGCCCGTCGGTATCCAGACCTTCGAGGCCCTGACGCGTCATCTCGGCGTCGAGATGGCACATGCCGCCGGTGTGCAGCTGTATCACCCTCACGCCTGTCTCAGAAATGGCGTGTGCGTCCACGTCGGAGTCAATGTCGGCCTCCATAACGCCGATGCGCAGCTCATCCTTCAGCGCGGCGATCGTCTGCTTGAGCGCTGTTGTCTTCCCAGAACCGGGTGACGACATAAGGTTCAAGAGAAAGACCTTTTTTGCCTTGAGCTCCCGGCGCAGGCGAAGGGCCTGCCGGTCATTGTTTTCAAAAATGCTCTCTTTGATTTCCAGCACGCGAAATTTTTCCATTTCTCCTCCAGCGGGCCTAACCGGCAATTTTATCGGCGGCCAGCGCACGGATTTCCTTGTATGCGCGCAGGTCGGTATAGAGCTCATTGCCATATGGATGACGTCCGGTCTTTTTGATCTTGTAAATCATATAAGCCAGTACGCTGGCGTTTGCCGCCAGGGCGAGGAAGCTGACGATGAAGTAGATCGTTGGGTTATAGGTGCTGTCGACTCTGAACATACCGAAATCCTGGAATCGCGGGAAGGTTTGGGCGAACATGCACCACAAGGCGAGCGTGTGCGCGCGGTGCTGGAGCCAAGCGCCCCTGCCGAGTGTGAAGGCGCAGAGCGTGGGTGCGAGCAGAAGCGCAAATCCGCAGTACCAAGCATGATTAGGCAGGCAATTATAGGTATAGGCAAAATTCCATATATCATAGGCCGCGATCCAAAACCACAGCATGTCCGGCCAGAGCATGTCGCGGCTCCCATCTTTTTTCGTGACCCGGCGTATGGAGATGCCGAACCAACCGGTAATCGTCACAATGCACAGGATACCGGCGGCGGCGTTCATATAGTTCCAGGGCCCGCCCATCAGCATGACGGGGGCGTCGGCGGTTACGTCCTGGGCCATTACGGCATATTTTATGCCGACCTCGACATCGCGGGCGCAGGCCTCAAGTATGTTCACGGCGAGTATCAGCGGCGGAAAGCACAATGCGATTTTATTGTCCGCAAGACGCCAGACGGTACCGTCTTTTCGCCTGCCCTCTATGTGGCGGATACACCAGAAACCAATGCAGCCGGCGGTGGAGGAGTAGACCTTGGCGAGATGAAACCAGTCGCGGTAGGTGGTTTCCTTCATAACGGTGAACCACAGCACGGACAACGCCCCGGGCAGAATGATGAAGCAAATAAATCCCATCCATTTGGAGCGGCGTGAAACCTCGTTCAGCACGAAAAGAATGACAAAGGCCGCAGCCCACACGAGCCAGACGGACAGCATGGCAGCCCCATCGGCGTAATTAAATGAGAACATACGTTTCCCCCTTATGGTATGTCTGATTAAATTGTATAAAGGAAGCGCTGATTAAATCCCGTTGGATGGATGAGCGAGAAAATTTTTCGTCGGTTCGTTCAAAAAACACAGGTAATACTTGGCGTATTAATGAGGTTTTTGTGGCGAGATGGCGGAAAATAATCCGCTCAGACGCCGACTGCCGATTTAATCAGTGCTTCCTAAAGTCTCTGGTATAGCCATTGCCGGGTATTGGCAGCTTTTTCTATTATTGTAATGCGCAGAGATATCTAAGTCAAACATTTTTGTAATCGATTGTCGCATTATGGCAAAATAAAATTTGCTCTGTTTCACATCAAATCTTCTGCCGCGCTATATAGCGTCTATAAGATAAAAAAACATCGCCCTGATTAAAGGGCGATGTGGGATACCAATTCCTGCATTTCTTCTTTAGAATTTACCGCGTGGGTTTTTGCCAGAATCGCTTGCTGCTCAGAGTCGGTCATTGTGCTGAATTTCTGCATTGCCTCCGGATTCTGAGCCAAAGCCATGCCAAAACCCATGGGCAGATCTCTCAACGGATTAACCATAGATGATCACCTCAAGAATAGCATGCCGCATTTTATGTTTTTAATGCATGTTTGCGGCAAACGAAAAGCGCGCCTGCACAGGCGCGCTTGCGGGACTTTTATTTACGGTAGCAATCGCTGCAATAGATAGGACGGTCGTTGCGGGGTTCAAAAGGAACTTTGCAGGGTTTGCCACACTCGGAACAAATGGCGTCATACATCTGACGCTCGTTGCCGCGCCCGCGGTTGGAATTGTTTTTACGTGCATCACGGCAGGCCTTGCAGCGCTGGGGCTCATTGTTAAAGCCTCTCTCAGCGTAGAACTCCTGCTCTCCGGCGGTGAATGTGAACTCCTGTCCACAATCCTTGCAGACGATAGTTTTGTCTTGGAACATGAAATACCTCTTTAAAATTAGTTCGCCATTCGGCGTTGTATTAAGTATACTTCCTATTATGTGTAAAGTCAATGATAATATTTCCATCTGATACACTTATAATAAAAAAATAAGGCTCATTGAGAGCCTTAAGAGTATTTGCTAGGTGGTACTATTTGTATTTCCGCTGTCATATGTATCATCACTTTCGATATATGTTTCTTCTGCCAGTTTTTGAGCATTGATAAGCCTTCGCCTCAAGGTCAGAAGATCATCCACCGTATCGGTGACAGCATTAAACAAGATCAGGTATTCCTTTTGTATCGCGTTCATGGTTAGTAGGTCCTTTCAAGATATAATTTGTTTTGAACAGAACGGATTATATTACTAAAGTTCCGCATATTATGTCATAATTTGTAGAAGTTACATAAAATTTTTAAAAAATTACAATATTTAAACAAAGATCATAAAAGTCTGCCTATTATTGTAGTAATCGATGATAATTTCGACGAAAAGTATCTAAGGAATATCATTAAGAACCAATATAAGAACTATGCAGGAAATGAAAATAAACTGAGCAGCGGGGGAGACCGAGGCGGGGAGCCCCGCCTAAAAAGAAATAAACAGTTGCCAGGGACGCTGATAAGCCAAGCTTCCTTGGCAAGCGTGACAAGGTTTTGCAGGAATGGAAAGTTACTCGAAAGACAAGGCCTATTGGTAGCGGATGAAGGATTCAAAATATACCCATCCCCACACTTACGACAGTGCGCTGCCCGGTTTTGGCGGCGGCGGGTTGGCAGACGTGGAGAAGCAGAAATAACGGACCTTGCGCTCCAGCACTTTAGGCCGTGACTCAAACAGGCGGCTGGACCACGGCGGGCTCCGATTTGGAGACAGACTTACCCCTTGCGGAAAACCAGGATAAAGAAAAAACTGCGTACTCTCTATGAATGCAAGGTTTACGTGTTATGATAGGCCTATCACTATCGACCCCACATCCACCTTAAACCAGCGAAGCGTTTGCTTTGCAAAAGAAAACGCCGTTGCGAACGATACAAAATCCGCGACGACGTGTGTTTCCTTACTAAAATCGATATCTTTGAGTTTTGAATTCGAACTCATATTTCAAAAATATCAAAATCAAAACTATTCTTTACTAAAAAAGATATTTGAATCTATTGGAGCCTTTGATCGCATTTTGTTAGTATATGTGCGAATTTCACGTGATACTGTTATTTTATAGCTTTTAAACAAGCCATCTCTACCTTCCTTTTGGCATATTCGATGCCCCATAAAATTTCGCCATTCAACAACGGATGCCTCATTTTCCCAGTAATTGATGGACATCTCTCTGTTTGGATTGCCTTCGCAAATGTAAGTTGTTCCGCCCAAAAATCCTTTTTGTTTTGACAAGGCAGATTGCAAATTTTTACTGAGAGAGTAGTATTCTTCCTTACATCCATCGTTAAGCTCAACTTCAAACATTACAACTACCATACTTTTTCCTCCTACAAATCGCATGCTTATCGCACTTGCAGTACAAATAAGATGAAGCGACTATAGCACAAATGTTACCATATTAAATATAAAAAATCCATGTGCAGGTTCGAATCCTGACACATGGAATTTTTTGGCAGCGGGTGAAGGATTCGAACCCTCACATACGGAGTCAGAGTCCGCTGTGCTACCTTTACACAAACCCGCTAAACGCTAAGACTATTATACATGAATTTACATGTTTGTCATCACTTTTTTATTCAGTTCCGTTGGAAGAAAACACAGTCCAATTTGTCCGCTGCCACCGCTCCGGATG
>JBFWKZ010000049.1:0-15654 GCA_050252415.1 Oscillospiraceae bacterium | reverse complement strand
ACCGGTGACATTTCCGTCCTCATCTGTTTCCTCGACCTCACGCTCGGTAAATATGCTTTTCGGCAAAGTGATGGTCGCGGTCGACTCCGTTTTATTCAGCGCCAGAACGTCCGAGGCAAACATCCAGGCCAGGCAGGCGAGAATAATACTCACACTGATGATAAACGTGGCATACATGATACCGCCGAGACATCCTATTCTCCCGTCGCGCCGGCCCTTGATCGGCATATAATCCCGCTCGGCCTCCACAGCTGTCTCGTCCTCGTCCTCATACTCGTAGGATTCCAGATGGGCCCTCGGCTGCGGCTTCGGGACCGGCTGTGGTTTCGCCGTCGGCTGCGGCTTCGGGAGCGGCTGTGGTTTCGGCATCGGCACTTGATCCGCCGTCGGCTGCGGAGGTGGCGTTGGCTGCGGCTTTGGAACCGGCGCTTGATCCGCCATTGGCTGTGGCTCGGATATTGAAGGCAGCTCAGCATCCCGACCCTCCTGTTTTTCACGCGGTATCGGATCGCTTTGCGGGCCGGACTCCCCTTTCGGAGCCGAAGTTCTGCGGAAAAGCTCTTCCCAATCCAGATTATCGTTTAAGTTATTGTTATCGGACATTGCTTTGCTCCTTAATATCAGTTGGATGTAACGGCTGCGTGAAACTCGGCATAGTATAGCTCAGACAGAGTCGACGGCGCCCGATTCTGTATTGACTGAGAGAACATACCCCATCCGCCGCGCGGGATACGGGGAGATGAGTTCATAATAACGGCGCGGAGAAAGGGATTACTATGTTTTGCTGTGATAATAACAATAGCTGCCTCTGGATCGTCATCATTCTGATCATTCTCTTCTGCTGCTGCGGCTGCGGCGGTGGCTGTGGCTGTGGCTGTGACAACAACGGATGCGGCCGCTGCTAATTGCAAAGACATAGCCGGAATTGTCCGGATACAGCAAAGAGATGCCAGCTAACACACATTATCCGGCGGGGCCCTATGGCCTCGCCGTTCTTTTTTCCGTCACAACACAGCGAACCGCCATATCGTGCCTCTCTCTCGGCACCTCGTCCAGAAACAGGGCCTCGCGGCAGAGGCCGACGGCAAACACACCGGCATATTTTTCAAGGAAGCGGTCATAGAAGCCGCCGCCCTGGCCGAGCCGGTATCCCCCACTGTCAAAGCAGAGGGCGGGAACAATGATGAGATCGCCCGGTTTCGGCGCAATCCGCTGTGCGCCGGCATCCGGCTCCGGTATGCGGTACAGCGCGCCCGAGATCATTTTGCCCTCGGCGAGCGCAAAGGTCATAGTCCCCTCGCCCAGAATCACCGGAAGCGCAACTTTTTTCCCGCGTTCAAGCGAGTACCGGATAATATGGTGGGTATCCGCCTCGCCGTTTATACTGAAATAGGCAAAAATTGCCCCTGCTTTTTTATATTCCGGCAAACCGATCAGGTTTTCAAAAATGCCGGCGTCGCTTTTCTCCCGATACTCCGGGTCCATATCGCGTATCTTTTCCCGAATCTCTTTTCTCAGCGCTTTTTTATCCAATTTGAGCCGCCCCCAATCAAAACAGCTTTATCGCCGCTCTGTAAATATCCTCATGGATATCGTCTATGGCGCGCATAGCCCCGTTTTGGATGCAGTTTATCCGCGTCCATCCAAAATGCGCGCACGCCTGACGCCCCGAGCTCAGGCAGCGCATGAGGTACTCGGCATGCGTCTCATGGATATCGCCATGGGTATTTGTCTTCTCCTGCCGCGCCCTCATCTGTCTGAGCGAGGTCTCAACATCAATGTCGAGATAGATGACGAGGTCCGGCCTTGGCAAGCCCAGGCGGTCGTATTCAAAGTCATAGAGCCAGTTGAAATAACTCTCACGCGCGTTTTCGGGCAGCTTTGCGCCCTGGTGGACGGCGTTTGAGGTCGTATAGCGGTCGGACAGCAGCACGCCGCCCCCGGCATAATAGTCCTCCCAGTCGGTTTTATAGGAGGCATAGCGGTCGACCGAATAAAAGCTCGACGCAGCAAAGGCATTGACGTCGCCGGGATCGCTGCCGAACTCGCCCCCCAGATACATCCGGATGAGCGCCGATGACGCTTTATCATATCTTGGAAAAACCAGGGAGCGAAAAACCTTTCCCTCATCCTCAAGCCGCTGCCTGAGCTTTTTGTACTGGGTGGATTTTCCGCTTCCGTCTATTCCCTCTAAAACTATGAGCCTTCCAGCCATCTTATTTTCCCCTTATCCGCTGTCCGGTAACCGCAAAGACAAATACCGGCAGTTTTATCATCCGTTTGATGCGGCGCGGCTCTTTGATAAGGCGGTACAGCCACTCCAGCCCAAGCTTTTGCCATGTCTCGGGCGCGCGCCGGACATTGCCGGCAAAGACGTCGAGACTGCCGCCCAGCCCCGCCATAAGTCCGACATTCAGATTTTTTGCGTTTGCCTGCATCCACAGCTCCTGCTTCGGCGCGCCGAGGCACACGAGCAAAAGATCCGGGGAGGCGGCATTGATCTCGTCAATGATGGGCTTGTCGTCCTTAAAATAGCCGTTGTGCGTACCGGCGACGGTGAGGCCGGGATAGCGCTTAAGCAAATTTTCCGCCGCTTTTTCCGCCACCGACGGTTTTGAGCCAAAGAGAAATACGCTCTGGCCGCGCTGTGCCATTTTCTCCATCAGCCGGGCGGCAAAATCGATGCCCGGCAGCTTTGCTTTGAGCGGTTTTCCCAGTATTTTTGCGCCGTGGATGACGCCTATGCCGTCTGCTAAGACAAGACTTGCGTTTTCTATCGCCCCGGCCAGCTCCGGCAGCTCCCGGCTGAGCATAATGATCTCGGGATTTGGGGTCACGACATAGGCGCCGCATCTTTCACGCATGAGCTCGAGAGCGCAGCCCACAGCCTCATCCATCGTAAGGCTGTCGTAGCCCACGCCCAGTATGTCTGTTCTCATCATTTCCTCCGGCTATATATTTTCAAAAACCTTGCCAAGGCTTTCGTGGATCACAAGGTCTGCGCGGGAATCCATAGGCGTCGCGTCGCGGTTTACCAGCACCAGCTTATTCCCGCCGTAGTAATTTATAAGGCCCGCAGCCGGGTATACGACAAGACTTGTCCCTCCGATGATCAGCATATTGGCGCTGCGGATATCATGCACGGCCTGTTCCATAACAGCGCTGTCCAGCCCCTCTTCATACAGGACCACATCCGGACGGATGATGCCGCCGCAGGAGCATCTCGGGACGCCGCTTGAGGCACTTATTGCGGATTCGTCATATTTTTTGCCGCAGCGCATGCAATAGCAGCGGTGCGTACTGCCGTGCAGCTCCAGAACATTTTTGCTGCCGGCCATCTGATGGAGGCCGTCGATATTTTGGGTGATCACCGAGCGGAGCTTGCCCTCGCGCTCCAATTCGGCCAGGCGCAGATGGATCACGTTGGGCTTTGCTTCTTTCACGATGAGCTTGTCCCGATAAAAGTGATAAAACGCCTCCGGCTGTGACACAAAAAAGCTGTGGCTCAGCATGACCTCGGGAGGATATTTGTATTTTTGGTTATAGAGCCCGTCGGCACTCCGAAAATCCGGTATCCCGCTCTCTGTTGAGACACCCGCCCCGCCAAAGAACACGATGTTGTCGCTTTCCTGGACCAGATGAGCCAGTTTTTCGATTGCATTCACAAAAATCGCCCCCAATTTATAAAAAAACAGGAATGCTTTCAAAAAGTATCCGTGGGAAATTGCTACGGATATTATAGCACAACTCAGCATATAATCAAGGCGAATCAGCATGGCTTATTTTTTAGACGAAATCGGTGAAAAAATGTTTCATGCCAAATTTTCCCAAAAAAACGAACCGGGGGAATGAACTCCCCCGGTCTGCTCTATGATATTATCTTCCATCAAGGATTGAGCGAATAGTTGGGCGCTTCCTTTGTGATATAGATATCGTGGGGATGGCTCTCTTTGAGCCCGGCGGACGTGATGCGCACAAATCGGCTTGCTGTGCGCAAAGCGCTGATATTGCCCGCACCGCAGTAGCCCATGCCGGAACGCAAGCCGCCCATCATCTGATAGATGGTGTCGGACACGGAGCCCTTAAACGGGACGCGGCCCTCAACGCCTTCCGGGACAAACTTCTTGTTGTCTTCCTGGAAATATCTGTCTTTTGATCCCCTGGCCATGGCCGCCAGGCTGCCCATACCGCGGTAGACCTTGAACTGCCTGCCCTGATAGATTTCGGTATCTCCCGGGCTCTCCTCGCAGCCGGCGAGCATGGAGCCGAGCATGACGACGCTGCCGCCCGCAGCAATCGCCTTGACGATATCGCCGGAATATTTGATGCCGCCGTCGGCAATAACGGGAACATTATATCGGTCGGCCATCTCGGCACACTCGAGTATCGCGGTGATCTGAGGCACACCGATACCGGCGACGACGCGGGTCGTGCAGATGGAGCCGGGTCCGATGCCGACCTTCACACAGTCGGCGCCGCATTTAATGAGCGCCTCGGTGCCCTCGGCGGTTGCCACGTTGCCCGCAACGAGCTGGATGTCGGGGTAATGTCTCTTGACCTTTTCAATGCAGTCCATGATGTTGTGGGAGTGACCGTGGGCGCTGTCGAGCACCAGCACGTCGGCCCCGGCTTGAATCAGTGCGCCCGCCCTGTCCAGTACATCCTTCGTTACGCCGATAGCGGCGGCGCACAGCAGGCGGCCGGAGGCGTCTTTTGCGGAATTGGGATAGGTCAGTGCCTTTTCGATGTCCTTAATCGTGATGAGTCCCTTCAGGCGAAAATTCTCATCCACGATGGGGAGCTTTTCAATTTTGTGCTTCTGGAGTATCTTTTTGGCCTCGTCGAGCGTGGTTCCCTCTCTGCCGGTCACGAGTCCGTCCTTGGTCATGACATCGCTGATCTTTTGGGTCATGTCCTCTTCGAACTTCATGTCGCGGTTTGTAATAATGCCGATGAGGCGATTATCATCATCCACTATGGGGACGCCCGAGATACGGAACTTGGCCATAAGCGCATCGGCGTCGGCAAGCGTGTGGTCCTCGCCGAGGGAAAACGGATTGGTAATAACCCCGTTTTCAGAGCGCTTTACCACGTCGACCTGCTCGACCTGTTGGTCGATGCTCATATTCTTGTGGATAACGCCGATGCCGCCCTCACGCGCCATGGCGACAGCCATTCTCTGTTCGGTAACCGTATCCATAGCCGAGCTCATCAGCGGAATATTGAGCCGGATCTTGTTTGTCAGCCTTGTGCTCACATCTACGTCGGCAGGCAGGACTCTGCTCTCTGCCGGGACAAGCAGTACATCGTCAAAAGTGAGCCCCTCGCCCATGAAGCGGTGGGCATACTTACTATTCATCTCCATGTAGCACCTCTCATTCATATATTTTTGCTATTTTACTCCCCTTTTTGTATTGTGTCAACACCCTATATTGCAATATTGATAGACGGCATCAAACGCCGTTTTCCCGTCGGCATGCGCCCCGCGGACATATCCGGCATCGCTGTTTTGCGCCGTAAAAAGCCTGAGCTCCGAATCCGGGAGACACTCGGATACGAAGTCGATCTGCATGAGCGCGCAGAGCTTTTCGGCTCCCGTCCAATAGTCCGTAACATCGCAGACGAAATCAAGATACTTGGGACTGGACAGGTGATGGTTTAGGTCGCAGTCGGAATACCGGACATGCTCGGTCTTTTTCAGACGCATCTCGCCGGTAAACCGCGCCTTGCGCATAGGCTCGCAGGTCTGAGCCGGGGTGTTCCACATCGGCGCCAGCTCGGCGAGACGCAGAATACGCCGGTCTTCATAGGCTACCGCGACAAAGCAGATCTGCGCGTTTGCGATAGGCTCGCCGGAACACATCACGCTCGCCGTGTAGTAGACCCGTACCCCCCTTTCCCGCCGCTGTGACAGGGCAATCGTCATCTCTCTGAGAAAAGTGATCGGTTTAAATTGCTCGAGTCTGAACTTGTCCGCCATCCATACGCCGTGCTTTTCAACGACGAGCCGCTGTCTCGGTATCCCGTCATAATCCATCTGGATCACGGTATCGCCGATGATGAGGCGCGCAAGTTCAGCGGGCGAGGCCTGACTGTAACAGTCGGTATACATCGGCTGTAAAACGTGGGTAAACGTACTCATGGGTTTTCTCCGCTTCTTGCATAGTAAAAGATATATTGCTGGGCAAGCCCCGCATATTCGCCAAAGGTTTCAGGGTCGAATGCCTTCGGAAAATGCGCGTCCAACGCGCGCTTCATCCAGACATCGACCGGAAAAGCCGCCAGATTATGCATGCCAAAGAGGATAAAGCAGTTCGCAACCTTTTCGCCGACGCCGCGGATAATTTGGACGGCTTTGAGCGCCTCGGTATAATTCATGTCGTCGAGCTCTGAAAAGCTCAGGCTTCCGTCCGCCACCGCGCTTGCGGCCGCCAGGAGATATGGCGCGCGGTAGCCGCATTTCAGCGGCGCAAGGTCATCCTCGCCAAGCCGTGCGACCGTCTCCGCATCGGGAAAACTATAGTAGGTTTTGTCCCCGTAGGCTATCGGGTCGCCAAACAGCCTGCACAGCGTCTCAATGATTTTTTTTATCCGCGGGATATTATTGCACTGCGACAGAATGAAGCTGCAGAGCGCTTCCCATCTGTCCTGGCGCAGCAAGCGTATGCCATACCCGAATTCAAGGCATTTTTCCATATATTCGCCGCAGCAAAAGCGCTCGGAGGCTTTGGCATAGTCCATATCGAGGTCGAAATAGTTATGCCAGAGCGCTTTGTCCGCCTCAGGCGCATCGATAAATATGAAGCCGTCCTCCGCCCAGATTCGGGCGGCCCTGCCAAAGGCGACGCCGGTATAGGCGCCGGTCTCGTCCGCATTCCAGCGAAAGCACTGCCCGCATTCGAAGGTCTTTTCAAGGTCCAGCTCATCGCGTGCACAAAGACGTATGGCTTTTTTCTCCGCCGCCACAAAAATCAGCCCCTTTTTTATATTATAACCTTCCATTCCCCATACTTCAAGCCAATAAAACGGCTGTTTTTCGGCTCCCTTTTGTCATTTTCGAAAAGAAAAACCCGCCGGTCGGCGGGTACAGCGCGTAGACAAAATTCATCTGAAGCAAAAATGCCTCGCAGAGTTTTGCCGCCGCGGCGGCAAAAAATTAAATTGGGGACGTGTACACTCGCCGCAAGTGCGGCACAAATCTGCAGCAAAGCGAAGGATTGTTGCAAGGGCGGATTTACTCCGCCCGTCGCAAACAAAAATCCTTGGGCCCCCATGGAGCACGCCCCATGGAAACTATGACACTTCTCATGCAAGGACAGCGATGAGCGGACTTGTATACTTTCCCTTGAAGGCAAGAAAGCTCTGCCTGTTGTCTTCAGCCTCAGCCCGCCGACCGGCGGATATGGTCTTTATTGTGCATCAAAAAAACGGCGGGTGGCCGCCTCATCCAGGGCGATCTGCCGCTTTAAGGCATCCACGCTTTCAAATTGCCTCTCGGGACGCAGGAAAGCATAAAACTCCACGCGAACACGTCTGCCGTAAAGGTTTCCGGAATAATCGAGGATATAACTCTCCACCGACGGCTCGTTGCCGTTATGGAAGGTCGGGCGCACACCGACGTTGGTCACGGCCATGTGCGTCTCGCTGCCAAAATACACGCGGGTGGCATATACGCCGAAGCGCGGGACGATTACATTTTCCGGCACACGCATATTTATTGTCGGAAAACCGATCTTATGCCCCAGCTTATAACCGTAATATACTGTGCCGCAGAGCTCATGAGGGTGTCCCAAAAGCGCGTTGGCCGCTTCGATCTCACCGCGCTTCACCAGTTCCCGGATACGTGTGGAGCTGATGACGGCTCCGTCCCGCTCCACCGGCCGGATAACGTCGCAGCCTATCCCGTTGGCCTCGCAATATGAGCGCAGAAGATCCGAGTTGCCCTCACCCTTATACCCGAAATGATAATCATGGCCCACGATAAGGTATACGGCGGAAAGCTCGGCGCACAGCAAATCCAGAAATTCCCGCCAGCTCATATGCATAACGGTCTCGTTAAAGTGAATGAACAGGACATTTTCGACCCCGAACCGCCGTCTTATGATATCTGCCCTCGCCTCGCTGTCCGTCAGCAGCTCGACAGGCTTGCCGGTCACGAACGTATCCGGATGGGTGTCAAAGGTAAGTACGGTCGGGGTAACGGATAGCTCCCGTGCTCTTTGGCATGTACGCTTTATCAGCTCGGCGTGGCCCAGATGGATTCCGTCGAAGAATCCGAGGGCGATTGCGGTTTTTTCCATCTATTCAACCTCAAAGAAATTCTTTATTGCCCGAACGCTGCCGCTCTCGGCTCCGGCCAGCATCAGAAACTTGCCGCCTTCGCCGTATACCCGATAGGTACCGTCCGGCAATGAGGCCTCAAAAGCAGAGCCGCAGCGGCATTTTCTTTCCTGTGAAGGATCGGCCGTATAGGCGGGATACGCGGAAAACAGGCTGTCCAGAGGCAGCAGCGCCGATTCGGCCCCGCCGTTTTCGGCAAGTTCGGCAATCTGCGCCATCGTATAGGCGTCGTCGACCGAGAAAGCGCCGGCACGCACACGCCGCAGAGACGACATCGCTCCGCCGCAGCCAAGGCTTTCGCCGATATCGTGGCAAAGCGTCCGAATATAGGTGCCCTTTGAACAGGTCACGCTAAGGGACACCTCTTCGCCCACGATTGTTTCCCGCTCTAAGCGGGTAATCGTTATCTGTCTCGGCCTGCGCGCAACCGATTCGCCGCGGCGGGCAAGCTTATACAGGCGCTGGCCGTCCACCTTTATCGCCGAATACATCGGCGGGATCTGCGCGATCTCTCCGGTGAAGTGCAAAAGTGTCTCGTCGAGCGCCGTCTCCGTCACGGCTACGGGCCGCCTCTCCAATATCGTGCCGGTCGTATCCTGCGTATCGGTCACGATTCCAAGGCGCAGGGTGGCCAGATACGCCTTTTCATCCGCTTCCGCAAACGCGACGGCCTTGGTCGCCTTGCCGATAAAAACGACAAGCAGCCCGGTAGCCATCGGGTCCAGCGTTCCGGAGTGGCCTATTCTCCGCTCATGCAGCAGCCCCCGCAGCTTCGCGACAACGTCATGGCTTGTCCAGCCCTCGGGCTTGTCGACAAGCAGAATGCCGTTCATTGCCATGCTTCAATGATGGCTTGGGCAAGTATCTCCCGCGCCTCTTCCGGCGCATACGGCATCGTACAGCCGGCGGCCATCGGATGCCCGCCGCCGCCGTAACGGGCGCAGACCGCGCTGGAGTTGACATGCCTGCCGCTCCTGAGTGACACTTTGCTGACGCCCGGCGAGGTCTCACGTATCGTCGCGCTGCACTTTGAGCCCTCGATTTTACCGGCTATCGAGGCCAGATCGTCGCAGTCGTTCTCCGTCGCGCCGGTTTTTGCCATCATATCCAGGGTGATGACGGCAATGTTTATCTCGCCGTTTTTATACCGGCGCATTCCCTCGTAAATCATGCATTCCAGATTCATCCGCGCCTCGGACATCGTGCGGAACAAAAGCTTGTTGAGTTTTCCATACTCCGCTCCCGCCGCCATCACCGCCGCCGCTGCGCGGTGCGTATCCGGCGTCGTATTGCCATAGAGAAAACAGCCGGTATCGGTGGAAATGGCGATGTATAAAAGGCTCGCCGTGCGGCCGTCCATGCCGCAGCCCAGCTCATCGATCAGTTCCAGGACCACCTCGCCGCAGGCCGCCTTTTCGGGCCTTACGAAAGTCATTCCCGCGTAAAAGGTGTTTGAGCCATGGTGGTCGATGCAAAGGGCTATGGCATTGCCCCGATAGGTTTCCGGAAACATCGTTTCCGCCGCGAGGTCGACGGCAACGAGCGTATCTTCGCGCCAGTCTTCCGGGGCGATGAGGTCTGAGACAAAGTCGGCATATTTTGGTGTGATTTCCGGGTTGGCCATAAGATAAGCGCGCTTACCCAGCCTTCTGAGGATCAGGCAAAGCGCCGAAGCGCTGCCCAGCGTGTCGCCGTCCGGGCGGCGGTGGGTCATCAAAAGATAGTTGTCATGTTCACGCAGGAACTCCGCGCACTGCGTCCTGGTAATACTATTCATCGCTCTCACCCATTTCAAGTTTGCTGATTATTTCGTTGATATGGCTGCCGTGCTCAATCGAATGGTCCAGCTCAAAGATAAGCTCCGGCGTATGGCGAAGGCTGAGCATACTCCCCAACTCGCGGCGCATAAAGCCGGCGGCGGACTTGAGACCTTTTTTGAACTCTTTTTCATCCAACTCGCCAAGGACGCTGATAAACACCTTGGCATAGTGCAGATCTCCCGTTGTCTCAACGCGTGTGATGCTGATAAGCCCCTGATTGATCCTTGGGTCCTTAATTGAGCGGAGAACACTGCTGAGCACTCTTTGGATATCGTCGTTGGTTCTGTTGATTCTGTTGGATCCCATAATACTAAGCCTTTCTTTGAATTTGCAAACGGACGCCTTGCAGCGTCCGCTTATAAGGGATATCCCGTATCCCCTCATAAACTCCCCGGCATCACCGTTTTTGCGGCGGGGCGGGGTGTTTTTTCCACGAGCTTGGCGCATATCATCCGAACCCGTCATTGTATTGCTTACGGACGAAATAAATTTGCCCTTTAAAGCATTTCTGCTTTGCTCCGAAGGTCCGCCGCACCCGCGGCGGACACATATGCCGGAAAAACGTATTGCCATATTATCATGATTCAGCAAAGCCCTACTGCTTGATCTCCTCCATCACGAAGCACTCAATGATGTCGCCTTCCTTGATGTCGTTAAACTTTTCGATCTGTATGCCGCACTCATAGCTCGCCGAAACTTCCTTGACATCGTCCTTGAAACGGCGCAGAGAGGCGAGATTGCCCTCATGGACGACAATATTGTCACGGTTGACGCGGACCTGGCAGTTTCTGACGATCTTGCCGTCCTGCACATAGCAGCCGCAGACGGTGCCGATCTTTGAGACCTTATAAACCTGGCGGACCTCGGCATGTCCGATGATGACTTCCTTATATTTCGGCGCAAGCATGCCCTTCATGGCCGCCTCGATTTCGTTGATGCAGTCGTAGATGACACGGTACATGCGCATATCGACATTGGAGCGGACAGCGTTCTCACGTGCGGCATTGTCGGGACGCACGTTGAACCCAACGATTATGGCGCCGCTGGTGGCGGCCAGCATAACGTCGGACTCGCTGATTGCACCGACGCCCGAGTGGATGACGCGGACGCGGACCTCGTCGTTCGAAAGCTTTTCCAGGCTTGACTTGATGGCCTCAGCGCTGCCCTGCACATCCGCTTTAACAATGATATTGAGGTCTTTTATCTCCCCCTGCTCAATGCGGGCAAACAGATCCTCAAGAGAAATTTTCTTTGCAGGCCCAAACTCCTCGTTTTTCTTGTCCTGCTTTCTCTCCTCGACCAGCTCACGCGCCATACGCTCATCGGCGACGGCATTGAAAGTGTCCCCGGCACAGGGCACCTCGGACATTCCGGTTATCTCTACCGGAATCGAAGGCCCCGCCTCTTCGACGCGCTCGCCCTTGTCGTTCGTCATGACACGGACACGGCCCACGGCGGTACCGGCAATAATGATATCACCCTGTCTGAGCGTACCGTTCTGGACAAGCACGGTCATCACGGGCCCGCGGCCTTTATCCAATTTTGCCTCGATAACCGTACCCTTGGCGGCACGGTTGGGATTTGCCTTGAGCTCCTGTACCTCGGCGAGCAGGACCAGGTTTTCGAGCAGATTATCGATGCCCATGCCGGTTTTTGCGGAGATCGGGCAAACGATGGTCTCGCCGCCCCACTCCTCGCTGACGAGGTCATACTCGGTGAGCTGCTGCTTGATCCGGTCCGGATTTGCCCCGGGGGTATCCATCTTGTTGATAGCGACGACAATGGGGATTCCCGCCGCCTTGGCATGGTTAATCGACTCAACGGTCTGCGGCATAATGCCGTCGTCCGCCGCGACAACCAGGATGGCGATATCCGTGACCATCGCGCCGCGTGCGCGCATGGAGGTGAAGGCCTCATGGCCCGGGGTGTCCAGGAAGGTAATCGGGTTCCCGTTTATCTGCACGCGGTAGGCGCCGATGTGCTGAGTAATTCCGCCCGCCTCGCCGGCGACAACGTTCGCCCGGCGGATACGGTCAAGCAGCGATGTTTTCCCGTGGTCGACATGGCCCATGACAACGACAACCGGGGCGCGGGGGACCGGATCTTCCTCTTTGTCCTCGTGGGCGTCGATCAGGCGCTCCTCGACGGTAACGATGATTTCCTTCTCGACCTTACAGCCGAGCTCCATGGCGACAAGCGCCGCCGTATCGTAGTCGATAACCTCCGAGAGGGAGACCAGCATTCCCAACTTCATAAGCTGTTTAACGACCTCGGCCCCGCTTTTCTTCATGCGTGTGGCCAGCTCGCCAACCCCGATCTGGTCGGGAATGGAAACCTTTAGAGGCGCTTTCTTGGCGAGCTCAAACAGATGGCGCTGCTGGCGCTCGCGCTCTTCCTGGCGCTTTTTTGCGCCCATGTTCTGCGTCTGCTGGCGGGATTTACTCTTATTGGTAAACTTCTCCTTGCCGCTGCGCAGATTCTTGGCACGATCACCGGCAAGATTGTCAAACCGTTCGTCGTATTTTTCCAGATTTGTCGCTGTTTTCCCGCGGGTATCGACGACACGCTTTTCCGCAAACTTTTTGGCCTTTGACTGCTGTGTCTGAGGCTTTTGGACCTGTTGTGCCTGCGGCTGAGACGTATTCTGATGGCGCGGCTGCTGCCGCTCGGCCTGGGGTTTCTGCGCGGGCTTTTTCTCCTCAGTTGCCGTTACATTTTGTTTATTCAGCGGCGTTGCCACATTGTCCTCCTCAAAGACCTCCGCAATGTCAGATACCTGATGATGCTGGGTCAAATATTCAAAAATCAAGTCGAGCTCGTACTCTTCCAGGACTTGCATATGATTTTTAGGTGTGGTGGCATAGTCGGTCAATATCTGAGTAATTGCCTTGGAGGTCATCCCGAAATCCTTTGCCACCTCATGGACTCTGTATTTATTCATACACTCTTCCTCCTCTTGCCAATTTTTTTATTTCTCTCGTGCGCTTTTGCCTCCTGTCGGCGTTTTTTTGTCTTCTCAAAGCTAAGATGAATCGTCTCAGCAAGCGCCTCGAATCCGCTGTCCGTCTCGGCAAGTGAACTGGCAAAGCTTGCGGCAAATCCGATGTCGGTGAATGCCGCCATAGCGCATCCCGGCCTGCCCGTCTCCGATGAGATATCGTCCTTTGTGAAAGGTACCGTAACAAGCGGCACCTTTTTGCCGGCTACAAAGCCCTCGGCGCGGCGGCGGGCATTGTCCGACGCGTCGCTTGCAAGAATGACAAGCCTGGCCTTTCCCGCTCTGACGGCGGCGCCGGCGTTTTCTTCCCCGGTCTCAAAAAGCCCCGCCTTTTTTGCAAGCCCCATATAATTCAGTGTTTTATTCATCGCCCGCCTCCATCTGCGCCATAAGCGCATCATAGATTTCCTCTGGAATGGACGTATTAAAGGCGCGCTCCAGCGCTTTGGATTTGATCGCCTTTTTTAGGCATTGCCTGTCACGGCACACATAAGCCCCTCTTCCCGGCGCTTTGCCGCGGAAATCCAGGGAAATATTTCCGTCCGGCGCGCGCACCACACGGATAAGTTCCCGCTTGGGCTTCATCTCGCGGCAGCCCGTGCACTGACGCATTGGTATTTTTTTAGGCACAAAGGCCACCTCCTTTATAATTTAAGCCTCGGTTTCGGGCTTGATATCGATTTTATAGCCGGTCATCTTTGCCGCTAAGCGGGCGTTCTGGCCTTCCTTGCCGATCGCGAGGGAAAGCTGACCGTCCGGCACGATGACACGGCAGGTTTTTGGCTCTTCCTTCAGTTCAACATTGATGACCTCGGCCGGAGAGAGCGCCGCCGCAATATACTCGCAGGGATCGTCGCTGTACTTAATAATATCAATCTTTTCGCCGCCGAGCTCATTGACGATGCTCGCCACGCGTCCGCCCTTCGGCCCGACGCACGCGCCGATCGGATCGACCTCGGCGTCGGAGGACCAGACGGCCATTTTTGTGCGGCTGCCCGCCTCTCGGGCAATGGCTCGGATCTCAACCGTGCCATCGTAGATCTCAGGCACCTCGAGCTCAAACAGGCGCTTGACCAGTCCGGGATGTGTCCGTGAAATGAGCACCTGAGGGCCGCGGGTGGATTTGCGCACCTCGACGACATACACCTTGATGCGGTCGCCCTCCGTGAGATGTTCGGTCTTTATCTGCTCGTTAGCGGCGAGCATCGCCTCGGTAAATTCGCTGTTGGAGCTTATCTTGATGGACGCGCTTCCGGTACGCGGCTCGATCTTGGTGACGATGCCGGTGAGTATCTCATGTTCCTTGGAGGTAAACTCCTCGAAAATGATGCCCCGCTCGGCCTCGCGGATACCCTGAATGATGACCTGTTTTGCTGCCTGAGCCGCGATACGTCCGAACTTTTTGGTCTCGACGGGAACATTGACGATACTTCCGACCCCTGCCTTCTTGCTGATGCGTTTCGCGCTGTCAAGCAAGATCTCAACAGCGGGGTTTTCGACCTGTTCCACGACGGTCATCTGGACGTACATATTGATCTTTTTCTTTTCTTCGTTCATCTCAACGAATACGTTCTCGGCGGCATCCGGGTTATCCTTTTTAAACGCCGCGAGCATTGCCTGATGGATCTTGTCATACATATACTCGCGCGGGATACCCTTTTCTTTTTCAATATCCTCAATTGCCGCAAAAAAATCCGCGTTCATCTTTATTTTCCTCCATTCAAATAACTGCGAATCATAGGATGCGAAGCCGCACCGAAGCCACCTGGGCTTTTTCAAAGGTATACGTATCCACATCGGTCTCGATCGTCACGCCGCCGCTTTCATAGCCTCTGAGCTTGCCGAAATACGCCTTTGACCCATTCACCGGTTTATAAAGCTTGACCTCGACGTCGGCGCCAATAAATCGCGCAAAGTCGCCCGGTCGTTTCAGCTGCCTCTCCGCTCCTGCGGATGAGACCTCAAACACATAGCTTTCCGGGATCGGATCGGCCTCGTCCAATATTGTATCCAGCTCACGGCTGATCGTCTCACAGTCACTTATAAAAACACCGCCCTCCGCCTTATCGATAAACAGGCGGAGAAACCACTGTCCGGCCTCTTTGACATATTCGACATCCCAGACCTCGCAGCCGTTTTTCCTGACAACGGGCTCTGCTAGCGCCCAGACCGTATCGGTAATTTTGCTCACCTGGCATCAGCTCCCATTTTCTGACAGTTATCTTTAAATCAATAAAAAGAGTGGGCAGAACCCACTCCATCCAAAAACATACTAACTTACTCTGGCAGTATACCACTATTCGGCATCTATTGCAAGTGCTTTTTTAACGGTGATTTTGTCGAAAAAAGAGGGGCCGGCATTGCCGTCTCATCCGACAAATCAGGGTGATGTCCGGGCATCCGTAAAAGAATGAAGTAAAGAGGCCCCGCAAAAGTCGGCGGAGCCTCTTAACATCAATGCATAAACCGGTAACCCTGGCTATCAGGCCTCCAATA
>JBFWKZ010000048.1:0-15932 GCA_050252415.1 Oscillospiraceae bacterium | reverse complement strand
CAGCGAATCTACACTACTAACCCCGGCGGTCTGCCGCCGGCCATGTATCGTCAGGCCGCCAGAGGTCTGGCTGCATAAGCCGCAGATTTTGGGTGTTCACATTCTGCACTGTTCTTGACTTCTCCATTCTGATTCCGGCGCAGCAAAGCAGGTATAGTCCCCGCATCCACAGCCGCGCACCCCACGCGCTCAGCACGTGGGGGCCCCATTGGGATTTAATCCGCGACGGGCGAAATGAATTCGCCCTGCTAAAATTCTCCGCCTTGCTCCGAATTTGCGCCGGACTCCCGGCGAACCACTCAGACTTCGCTGCGCGCTGGTGTGTGTTATGTCAACCTTATTGCCTCCTTGAGGCGCCTGCCGGGCTGGCGAATTGATGCCTGACCAGGGGTGTACATGGGGCGCTTGCAGCGAAACTCACCTCGACATCAGCGGCAGCGGCGCGGGACAGAGCCAATGCGATACAGGACGCCGGAAACAGAAGCTACGGTTTGCGATCCGCAAAACCGCCTTTTCTCTTGTACCGGGCGCGGCACATTCACGCCCCACGCGCTAAGCACGTGGGAACAGCATATATCATTAACTCGTAGCGGGAAGTTGTTTACATAATATATGTTATGTCACCGTGGAAATAGACTGACTTTCGGTGTAAGCGCCCAAATTACACGTCTGGTCAGGTATCAATACCCTACCCGGCGGGCAAGACAAAAGAGAATGTGGGGTGCATTGCATATTCCCGGAGAATCCCGGAGTCGGGCACGGCGGAAGTGAACCCCGCCTGCTCGAAAATTTTTCTGCCCGCTATCCTGCACTTTGTTTCGGATTGACGCCGGTTAACGGCGCATAAGAGAATGTTATGACAGAAGGGCCAAAAAAAGCACCCTTAGCCGCGCCTTTTTGGCGCGGCTAAGGGTGCTTTTTTATCAATCCGACCGGACACCGCTGCCAAAAATAGATCAAAATTGCTTCGGCATATCCCATTGTTTACTAAAACGTTTGTAGCTTTTCATAAAAAATAATAACAAACTCGTAAAAAACAGGACATTAGACATTGAAACTTGTTTCTTTTTGGTATATTATTGACAATAGAAAAATTTGACAGGAAGGTGGCGAAATATGATAAATAAAGATGCTATGATTCCACCGCACGAACATGACCCGATGATTGATTTTACGCTCGGCAACTCGGACAGCAATTTCCCGCCGATCAGTGTCATAACAATCGACACCGATTATAGGATCATTTCTATAAATTCCGCTTGCACCGAAATCACCGGCTATACCAATAAGGAACTGATTAATCAAAGTCTTTTCGACCTGCTCATTGTTGATGACATCAAGGCGTTCAAGGAAAAAATAGACGGCACGCTCAGCCAATATTTGTCGATCCGTCAGGCAATCCGCTGTCGATCAAAAAACAACCCGATTTGGTGGAGAATTTTAGTGGACAAAAGTGATTTCCCCGGCGTTATCCTTTATTGCCGGGATATCACCGAAGCCATTTTGGAAAACAAGAAGCTCTGCGAAAAGGTCTCATTTCTCAGTGAGCATGACGGTTTGACCGGCCTGTACAACCGAAGATATTTTGAAAAAGCATTTGAGCGGCTCAATGCTCAGCAAAAATATCCATTAGGCATTATTGTCGGCGATGTGAACGGCTTAAAAACCATAAACAGCAATTTTGGCTACCACTACGGCGACCAGGTTTTGATACAGGTCAGCGACATCATGAAGCGTACCTGCACGGCGGATACGGTCATCGCCAGGATAGCCGGAGATGAATTCGGCATTCTTCTCCAGGGCAACGATGACAAAAACCTGAAATCCCTGGTCAGCAGAATCGAGCGGCAGATCAAGAGCTTAAACGCCGCCATCGCCCAGGCGCGGCGGGACGATTACCAAATTTCGATCACCTTCGGCTATGCGGCGCAGTGCTCGCCGTCGGATTCAATGGACCATATCATGCGGGAAGCCGAAGAATTTATGTATTGCAGCAAAAATTTCGACAGCCGGAGTCTGAGAAGCAAAACGATTTCCGTCGTCATGAAGGCGCTGTTTGAAAAAAGCTCGCGGGAAGAGCTGCATTCGGAACGGGTCGGCGATCTGTCGGCATCGCTCGCAACGGCGCTCGGGCTCGAGAGCTGGACGGTCAATCAGATCCAGGCTACCGGCTATCTTCATGATATCGGCAAAATCGGCATAGCTGAGGAAATTCTCAATAAAAAGGGCAAGTTGAATGATGAGGAATGGAAAATCATGAAATCCCATGTCGTCAAGGGCAGCAATATTCTCCGGAGCTCCCGGGTGTTTTCCCAGATTTCGGAGCAAGTCCTCTGCCACCACGAGCGGTGGGACGGGACAGGCTACCCAAACGGGCTGCGCGGCGTGGAGATACCGCTCTCATCACGGATCGTCGCCGTGGCCGACGCCTATGACGCGATGACGAATAGCCGAAGCTACCGAAAAAAGATTACGCATGAGGAGGCGATCCAGGAGCTGAAACGGTGTTCGGGAACGCATTTCGACCCTCAGATTGTTACGGCATTTATCGGCCTGTTTGAGAATGAGGGAAAATAGGCCGATACGGACATAAATAAGTCCCGCCGCGGTATGGAGCGGGGGCACAAACAGTAATATTGTCTTGCAGGGACGACATGGCTTCGGTCATGCCGTTTTCTGTTTCATCAGCTTATCCAGCGGGATAAATCCCGCAAGGTCATAGCAGATACGAGCGTCCGGCGGAGCATGCGCCCTTGATAAATCAGGGGTCTTCCCTGTTCACGCTTGGAAAAGAAATTAACATTTCAAAGCCTTTGCCCCATTCTGAATGGACATCCAAGCGGATATTGAGATTATCCGCCATCTTTTTGGACAAATATAGCCCCATACCGGTTGCTTTTTTTCTCTTGTCCACAGAATCTCCGGTAAATCCTTTTTCAAAAATGTACGGGAGATCGCAGCTTTTAACACCTATGCCATTGTCGCGAATACGGAGTACATCCGTCCCCGCGGACTGCTCCAATGCGATTGCCAATTCCGGAGATCCGGCGCTGTATTTGACTGCGTTGCTGACTACCTGGCCCAAGAGGAATTGGATTCCTCTCCGATCCGTATAAACCAGTACATCTTGGACCTGATTGCTGATCCGGAAGTTTTTTTCTTCCAGCAGCGGCCGGTAATCCTCCAGCACATCCTCGATACACGAACGAATAGCGACGTATTCAAACAGATAATCCTTCTGTGTACCCTTCAGCCGGGCGTAATAGAGCATTTGATTGACAGCTTCCTGCATACGATTCCGAACATAGTCCAGCTTAAAACTCACGGCACCCGGCATTTCGTCTCTTCGATTATCCAGGATCAGTGTCAGCAGGGAGAGCGGCGTTTTTGTCTCATGTGCCCAGGCTTCCACATATTCCTCATAGTCGGCAAGCTCGGCCTCGACCCGGCTGCAGGCGAGCTGCTTCTCCCGCAAAGCCGTTCCCAATAAGCGCACCGCGTCTGCCTCGGAGGCGCTGACTGCTTTCAGCAGTTCTTCTTCATGACAGGTGTCCGGATTGTTCAGGAACGCTTGAAAGGCCCGCACCTTTTTTTGGTCCAGATTGTCTGTTACAAGAAGAACGGCGGCAAATAAAAGAACGGTTGTCAATAGGATAACTGTCACCAATACCCGGAATGCCTCCGCATCCGCAAGCCACAAAAACAGCGCCGCGAGGCCGTCAACTCCCAAAAGGAGCAGCAGCCAGGGCAGATAACGGCGAAATACCAGCATTTTATGTTTCACGGCTTTCCACCTCTGCTTCCAACCGATATCCAATGCCGCGGACCGATATGATCTGCTGTCCCATGGAAAGACTTGCCATGGTCTTTTTCAGCCGTGTCAGATTGACCTGCAGCGCATTTTCATCGATAAACTCAGCGGTACCCCACAATGCTGTGCACAGCTCATCCTTTGTGACTGCCTGGTCCCCGCGAGAGAGAAAAACCGCCAGCAGTTTTCCCTGATTTTTGGGAAGAACGACCGAGTTGTTATGAATATATAATGTATAGGTCCGGCGGTCCAGCAGAAACCCAGGCCCCTCCAGAAGATCGTTGCGGCCTTCATAGCGTTTGAGCACATTGGACACCCTGGCCAGCAGCCTTTCCTTTCGGCAAGGCTTCGTAAGATATTCATCCGCTCCCAAATCCAGCGCGTGCAGTTCATCCCGCATCTGATCTCTTGAGGTCAGGATAAGTATCGGTATCGCGCTTTTCCGCTTTACCTCACGGCAAATCTGAAATCCGTTGAGCGCGGGAAGATTTAAATCGAGAATCACAATATCGGGGGAGGACTCCGTCAGATAGTCTGTCACATCATCAAAACAGTCGACCGCGTCAACTTCATAGCCGGCTTTTTGCAGCATCTCTGTCAGTTCTTCCCGCATGAGGGGTTCATCTTCAACAATAGCAACTCGTTTCATAACAGCGTCCCGCCCCTATCTTGCATTTTGCTGCGGGCTATTCTTCCCGTTCCGGCACCATCAGCGTTAAAAGATATCTGTTGCTGGAACGCTTCACCGCAGCCATATAGAGATATTCTACCACGCAAAGCGCCAAAATCATAGCGCCGGAAACCAGCATGAGCTCGGGAAGATCGCCTTGTGTCCGTGACGACAGCAGGCCCGAAAACAGCGCGCGCACGCCAAACAGGCTGCTGACAGCAGCGATAACGGTTGGAATTCCAAAATACCAGTTGATCTGCTGATTTGCAGACCGGCACAGGATTTCATAGGTTGCTCCAAGACGAATCAAGGTTTTATATCGCCTGTTTGTTTTCTGCTGTCCCATCAGGAATTGAACACCGATTACCGTATTGGCAATAATCAGGAAGATAATTGCCAGATAGATGGTAATATAGCTGGCTGCAACGACATAGAACATCTGCCGCCCCATGTTTTGCAGAAAGCTCTCATAGTAAAGCCCGGTCTCATCCAGCTTTTCGTTCATTTCCGAAATGGCCGTCATCAGACTGACGCCATCGGTCGCGCCGCTGCTCAGCACGCCGTTCAGATAGCTATCGAAATCACCCTTGGTATAATAGGAAAAAGCGTCATCCGGCAGAATCAGCGCAAAAGAGAGCGTAATGGAACGGTCTGTCACAAGACCGGTAGATTGAACGGTTCCTGTCAGATGAATGAGGCCGCCATCTATCATCGCTTCCGGCTTATCCGCCAAAACTTTATTCAGTATCTGTGTCCCCTCATAGGACACGAACTCGCTGTCCATATAGACGGCGGCTTCCCCCTCATTCAGCTCCAATGCCGGCAGTCCGGCTATTTCAAGCAGCCGGTTATACCCGGTCAGAGAAATCAGATGGGGATAACCGGCATAGCTGAGATTGTTCAGCAGCATATCCCGTGCGTCGGATTCCGGAAGCTCAGACAGTGTTTCCATAACGGAGTCCAACACAAACGCATTGTCATAATTCTCTGTTGTGCGGATGTATCCCACCTTCATCTCAAACAGCTCTGAAAATTCAGTGTCGAGATGATGCTCCGCCAAGGTGTCCCGGATTTTAGCCGCACCCTGCCCATTGTCCTCAAAGGTATAATCCAACACGTGCGTTTCAGACTGGCCGTAGAAATGCGCGAGGGCGACGCCGGCCCCGAAACAGCAAAGGGCTGCCAGAATCAGAAGCGAACTGATTGCCATCGTGCTGGACTGATGAATCACAGTCTCCTGGAGTTGGCGGAAATTAAAGACATGGAGCCTGTTGTCCCGTTTTCTCTCCTTCACAAGCAGGCCCATCACGGAACGCAGCCCAAAAAACAGAAGCAGCGTTCCAAAAAATCCCAAAGTGAGAGTGAGCGCCATTTTTTGAAGCTGCTGCCAGGCCATACCGCTGATTGCCAGATAATACGCCGCTCCGAGACACGCAGCGCCTGCTGACAGCGCCGGCACATAAACAGCCCCGGGCATTTGCTTTTTGGCTCCGTCCGGTGTCTCTGCCAAAAGGGAGCCGATCTCCCGGCGGCTGATTTTTCCGCTGAGAATAAGAAAAGCCGCCAGCTTAATGAGCAGGAAACCGGCAGCTGTCCACAGCACCGCAGATAGGGACAGGGAGAAGTGATGGCCGATAATGCCAAGGCCGACAAATCTGGCCGTCACCAGGCTGATGATTTCAGACAGTAAAACAGCCGAAGGCAGCCCGATCAGGAGCGCAATAACGCTGCTGCGAAAATCTTCCGCCAGAAGCATCGCAAACAGCTTGCCGCGGCGCATTCCAAGCATCAGATACATGCCGAATTCGTGCCGGCGCCGTTCCAATTGAAACTTGCTGGCAAAATAGATCAGGAAAAACAGAATGACCAGCGTCACGCCATAGAACAGGGGAATCATCGCCAAAAGTCGGTTGACCGCATCGCTTTCCATTTTCTTCAGGAAAAACATCACATCCTGCCGGGATAAGGAGAGGATGATGTAAAACGCGATAATCGAAATCAGCAAAGAGGCAAAGAACAAGCCGTTTTCCTTCCGGCTTCGTCTGCTGTTTCGGGCAACCAATTCAGAGAACATTTGCACTGCCGCCCCCCAACTGTGCCATCACTTTCAGAATACGTTCGTAGAAGGCCTGCTGCGTTTCATCAGGAATATTTTTGCGAATTTCATGGAAGATGGTTCCGTCTTGAATAAACAGAATTCGTTTGCAATAGCTTGCCGCGTTGGAATCATGCGTCACCATAAGAATGGTTGCATTTTCATCGTGGTTCAATCCTGCCAGTTTTTCCATCAATGCCTTGGCATTTTTGGAGTCCAGAGCGCCGGTAGGCTCATCGGCGAGGATGATGCCCGGATTCAAAATCAGCGCTCTGGCCGCAGCCACACGCTGTTTTTGTCCGCCGGACATCTGAGATGGAAATTTGTTCAGAACGTCGGCAATCTCCAGATAGTCTGCCAGCTGCGCCATCCTTTTATCGCTCTCTTCTTTCGGAACATTATGCAGCGATAACGGCAGCAGGATATTCTCGCGGCCGGTCAGGTTGTCCAGCAATTCAAAGTTTTGGAACAAATAGCCTATCTTTCGGCCGCGATAGTTCGCCAGTTTTTCACCCTTCAGCGACTGCACCTTAGTCCCCTGCATAATGATTTGCCCGCCGGTAGGCTGAATAACCGTAGCAATACAATTCAGCAGTGTCGATTTACCTGAGCCGCTGCTTCCCATAATCCCCAGGAATTCTCCCGGCATCACCTGAAAAGTAATTCCGTCCAACGCCTTAGTCTGATTTCCGGACTTTCCATAGTATTTCCTCAAGGCATCAATTTCGAGAATAGCCTCCATATTTGAATACCCTCCTTTGTTTTCCGCGTTTATTCTAACACGGCGTATGTTGAAATGGTACTTACAACTGATGAAAGGTTCCGGGAAAGAGGTTATCGGCCTCGCTTTTGCCTCATGAGAATGGAAACCGTAAACAAGTTGAAAAAAGCGCAAAAAATACGCTGTGCCCGGTTTTTCGTCCCGAGTACAGCGTATTTCTTCTCAATCCCGCCCGGCAGATACCCGTAAGTGCCGTTTTGCTGAATTGCTGTCTGACGGTCACCCGGCAAAAGCAGCGGGATATTTTTTTTATCTGTCCTCGCGCCGGAGCGCCGGCAGATATTTTTCCGCGACCTTGAGAAGCAGCACGCCCGCAGCCGCGCCGAACACGCCCTGCACGGCGTTGCCCGGTATCTCGGCCGCGGCGCCGAGCCCGTTGCCGAGAAGCAGCGCGGCATAGGCGAAATACCCGAGCACCATAAAAGCCTCGGCCAAAACGGCGCCCAAAACGGCCGATACGGTCTTTTTTCCGCCTTTGGCGTAGACAAGGCACGCGATAAGCGCGCACAGCGCCTTGATCATCAGCGTACCCGGCGCCCACAGGGCATAGCCGGAAAAGATATCCGCCAGCATGGAGCCGATCCCCGCCGCCGCCGCGCCGTAAAACGGCCCGAGCAAAAATCCCGAGAGCAGGACAAAGCAGTCGCCCAGGTGGATATAGCCGCCCATAAGCGTCGGAAATTGTATCGCCATCGTGCCGACGCAGCACATCGCGGCCAGCATCGCCGCAAACGTCAGGTTTATAACCTGTTTATGTCTCACTACAAAAACTCCCTTGCAATTTGATTGTCGCTATATTACAATAGAACTGATACTATTGAAAGAACCATTTTGCAATTACTTTATAATACCAAATTGGAGTATACCATGCTGACCTATACCTTTGACGAAAACCGGAAAACGGCGCTGTATGAACAGCTCTACCGCTTTATAAAGCAGGATATCAGCCTCGGCAAGCTGAGCGCCGGAGAAAAGCTGCCCAGCAAGCGGGCACTGGCGCGGCATCTGCACCTGGGCATCATCACGGTGCAGAACGCCTATGCCCAGCTCGCCGTCGAGGGCTATATCGTCACCCGCGAGCGGTCCGGCTATTTTGTCGCGGAGCTCGAAGCGCGGCTGCCCCCGCCGGCGGCGCCAGAGCCCGCGCCCGAGCCGGAACGGGAACACCCGGCGTTTTTGCTGGACCTGCGGACGAACCGGATAAACGCCGAGAGCTTTCCCTTCTCCGTTTGGTCGCGCCTCATGCGGCAGACGATTTTAGACCGCAGCTCGAAGCTCTTGGAACCGTTGCCTCAAAACGGCGCCTACGCCCTGCGCGAGGCGATCGCGCAGCATCTGTACAGCTTCCGCGGGATGACGGTCCGCCCGGAGAATATCGTCGTCGCCGCCGGAACCGAGGTTCTGGAAAACTTTATCGTTCAGCTCCTGGGCCGCGGGCGCGTCTACGCGCTGGAAGACCCCGGCTACGCCAAGGTCGCGCAGGTCTGCACGGCGGCGGGGGCGGAGGTGGCCTTCATCCCGCTCGATGGGATGGGCATGGCGGTGCCCGAGCTCCGGAAAAGCGGCGCTTCGGTCGTCCACCTCTCCCCCGCCCACCACTATCCGACCGGCATCGTCATGCCCATCTCGCGCCGCCGCGAGCTGCTCCGCTGGGCGCACGACCGCGGGGGCTATATCATCGAGGACGATTACGACAGCGAGTTTCGTTTCTCCGGCCGGCCGGTCGAGACGCTGCAGAGCATCGACTCCGGCGGCTCCGTCATCTATATGAACACCTTTTCCAAGAGCATCGCGCCCTCTATCCGCATCAGCTACATGGTGCTGCCGGACGCTCTGCTGGAGGCCTACCGCAAAAAACTGGGCTTCTACTCCTGTACTGTGCCCGGTTTTGAGCAATATACCCTGGCGCAGTTCATAAAAGGCGGCCATTTCGAGCATCACATCGCGCGGATGAAAAATTATTATAAGGCCCTGCGCGGACAGGTCATCGCGGCGATCGACGCGCTGCCCTATCGCGATAAAATCACGATCGCGGAGGAGCACGCCGGGCTGCACTTCCTGCTGAAGCTCGATACGGACCTGCCGGACACGGCGCTTCTAGCGCGCGCCGCCGCGCTTGGCGTCAAGATCGCCTGCCTCTCCGAATTTTCAAGCCTTCACGCCCACCGCTTTGCGCACACGCTGGTGGTGAACTACTCCGGCGTCACCCCCGCCCAGCTCGCGCAGTTCCGCCGCTGCATCGAGACAGATAAAGCGCCCCTCCCGGCAAATCGCTCCTAAAAAGCGCTGCGAAAGCGACGCGCGAAGAGGCCGCGGCAGTCTTGCCGCGGCCTCTTTCAGTCTGGCAAAAAGAGCCTCGCATAGTTTCGGCGCGACCGCGCAGAAATAATATTAAAGCATTTTCGGGCGCGGCGTGTACGTGCCCAAAAATACTTCTCAGGCTGCTTACGCCTCATTGTCCACCACAAGTGGACGATGAGGCGTAAGCAGCCTGCATGATAAGTGTCATTTCCATGTACACGCCCCCGAAAATGACAGATTAAAATACATTTCCGTCGTGCGCGACGGAAACTCTGCGAGGTGCTTGTATCAATAAATAGTTTTTCGACAAGCTGAAAGAGGGTTTTAAACGTCTTCCCGGACAATGACGTTTCCGCTCTCCCGCCGGTCCACCCGGAGGGCGAATGGGAACTTATCGGCCTGCACGCACAGCCAAAAATCCTCTTCCGGGTAGACGTCCCGGTTGGCCGGATCAAAAAATCGCGCACCCGCGCCGCGCAGCGCATCGGCAAACCCCGCAGGGTCCATCGGCATGTCCAGCAGCAGGCTCCGGATATACTCGGCGCACAGCGTGTCCTCGCGCGCCTCGGTTTTAGCCTCGTAGCCCATACAGACCAGGGAGACGACGCCGGGGTTTTTGCGTTTGATGTACTCCGCCGTCGCGCGGGCGTTGACGAGGCTTCCGGTCAGGATCTCGCTTGCGTTATGCGCGTTTGCGATCCCCTGCGTCCCGGCGCTCGTCGTGTGGACGGCGGTCTTCCCCAGAAGCTCCGCGCGCAGGACTTGAGCGGGCGAATTGCCATAGTCGAAGCCCTCGCACTTTTTGCCCTTCCGCTCACCGACCAAAATAAGACCGGGTGTCCGGTCTTTAAGCGCATAGGCCAGCTTCAGGTCCCCGACCGGGATGATGGCTTTCACGCCCCTGTCCATCATGTAGCACTCCGTGGTGAACGCCCGAAACACGTCGATGATCACGGTGAGCCCTTCGGCTTTTTCGGCCCCGCCCAGCAGTTGTAAAATTTTGATTTCCATACGTGCCTCCGCTTATTGTCAGGATCTGTCCGCTCCGGCGGACACGACGCTATTATAGCGGATCGCGCCCGATATGACAAGGCGCATCACGCACGTCTGATGGGCCTCTTTTTTATCCCCTGCGTTGGTTTTTTCTGCAATAAACGCATTATTAATAAAATTTTGCATATGGGCATAATTGACTTGAAATTTTAAGCATATTGTGATGTAATAATAGTAGGCTTCATTGGTAAATAATCCCAATTTGAATGGAGGAAGCGGCTATGGAAGAAGTCTATGCGTTTTTAAAGCAGTGCGGAACTTATTATCTGGCGACGGTCGAGGGCGATCAGCCGAGGGTCCGTCCTTTCGGCACGGTGGATATTTTTGAGAACCGGCTCTACATTCAAACCGGCAAGATCAAAAATGTCTCGAAGCAGATGCTGGCAAACCCAAAAATCGAGCTCTGCGGCATGGCGGGAGGAAAATGGATCCGCGTCGAAGCCATTGCCGTCGAGGACGACAGGGTCGAGGCGAGGCAGCATATGCTGGATGCCTACCCCTCGCTCCAGGGCATGTACCGGGCGGACGACGGCAACTGTCAGGTTTTCTATCTCAGAAACGCCACGGCCACGATCTCATCGTTCACGGAAACCCCGAAGGTCATCATGTTTTGACCCGGTGCGTCTGGTCCCGGCGCCCTACCGGGACCAAATCAGTTAACATAACGCTGCAGAATTAAGTCCCGCAGCCCAAAGGTCACGGGTAACCTACAGCAAAACGGTATAGCTTTGAGGCTGTGCCGTTTTGCTGTTTTTATAGTCCCTTCGCGGCCTTTGACTTCGCAGCTCGGCCTCGCCGATAAATCGGCAAACCGGCTTGACCGATACCGCCGGCAGGATCAGCATAAGATGTGCTTAAAAATCCGGCCGTAAAATTGATTAAATCGCAAAATTATCGCAATACGAATCAAGAAAATTTTTTGGGCCGGTATTATACTATTACTCGGGAGGAATGACCGATGAACTATTCGCAAAGTATTCAGCGCACAGTTTCATATATTGAACAGCATCTTTGTGAGGAACTCCCTTTGGATGAAATCGTAAAAGTGTCCGGCTTTTCAAAGTACCACTTTATACGCATTTTCAAGCGTGAGACGGGCATGGGATTGCGGGAACATATTCAAAGCCGAAGGTTGTCCGTGGCGGCAAAGCTTCTTTTGTCGTCAACGTCCAGCATTATGGACACAGCCCTTTTCTGCGGGTTTGAATCCCAGGAGGCGTTCACAAGAGCATTCAAAAGGGTATATGGGCTGCCTCCCGGAAAATACCGCCGCGCGATAAATAATCTGGTAAATATGAATGAGGTGAACACATTGAAAAACAATCAGCCGATTCCCGGATGGATCGTAACAGGGACCGCTCCGCAGAAGTTTGAAGCCGCGTTTGACAGAGAAGTGTTTTTCAAAGGAACAAAATCGGTTCTTCTGAAAAGCACCGGTGCGGAGCTTGAGACAGGCGAATACGGTACCGTAATGCAGCAATTCAAAGCAAAAAACTATATTAGAAAAAGGGTGCGCTTATCAGGATTTGTAAAAGCCGAAGGCGTGACAGGCTGGGGCGGGTTATGGATGAGGATTGACAGCATAACCGCGAATATGATCAAATTCGACAATATGCAAAACCGCGCCATAACCGGCGATACGGACTGGAACCATTATTCTGTTGTGCTCGATGTCCCGGAAAACAGCGCGGTCATCAATATCGGCATGCTGCTCTGCGGCATCGGAAAATTATGGATGGATAATGTCTCCTTTGACCTTGTTGACAAACATGTTTCGGTTACGGATGTCGATATCAGCAGCGAGCTTCCTGAAGAACCGGCCAACTTATCGTTTGAAAAAGAATAATAGCTACAATAAACGGCGATATGTGCCCCTTTTAGGGACGCATATCGCCGTTTTATTCTGCGGGTTTCCAAATTCGCGAAATATACTTTCAGAACCAAGACTTATGTATTCTGTTGACACCGATAGTAATTCCCATACATTAGAGCATTT
The DNA here is from genome assembly GCA_050252415.1 of Oscillospiraceae bacterium. Classification (GTDB taxonomy): domain Bacteria; phylum Bacillota; class Clostridia; order Oscillospirales; family Oscillospiraceae; genus Heteroscillospira. The sequence goes on along the minus strand of JBFWKZ010000048.1, from coordinate 3,225 downwards.
TGGGGTACCGCTTTCCTTATATAAAAAAATGCGAAAATATCCGAGCTGCATAAAACGGTATTCAAAAACAATAACCACATAATCACGGGGGTATCCAATACAAATCTTAAAAATAAAATGACAAGTGTCAAAATAATAAACGGGCACAGAAGGCTTTTCAACACTAATTTTTTGGGCTGCCACCCGTCATATGCGGCGCTGACAGCAAAAGGAGAGATAACAATGGCGGCTTTCCTGAACATTCCGGGAAAAGTGATGATATGAAGCAATTCATGTGGAATTGTTAAGACAATAGAAGTTAAAAGTATGAGCACAAAATATGAGAGCCCAACTGAAACGCTTTGAGAGAGCCCAACTTTTTCTGCGCCAAAGAGCATCGGTATTTCTCTGCAAAAGTCTTTTGTAAACAGTGCGAGGATGCTTGCAATAATAACCTCTGCCAGCATAATAAATATTAAAATTTTTCTCCAGGCAAAATATAAACCGCAGTTATCATAGTTTTGCCATATCTTACCGATCTTTTTATGATACTCCGATGCTCTCATTATCGTCATATGCCTCACTCCCCAGCAAGAGTTTATATCAGGATAAATGTTTCTGTCAATAGCCGGTTAATTTATCGTTTGATGAAGAGCTATCTTCAGACGCATGATTAATCGCGAATAAGCGGCAGGCAACCAAATTAGCTGCCTGCCGCTTCAGACTGTCAAAAAAGCCTCGCAGAGTTTGGCCGCCGTCCTACCGGTCGGCGCGCCTTTGGGGGAAAAACTGGATAAAGATCCCGGCCGCGATAAGCACAAGCGAGATGACGGCCGTGATGACGACCGCGGGGTACTCGCCGTCAAAGCCGCTCATGGCGGTATGTTTGACCAGGATGCCCGCAAAGGCCCAGAGCAAAACAAAGCCGTAGGCAACATCCCGGTTTTTCGTCATCACCGCAATGCCGATCAGCACGACGGCGATCATGAGGACGACGGTCCACACGGTGGGCGGCAGGCCGAACCCGTCCCACCCAGCGGAAACCAGCAGCACGGCAAGGTTGGCGGCGCACGCCACGGTGATCCAGCCGAAATAGACGCTGAGCGGCAGCCGGATAAACAGCTTTTCCGTGGGCGTGAGCGCCTCCCCGGCGAGGATCTGCGAAATCCAGATCAGGCACAGCAGCATGATCACGATGAGGAAAAACGTCAGCGGCATGTCCCCGTTGTGCCACGCAAAGAGCCACAGAATGTTCGCAAGCGAGGAAATGATGAAGTAGATCCGGATTTTTTGGAGCGGCTCCACCCCGCCCGCGCTTCCGCCGCTGTTAAACGGCCTGAGCTGATAGAGCGAAAAAGCGCCGAGCAGCGCATAGATGAGGCCCCAGATCGCGAAGGTATAGCCTGCGGGCGTGAACAGCGTGGGGTAAGCGTCCGAAACTTCCCCCGTGGTAACGCCGTTTATGGGCAGCGTGTCCGCCAGCACATTGACGGCGAGCATCATAAGGAATGCGATAAACGTCAGAATCTTTAGAATCATATCCGCCTTTTTTGTCCTCATGCTCCTCTTCCTTTCAAGATTTTCCGCCGGTCATCCGTATCCGGCATAAAGCTGCGCAATAAAGTAATAGGACGCCATCAGGTCCTCCCGCCCATAGGCGGCGGCCAGGCGCAGAAGCTTCTGCTTTACCGAGACGAGCGAAACGCGGCCGCTGCAAAAGCCGTCCAGCAGCTTCATAAAACCGGCCTTTTCCCGCTCGTCCGCTATGGCCTCAAGGCGGTCCCATACGTGCCTTGCCGCGCTATAGCCGTTTTCCGCCGTAATTTTCTCACGCATGGCGTTTTCAATAAGCCGGTAAAACTTAGCGGGCGCAGGCGCGCCCCGGCTTGTCAGCATAGACCTTATTTCACAATATGTCCGAGGCGACCGCTCTAGTACAAGATATTCGTACCGGTTCCATTCGCGCGAAACGGCAGGAAACGTCTCCCCTTCCGCCGTGCACAGGCGGCATTTGACCGCCGAGATATTTTTGTCCTTGACCTCCAGCATGATATCGGGCTTTTGGTCCCCCAGGCCATGATAAAAAGCCAGAAAAGGGTCGATTTCGATGTGCTCCGAATGCGAACCCGCGCGTTTAAGCCTGTCCTGTTGCGAATAATGCACCTTCGGCGCGCCGTCTTTTTCCCGCCAGGTTTTCGCGCATTCGGCGATCCAGCCGGCATCCGTTATCGTGCGGTCACAGCCGTTGACCGCGTTGTGCAGATTGTCGTATACGACCGGGATAGAGAGCTTCGTCCCGATCTCCAGAACATCGCCGATGTGATAGGCCCTGTCGTCGTTTTCAATGACGATCCGCTGCCGGACGGCATCGGGAAGCTCGCCGAAACGCCTGCAAAAGCGCGCTTTGGCCGTTTTTTTATCGCCGTAAACGCCTCCAAGGTGCAAGATGACCTTGTGCCGCGCGTCAAGGCCCAGGCTGTCCAGAAGCCGGACATGATACCTGAGGTCCGCCGCCGCGCGCGCGGCGCACGACTCGTCGGGGGCGTTCAAAACCGTATACTGTCCCGGGTGCATGGACAGGCGCATCCCGCTTTCGCGGACAAACCGCGCGATTGCGCTCAGCTTTTCTTCAAACAGCCTGTCCCAGGCCAGCGTGTTTTTAGGGCTCGAGGCAAACGGGATGATATCGGAGCTGAGCCGAAACAGGCCGATGCCGTTTTGACGATTGTAGGCGAGCATATTTTGCAGCGCGTCCAGATTGTGGGAAATGAGCGCGCAGAGCCTCTCCTCATCGGCATTTTCGATGCGGCAGCGCCGGAGGTCCGTCCCCGGCACCCCAAGGGTCAGGCAGGCATAACCGATACGCATAAGGCCCTCCTCAAAATCATAGGTGTGATCACACAGCGGCGCGCGCCGCCATACCTGTCGAATCTTCCCGCTCAGGCGCGGCGGCAGTTTTTCAGAAATTCACGGATTTCTTCCAGCTCTTTTTCGAGCCGCGTCAGACGCGCCGCAACATCCTGCAGCCGGTCCGGCCGGTTCTCAAGCGGCTGCGACTGCGGGTTCCAATATCTGCTCTCCGGATCTCCGCCGATACGGACCGCCTCCCGGAAATGATTGTCGCCGCGGTCAACCGGCTGCTCCGCCGGATTGACATCAAACACGTAGCTTTTATCCGCCATATTTTATCCCTCCATGGCCGCCTGGGGCAAATTCATAATATATGAATTCATTATATGCAGGACG